>JAWOFF010000111.1:0-46587 GCA_046482325.1 Desulfosalsimonadaceae bacterium
GCTGAACCGTTGGATTATTCTTATCGGAATGCAACTGATTTTATTGATCATGGGCTTTTTTATGGATCCTGCCGGGATCATTATGATTTGCACTCCTGTTTTTGTGCCGTTGGCGGTCAAGTTGGGTTTTGATCCGATCTGGTTCGGTATTTTATTCACCATCAATACGGAACTGGGGTATATTACGCCGCCCTTCGGCTTTAATTTGACACCATCTGAAAAAAAACAAGGTAGCCGAAATACGGGGTGAAGACAAATCCCAGCATCAACAGGAGATTCACCCAGGTAAACCAGGGATTGCGGTCCATGAAGCGTCCGATGTGAATGTATTTGACCGGATAGAAGTTCATCAGGAAAGCGGAAAATATCATCAGGCAGAAGGAAAAAATTACAAGAAAGGCGCCGTAGTCTGTGCCCGCCACATCTCCGCGGGTAAGAATAAGAAGGGGGGATACCACCAGCAGGGCTGCCGCAGGTGTCGGCATACCCTTAAAAAAGCCCGGAATCGGATGGCGATCCAGGGTAAAATAAAGCAGACGGCCGAATCCGGCCGCAACATACAGAAGAGCGGCAATCGCCGGAGACAGCTCCATCACGCCCGCACCCGGATACCGGCTCAGACAGATATAGAAGATCCAGGCCGGAGCAATACAGAAGCTTACGCCGTCTGCAATATCGTCCAAAACCCCGCCAAGTGTGATATTGCTCATGTGTGAAGTGCCGGGCAGCGGTTCGGTCAAACCCATCTTGCGCGCCATGGCCCCGTCCAGTTTGTCAAAGATGGCGGCGCCGATCAGCAGCAGATAGGATTCCGTAATTTTGCCCTGATAGGCGAAAAATACCGCCAGCAGGCCCATCATGGCGTTCATGACGGTCAGCGCATTGGGAAAGACTGCAAGAATGCGGCGCCTTAAAAGCTCGTCGCCTTCACAGAGCTCATCCAGGCAGTAATTGCCGTATTTGCGGCAGTAGGCGGCAATGGAGCCAAAGTTGATAATGAGGAAAATAATCTCGACAACAAGCAAATTCCGCACATGCAGGCTGCCCAGCCAGGTCAGCGGCTCATAAAAGCCGGCTGCTGCGCCCGATAGAGGCACATAGAAGGCATGCACATACAAAAGGAAGCCAAGAGGTGCTGCGACAATTGTGCGCAGACGGTTTAGCTCATGCAGGCCGGGTTCCTCGCCGAAACGTATGGCGAAATCGCGCATGAAGCGTGCAAAATTATCCCGTATAAGCACCGTAACGCAGAGAAGCAGCACCACAATGGCATGGAGCAGCTCAAGGCGGCTGTAGTCCGGATCTGCATACAGCAGCCGCCACATCATGCCCACGGCAACAAGTGGAAATATGATCGAATAGACGATTCGGTCCATGATACGATCGGCCAGTTGGGCAAAACTGGTATCATGACTGAACCTGGCGGCAAACCACCCGTCCACCAGATCAAAGGCCATGGAGGCCACCAGCAGAAGCGCACCTGCAGAATACAGCAGGGGATGGCGGGTGAGCATTACACCGATGGCACAGATCATAGCGGCAAATACCAGGGGAGGCCGGCCGTAGACCAGGAGCATGGCGATGCGCTTGGAGATTTTCGGCGTTTTCATCATAAAATAATTTTAACGGCAAAGCTGTCTTTGTGTAAAGTTAAAAAACCCCGCCGCAGCATAATGGATAAACATCACGATGCCGGACAAATCCGGCTTCGTCCGCAGCCCGGATTTTTATTGACACAAAACGGCATTGACCATAGCGTATAATTTAACCTAAACTGAGTGTTTCAAGTTTTTAAACTTTTTGTATATCCGGAGAGTTTCAGGAACCCACAGAGAGGAGTCAGCCATGGATAAAAAAGTCACAGTTGTCGGTGCGGGAAACGTCGGGGCAACAACAGCTCAGCGGCTTGCGGAAAAAGAGCTCTGCGATGTCGTGCTCATAGATATCGAGGAAGGCCTGCCCCAGGGCAAGGGACTGGATCTGCAGGAGGCCGCCCCGATCGAAAAACATGATGCGAGCGTAGTAGGCAGCAACGACTATGAAGCCACCGCGAACTCGGACATTGTCATCATTACCGCGGGCATCCCACGAAAGCCCGGAATGAGCCGCGATGATCTTTTAAAGACCAACACCAAAATCATGCAGACAGTATCCGCCGAAGCTGCCAAGCACTCGCCGGAAGCCACATTTATCATCGTAAGCAATCCCCTGGATGCCATGTGCCACGTGGCAATGGAGACAAGCGGATTTCCGAAACAACGGATCATGGGCATGGCAGGCGTTCTGGATTCCGCGCGGTTTAGGACCTTCATTTCAATGGAACTGGGGGTATCCGTGGAAAATACGCACGCATTTGTCCTGGGCGGTCATGGCGACACCATGGTCCCGCTTCCGCGCTTTTCCACAGTGGCCGGCATCCCCATCACCGAGCTGATCAGCGCAGACCGGATCGAGGCCCTGGTGGACCGCACCCGCAAAGGCGGCGGGGAGATCGTAAGCCTTTTGAAATCCGGCAGCGCTTTTTATGCGCCGGCCTCTGCGGCCGCGGAAATGGCCGAGGCCATTTTAAAGGACAAAAAAAAGATTCTGCCCTGCGCCGCCTACCTGGAAGGGGAATACGGAATTTCCGGGATCTTCATGGGCGTGCCGGTAAAACTCGGCAGGACCGGAATCGAAAAAATCATAGAAATCGAACTCACCGAATCGGAAAGAAAGGACCTGGACGGATCTGCAGAGGCGGTACACAGCCTGATGAAAGAAATCCGGCAGCTGATGTAGAACCTCTCACTCTCCGAGCGCCTCCCTCACATTCTCGGCTGCCCGGCGATTCATGCCGGGCAGCCCTGCCAGTTCCTCCACTGAAGCGGCCCGGATGTTTTTCATGCTTTTGAAATGCCTGAGGAGCACCGCCTTTCGTTTCTCGCCGATGCCTGCGACATTGTCCAGGCTGGATTGCAGCGCGGTTTTGGACCGCTTGCGGCGGTGAAAGGATATGGCGTAACGGTGAGCTTCATCGCGGATGCGCATGAGAAAATGGAGCACGTCCTGGCCGGCCCTCATGTTCAGGGGGTTGCGTCTGCCCGGAACATAAATCTTGTCCGCCGTCTCCGAGCGATCGGCGTCCGCCTTTGCAATGCCGGCAACGGAGAACTCACCGTAAAGCCCCAGTTTTTGGAGGACCGCAACGGCGATGTTTAACTGCCCCTTGCCGCCGTCCAGTAGCAGCAGGTCCGGCAAAGGACCGGCGCTTTCCCCGCCGTTTTTGAACCTTCGCTCCAGCGCTTCCGCCATGCAGGCATAATCGTCCGCCTGATCTACATTGCGAATAATATAGCGCCGGTACTGGCTCTTATCCGGCACACCCCCTGTATATACCACCATGCCGGCCACCAGTTCCTTTCCGGAGATGCCGGAGTTGTCAAAGCATTCAATGCGCTCCGGCTGACCGGGGAGCCCGAGCTTCTGCCGCACATTCTCCAGCAGAGCCGAATTGGCCATCTCCTCCTCGATCCTGTCGGCAAGCCTTGTGCGGGCGTTTTCCTCTGCCATCCGGAGCAGGCGCAGCCGGTCGCCGCGCCTGGGATGATAAATCCGCACTTTCCTGCCTTTTTTCTGCGACAGCCACTGGCCGTACAGGGAGCTGTCTTCATGGGAAACCGGCAGTACAATTTCGGCCGGGATATCAGGCGAGGTCTCATAATGCTGCTTCAAAAAAGCGGAGATGATTTCGCCGGGCGTTGCTGCCGCATCCTGCAGAGCAAACTCTTTTTTCCCCTGCATAAAGCCGTTTCGTACAAACATGACCCAGAGAAGCGAATACGGGGGATCGCTCGCCAGTCCGATGACATCGCGATCCACAAAATCAGTTGTTACCGCCACCTGTTTTTCCACCGTTTTTTCCACGGCAAACAGTTTGTCCCGCAGCCTGGCGGCCTTCTCAAACTCCCGCCGCCCGGCGGCCGCTTCCATCTCGGAGCGGATTTTCGCTGTCAGTTCCCCTGTACGGCCGTTTAAAAACAGGCGCACTTCATGGACAATATCGTGATACCGGGCGGGATCAACGGACTTTGCGCAGGGAGCCAGGCACAGCCCCATCTGATGGTACAGGCACGGCCGTGAGCGGGGTTTTACCCTGGAAGAGACGCATTTTCGCAACTGAAATGTCTTGTGAATCAGCTTAAGCGTCTCGCGCACGGCGCCGGCAGAAGAAAAGGGGCCGAAATAGAGCGCACCGTCGTTTCGTATCTTGCGGACAACCTGAAGACAGGGAAAGTCGCTTTTGGTATCGAGCCGAAGCGAAGGATAGCGTTTGTCGTCCTTTAAAATAACATTATAGCGGGGGCGGTGCTTTTTGATCAGGTTGGATTCCAGAATCAGGGCTTCTTTTTCAGAAGTTGTGCGGATGGTTTCAAAAGAGGTAATTTGCCCAACCAGCACACCTGTTTTGGCATCCATATGGGTTTTGCCGCTGAAATAGGCGGCCAGCCGGTTTTTCAGGTTTGCGGCTTTTCCCACGTAAATAACCCTGCCCCGGGAGCTTTTCATGATATAAACCCCCGGCCCGGCCGGAGCCTGGGCAGCCTGCTCTTTTAAGGCCGAATGCAGCGGCTGGCTCTGTTGATTCGATTGTTCAGGAGCTTGCCTCAAAATCAAAAACCACCAGTTTCTGCAGTTCCCTGATCCGGTCCCTGAGGGCTGCCGCCTTTTCAAATTCCAGGTCCCTGGCAGCCTGGTTCATCTCTTTTTCCAGCGAGGCGATTTTGCCCTCAAGGTTGTCAAGGGAGGTGTAATCCGAGAGCTTCTCCTCCACCTGCCGGCCACCCTGCTCAGCAGGCCGCTCGTAGACGTGTTCGAATCCGGTTCCGAGCTTTTTGTCCACGGTCATCGGCGTAATCGTGTGCTTTTCATTATAAGCGGCCTGAATGTCCCTGCGGCGGTTTGTTTCATCGGCCGCCCGCCGCATGGAATCCGTCACTGCATCGCCGTACATCAATACGGTTCCCCGGACGTTGCGGGCAGCCCGCCCGCAGGTCTGAATAAGGGAACGGGTGGAGCGCAGAAACCCCTCTTTATCGGCATCCAGAATCGCCACAAGCGAGACCTCGGGGATATCGAGCCCCTCGCGCAGCAGGTTGATGCCAACAAGCACGTCAAACTCCCCCATCCGCAGGTCCTGTATAATGTCAATACGCTCCAGGGTTTTGATATCCGAGTGCAGATACCGCACCCTTATGCCCAGGTCAGTATAATACTCTGTCAGATCCTCCGCCATGCGCTTGGTAAGTGTTGTAACCAACACCCGCTCATTGCGCTCGATCCGGAGGCGGATTTCATCGAGCAGATCATCCACCTGGCTTTTTGCCGGCCTGAACTCGATTGCCGGATCCATAAGGCCGGTGGGCCTCACAATCTGCTCCATCACAGCATCGCCGCTTTTGTTCATTTCGTAATCCGCAGGGGTTGCCGAAACGTACACGGCCCGGGAAACCCTGTGCGCGAACTCGCTAAAACCAAGGGGCCTGTTATCCAGGGCAGAGGGCAGCCGGAAGCCGTATTCCACGAGTGTCTGCTTCCGCGAACGATCGCCGTTAAACATCCCGCCTATCTGGGGGATTGTGATATGGCTCTCATCAATGAAGACCAGAAAATCCTCCGGAAAATAGTCCAGCAGCGTGGGCGGCGGCTCGCCGGGGGCGCGGCCGGTTAAATGCCGCGAATAGTTTTCGATCCCGTTGCAGTAGCCCAGCTCATGGATCATCTCGATGTCAAAATTGGTTCGCTCTTCAATGCGCTGGGCCTCAATGTATTTGCCGGCGCTGTAAAACTCGTTTATCCGCGTTTTCAATTCCGTCTGAATGCTTTCAATCACCCCTTTTCGCGAACGTTGCTGCGTCACGTAATGGCTGGCCGGATAGACGGTCACCTGCTCCCGGGAGGCCAGAGTGTTGCCTGTCAGCGGATCGATTTCCGCAATGCGCTCGATATCATCGCCGAAGAACTCGACCCGGAGGGCAGCGTCCTCTTCATAGGCCGGAAAGATCTCCACCCGATCGCCGCGCACCCGGAATACGCCCCGGCAGAAATCGGTGTCGTTTCGCTCATATTGGACCGCTACCAGATCCGAAAGGAGCTTCTCTCTAGACATCTCCATTCCTACATGCAAGTGAAGGCGCATTGCAAGGTAGTCCTCCGGGGCACCCAGGCCGTAAATGCAGGAAACAGAGGCCACCACAATCACGTCGCTTCGGGACAGAACGGAGCGCGTAGCGGAGTGGCGCATCTTATCGATCATTTCATTGATGGAGGAGTCCTTCTGGATATAGGTATCGCTTACCGGGATATAGGCTTCGGGCTGGTAATAGTCATAATAGGAGACAAAATACTCCACCGCGTTTTCCGGAAACAGGGCCCGGAATTCGTTGTAGAGCTGGGCTGCCAGGGTTTTGTTCGGCGCGATAACGAGGGTGGGTTTGCCAACCTTTTCAATAACATTGGCCATGGTAAAGGTTTTCCCCGAACCCGTAACTCCCAGCATGACCTGGTGTTGTTTTCCCGCGGAAACCCCTTCAGCCAGGGCTTCAATGGCCTGCGGCTGATCGCCCCGCGGAATCATCTCGGTTTGCAGCTTGAAATCTGTCATACAGATACAATATAAATCAGGAAACGGAAATGAAAAGCCGCACGAAAAAAATGAAGCAGCAGCAGAGGAGAATTATTTGGCAAAGCGCCAGATAGTGCCGTCAGAGCGGTCTTCAAGCTGGATGTTCATTTCCTTGAGCTGATCACGGATGCGGTCCGCGGTTTGAAAATCCCTGGCCGCACGGGCCTCTTCCCGCTGTTTCACGAGCTGCTCAATGGTTTCCGTATCCAGAGATTTCTCCTGCAGGGCAAGGTTGCGCTGCTTTTCAAAATAGACGGCCGGCGCATCGGCAAAAAGGCCGAGAACGTCCCCGATCTTCAGAATTTCCGCGCACTCCGAGCGCACCTCCTCCAGGGCCTTTTCGCTTTCTGCGCCCTGATCCAGCATGCGGTTTACACGACGGACCGCGTCAAACAGCACGCCGATTCCCTGAGCGGTGTTGAAGTCATCATCCATTGCATTACAGAAAGCCTCCCAGGTGCCGTCCCGCTTTGGCTCGTACTCTGCAGCCTTCTGTTTTGAGGCCTCCAGACCACCGGGCAAGGATTCCAAACGATCCAGCAGGGTATAGATCTTATCCAGAGCGCTGGCAGACTCCTTTATCGCCTGATCGGTAAAATCCACGGGCGAGCGGTAGTGACAGGAGAGCAAAAAAAGCCGCACCGCCTCGGGATGACAGGTCTTTATGATATCTTTGATCATAAGAAAATTACCCAGGGATTTGGACATCTTTTCGTGATTGATGTTCACAAAACCGTTGTGAATCCAGTATTTGACAAACTGTTTTCCGAAAGCCGCCTCGGACTGCGCGATCTCGTTTTCATGATGGGGAAAAATCAGGTCTTTACCCCCGCCGTGGATGTCAAAGCTCTCTCCCAGATAATACGCGCTCATGGCCGAACACTCAATATGCCAGCCCGGCCGTCCCTTGCCCCAGGGGCTCTCCCAGGAGGGTTCATTCTCTTTGGAGGCCTTCCAGAGCACAAAATCCATGGGGTTTTTCTTCTGCTTGTCAATCTCCACGCGGGCGCCGGCCTCCATTTCAGACAGCCGGCGACCGGAGAGTTTGCCATAGCCGTCAAAGTTTTCCACGGAAAAAAACACGTTGCTGCCTGCTTCATAGGCATAGCCCTTTTCTATAAGGCGCTTGACTACGGTGATAATGGATTCAATATGCTCGGTGGCGCGCGGTTCATGAGTGGCGCGCCGGACATTTAGAGCCGCCATGTCGGCATGAAATTCATCAATGTATTTCTCTGACAGCTCCATGGTGGAAATGCCCAGTTCATTGGCCCGACTGATGATTTTGTCGTCCACATCCGTAAAATTTCTGGCATAAACCACGTCGAATCCGCGGTGCAAAAGATATCTGTAGATCACATCAAAGACCACAAGGGAACGGGCATGCCCGATATGACAGGAATCATAGACAGTGGGACCGCAGACATACATCCGAACGCGGCCCGGAGTCATGGGGGCAAACTCTTCCTTATCACGGGTTAGTGTGTTGTAGACGCGAATTGTCATGATAACCCACTCTCCTTTTCCGAATCCTCAGAAATTGATGCACCATTTTTTTTCATACCCCGATACGCAGCCCCTTGTCAATCAATCAGAGCGATACACATGGCGGCAATGCCCAGGCCTTCTCCGATATAGCCCAGGCCCTCGGTGGTAGTTGCCTTGATGTTTATCTGCCCCGGGGAAACAGAGAGTACCTCTGCCAGCTTCGCCCGCATGGCCGCTTTGTATGGAGTGAGCCTGGGAGCCTGGGCAAACAGGGTGGCATCGACGTTGCCGATTACGAATTGATGCACGCTCACTATCTTCAGGACCTGCTGCAGAAGGACAATGCTTGAAACATCTTTAAACCGGGGATCATCATCCGAAAAATGCTCGCCGATATCGCCCATGCCGGCAGCCCCCAGAAGGGCGTCGCAGACCGCATGCAAGAGCACATCCGCATCAGAGTGTCCGACAAGCCCCATTTCGTATGGAATCTCGATTCCGCCCAGTATCAGGGGCCGTCCGGTAGCGAGCCGGTGAACATCCCAGCCCATGCCGACTTTCATACGCCTGCCTTCCCTCTGTATAATCCCGGCCGTCATGCAGCCTCCCCACGGGTCCGGGCGTCCTCCTATATCAGGTAGAAACGGGGGTCATTGGATTCTGCCGCGGGAACCGGCACTTTGTGCTGCAAACAGGCTATATATTCGATAAGAACGGCAACCGCATGCTCACAGGGACTCTCCATGGGATTGCAGGTGCAACTGGAAAACAGATCCCCGTCGTCTTCCAGTTCAATCATGACGGCAAACGGCTCCTCCGCATCCACCCAGGCCAGCAGCCCCCTGCCCTGCCGGACGGTCATCAGCGAATTGACCACACCCCTCTGCTGAATTTTTCGCCCCTCAATAACCGTCCTGCGGCTGGCCCAGGCCATAAGCCCGCCCCAGGTAAGTTCCCTGCAGATATCCTCAATCGGGCGCATCAGAACAGCGCCATGTTTCATTGCGGCTGCCCGGCAAGGCCGTTCAACAGGGCGGCGACATTGTGCCCCAGCACCAGGTGGTTGTATCCGCCTTCAAGAAGGGCAAAACAGCCCCCTCCGGTTTTTTCCGCTCTCTGCCGAACCATCGCCGCAATCCGGTGGTAATCCTCTGTGGCGAGAAGTCCCCCCCAGTCCTGCTGATGATTGTCAAAGCCTGCGGATACCCCGATGATATCAACATTCACGGAAGCCAGCGTTCTTTCGACGCAATCAAGATAGGCTGATCTCGAATTTTTGGCCGGATTTACAATGTCTACCCAGTCCGCATCCCCTAAGATATTTACCGTTCCGTCGCCGTAATGCAGATCAATATCCAGCACAAAGGCACTGTTCACAAGCCCCTCGTCTTTCAGGGCCAGCAGGGCCACCGCCATGTTGTTAAAAAAACAGAATCCCCAGGATGCGTCTGCCGAAGCATGATGACCCGGAGGGCGAACCAGTCCGAAGGCGGGTTCGGAAAGACCGATGCGGGCGGCCCGGATAGATGCACCTGCCGCCAGCGCGGCAATATCATAGAGATCCCTTGCATCAACCATTCTGATATGCTCTTCGGTATGCGCGCTGCAAAGCTGCTCATAAGCAGCAGGCTCCGGCTCCACAATCGGCATATCAGCCGGGAGAGCGTTGACAATAGCCTCCATGCGACCGGGTTCCGCTGCCGGGTCCCCGGTGTAGACCGTGTAGAATGCCTTGTCGAATACAATCTTCATAGCTACCTCCTCCCTGCCAGAGCATTAACAGATGCCGGGTCATCAGTCATAATGACATCAATGCCCATTTGCGACGCGCTTTCCGCCTCCCCCGGAGTGTTGCAGGAATAGGTCATTGCCAAAAGCCGCCTTTGATGGCACCGCCGGACAAAACCGGCCGTCATCCTGGCAAAAGGCAGGCTCACCGCAGTCAGGCAGCCAGGCAGATCCTGCATCCCGCCCGAACAGGAAAACGGATCGGAAAGCAAATTCTGTCCGTAAGCAAATTCCGGTGAAGAAGCTGCGGCCAGAGCGATTACCTCAGCGGAAAAGGATAGAATCACCATTTGACTCCACCGCTGCTGAGGCACCAGCGCCCGGATTCGCTCCGGAACGATCTCCGCAAGCTTTTTTACAGACGAAAACCCCCTGTTTGCTCCTCCTGCCTTGATCTCCGCCAGCAAGCGGATTTTGCCGCCATATGCCAAAAGAACCTGGTCCAGAGTAAGGATCGGCTCCCCGGAAAAAGCCTTTGAAAACCATCCGCCCCAGTCCAGTTGACTAAGCTCTTCGTAAGTATAATGAGAAACGGGACTGCTGCTCCGGTTGATTTTCCGCAGGCTCTTGTCGTGGAAAATCACCGGAACCCCGTCCCTGCTCAACTGCACATCAAATTCGATGCCGTCCACCGACCGCTCCAGCGCACGGTCGAAGGCAGCACGCGTGTTTTCCGGAGCCTCGGCCATGGCTCCCCTGTGGGCTATTATCCAGGCAGACATGGGGTTCAGATAGAAAATCCGGGGGGATCAGGAATAATTTGACATATCGCGGGCATAGGAGAGAAAATCCTTCTCATCCAGGAAGCGGGAAATAATATCACCCAGCTTTTGATATGTATCCACTCGATAGACCCCTTTTTCGTCCTTTCCCGCCATCTCCCGGGCGTTTTCCACGACCGCCTGCAAAGCAGCCGCCGGAATATCCAGCGTTGCGTTAACCGTGATCCTCTCGTCGGATTTTGCCAAGGTTTACATCCCCTTCTTCATAAATAGATACAGGATCAGTTTAAAAAAATATTGTAGCGGATATAAGCAAAGACGGCAAGGGGATATCGGGAAAAATCCCGGGAAGGGCTAAAGGCGGGCCGCAAGGACAATGCCGCTTGGCAGGGATTCACCGAAAACCGTGGTTTCATCCTGCTTTTCCAGCTCCACCACGCTGGTTACATAACGTACGTGCCCCTCCCTGCCATGGCGGTTTAAATACGCTACCACCTGTTCCTGCAGATCCGCTTCGATATCGCGGGCGCGGTCCCCGGTTTTGCGCGCAAGTTGGGCAAGCGCTGCGCAAACAGGGGCGGGGTTTTTCCAGTCCACCGCCAAAAGGGAACCGATCCAGCGGGAAACTTCATCTGCGGCAACCACCCGGTCCACCGGTCCGTACAGGGGCTCCCTGGCGCCAATCCGGGAAAGAGCCCAGAAATACTGGGGTTTTGTCTTTTTGGGATGCAGATCAGGAACCAGCTTCCGGCCCAGCTCTGTTTTGTCCTTGGCCATGAGCCGCTCCATATTGGCGGCTGCCATCCATATCTCCAGGCGTTCCTGGCTTTGGAGGCGGGTTCTGGAATTTTTTTTGGGCAGCAGAAGAGGACGGATATCCTGATAGACCTGCCGCTGCTGACCGGCGCTGAGCCCGCCTGCTACCCGCCGCCACAGAATCCACCATTCCGACCGGGCCTGGACGTTGCCGGAGAACGTGACCGCCTGTTTGTATATTTTCCACAGGGATTTTATCCTTTGTCCGTCCATTCCGTCCCCGAAGCCGGGCCGCAGACAGAAGCCTGTCAGATTCAGCCATCGGATCTCGTGTTCGGCAGAATAACGCCTGGATGCGGCCAGGCCCAAAAGTTCATCAGCCAGCTCCCGGATAAAGCCAAGCGGCCATTTCTCCTTTTGCCGCTCCACGATTCCGGCGACTTCCTTTGCCGCGCCGGAAATCCGTTCGGAGCGGCAATTTTTGGAAAAGATTTCCCGGAGACACTTCCTGGCCTCCTCCACCCGTTCAGCCTCGAACACCTCCCGGTCTGCCACCTCGGTTTCAGCTTCTGTGTCCCGGAGTTGGAACTGCAGACGCCAGCGGTGGCTGCTGGACATGGAACGGCACCACAGGGCCAGCACCCCCATTTCCGTGTATTCGGCCTCAATTGCCACCGGCAGACTGGTTTTTTTCCCTTTTTGTCCAAATTGAATGACCGTCTGAAGCGGCGGCAGCGGGGTCAGGGTCTCATCCACTGGCAGGATGTCGCCGCAGCGGTCGCCGGAGCGATAGCTGGAACTATAGAGATCAAAGCTTACCGGCTGGTTGGCAAGCACCTCAAAATTAAGGCTGTCAGGCAAAGAAAGAACGGTGCCTTCATCCACGCCGCGCTCCACCAGGCATATGGCGGCCTTTTCCCCGGCCTCATCCCCGTCTTTTCTGGTAAAACCGAGATAATAGGAACGCGGGCTTCCCGAGCCCACCCGCACGCCTGCACCGGTTTTGACCAGGCCATAGTAGGAGGCGCCAAGGGCAACCGCCAGATCCGGATGCGGATTGTCCAGCACCCGGGGACGATCGGAGCCTTCTGCATCAAACCAGCAGCGGATTGCTTCGCGGATCCTGTCCTGCACCAGCCCTGCCTTCAATGTGCCGCCGTTGAACAGAATCAGGTCCGGAAAGGCGCTTCGCTCGCCCAAAAATTTCCGGACGTCCTCACTGTGTTTGTCCAGAAAGGCACCGATATGGCGGGTAATAGCCGGCTCGGATTCATAAGGCAGGCCGAATTCGGAAATGCCCTTACGCGGCTGCTGACGCTTCTCTGATTCGGGGCGCACCACGGGAAAAAAACCTTCCAGCAGAATCTGCTCAAGGGAGACGCGCTCCATTTTAGCGCTCAGGGTGCCGCCGATAAGGCTGGAGCCTTCGCCCATCAGGGTAATGGTCTCGCTCTCCTTCTCCTTATCCAGGATGTTTTCCTTTGCCTGCCGGCACAGGTGACAGAGGGTTTTCCAGCGCTCGCTGCCCAGGGGCCGGCTGTTGTTGAAGCGCTGCTCTATATGACCCGCAAGAGCCAGATCAATATTGTCTCCGCCCAAAATCAGGTGATCGCCCACGGCAATCCGCTCAAACCTCGGAGACCCCTCGGTTTCGCGCAGGGTAATCAGGGTAAAATCAGTGGTGCCGCCGCCGGCGTCGCAGACGAAAACCAGCTCGCCCGGAGCAATATAGTCCCGCCAGTTGTCCTCGTGCTGTATCAACCAGCTATAAAACGCGGCCAGTGGCTCCTCAAGCAGGGTGGGGTTTTTCAGTCCTGCAAGACCGGCTGCTTCAAGGGTGAGATCCCGCGCCACTTCATCAAAAGAGGCGGGCACGGTGAGAATGATCATCTGGTTTTCCAGGTACAGGTCATCCTCCTCTCCCTGCCTGTAGTTCCACGCCTTGCGGATATGTTTGAGGTAAGCCGCTGTCGCCTGAACCGGGGAAATCCTGGGAATCTCCTCCGGCGCCCCCCAGGGCAGTATCCTGGCCCTGCGGTCGGCCTGGCTGTGACACAGCCAGCTCTTGGCTGATGAAACCAGCCGTGCCGGCACCTTTGCCCCGTGATCCCGGGCCAGGGTGCCGACGAAACTGTCTGCCCCGTCACGCCAGGGAAGCTGCACGGCATCACCGGAGATATCATATTTCCCCGGAAGGTAGCAGAAAGAGGGGAGCACGGATTGGGCTTTTACCTCTCCGGGCCCTGTGAGCTGGGGGATTTGAAAAAGCTTGATGCCCCGGTTCTTCTTATTTTCGGCCTCAAGGTCCACGTAAGAGACAGCCGAGTTGGTTGTTCCCAGGTCGATGCCGATTATATAGCGAAACTGGCGCTCAAACATTGGCCTGTTCCTGCTCCCGGACATTGAATTCCAGCTTCCAGCGCCTGCCGTCTTCAAGAGAGGCGCACCACAGCTCCAGGGTTCCCACCTCGGTCAGCTGCGTTTCGAGCTGCACGCGCACAGGGGTCCCGTAAGAACCCTCAAGTGTGGTTTCCATTGTGGTAATTTCCTCGATATCGCCGTGCCAGTCTTCAATAACGCTTCCCGCCGTATCGGACTGCCTGGTTGTCGAGCCCATAAAATCAAACCGCACCGGCTCCCCCACCACCAGGGTAAAGGCCTGATCGGAAATCTTAAACCAAGTTCCGGCCTCCATGCCGAAAGGGGCCACGCACAGGGCCTTGACCGGCGCAGGCATGCCCGGCACAGCCGGCATGGAGGCAGCGATCCCCACATAATAAGTCCTGTTAAGCCCGCCGCGGATACGTATGCCCTCTCCCCTGCGGGCAAGGCCATAGTAGGCTGCGCCCCTGGCAACAGCGAGATCATAGGACTCGGCCGCAACCGAACGCAGGCTCACGCCTGAGGCTGGTTCCCGCCAGGAAGCCAGAACTTCCAGGATACGGCCGCGTACTTTTTCGGGTTTCATGACACCGCCGTTGAAGAGAATTGCGGTGGGCAGGATGCCGGCATCATCGTCGGCTCCCTGCTGCTGCCCGAGAAACTTTGCCATGTGCCGGGTTACGGCCGGGTCGGATTCATAGGAAAGGCCTGCTTCCTGCAGCCCCACCTGCTGTCTGCGCTGCGGCGCCTCATCAAAACGGCAGGAGGGGAAAAATCCGTCCAGAATCATTCCCTCCAGATCCTCCCTTGAAAGGCTTGTGCGCATGGTGCCGCCGATCAGGCTGCTTCCCCGGCCCAGAACCGTTACCGGCGCCTCCTGCATGTCTTCAGAAGACAGGATCTGTTCCTTGGCGCTTCGGCAACTGTGCACCAAGCCGCGGATCTGCCAGGAATCGAGCTTATTGCCGGACTTGGCCATTTTCCCGGCAAGCATGTAAGCCAGGGCCAGGTCCATATTATCCCCGCCAACCAGCAGATGCTCACCTACAGCAATCCTTTCCAGGGCAAGCTCGCCGTCATCCTCGGAAACGCGAATAAGGCTGAAATCCGTGGTGCCGCCGCCGATATCGCAGACCAGCACCCGGTCGCCCTTTTCAACGTTTTCACGCCACTTATCCCCTGAAGCCTCTATCCAGGAATAAAAACCCGCCTGCGGCTCCTCGAGAAGCGTAATATTGGAAAGCCCGGCGGCTTCAGCAGCCTGTACAGTAAGCTCCCGCGCCACGGCATCAAAGGAGGCGGGCACAGTCAGAAAAACATCCTGGTGTTCCATGCGCAGTTCCGGCTCCACGGCAGCCATCTCATGATTCCAGGCCCGGCGGATATGATCAAGGAGCAAAGACGATGATTGAACAGGTGACATCCGGCTCACCTCTTCCGGGGCGTCCCAGGGAAGAATCGGCTTGTTGCGGTCCACCAGAGTATTGCACAGCCAGGACTTGCTCGATGCAACCAGGCGGTTGGGCACCTCCTCGCCTCTTTTTCGGGCAAATTCGCCGATGATGACTTGGTTGCCGCTGTCCCAGGGAAGGGCCGGGTCCTCCTCCGGGAGTTCATGGGAGGCGGGAATATAAATAAAGGACGGCAGAATGTCCCGGTTTTCAACTACACCGGCATCCACAAGCTGGGGCACCCGGAATATGCGGATGCTCCCGGCGGATGCCGAATCTGCCCGGGTAAAGGCAACAATGCTGTTGGTTGTCCCCAGGTCAATACCGATTATATATACAGGCTCTGTCAAGACACCTCCTGAAATTATAAAGTATCTCCCATTTCACTTGCTCAGGAAATTTCTACTTCTGCAGGCGCAATAATGCCGGGATCCTGCCGGCTGGACAGAGTCGGCAGCTCCAGCCTGGCCGCGCGCCAGCCCCTGTGCCTCAGAATTCCTGTGAAGGGCGGTTCTCCGCTGACATTGCCTGTCAGCTTGACGGCATTTGGATCAAAATCAGCAGGTATGGTTACCGTATCGCCCTCGGCCTTATCAAAAACCGGTTTCGGAGAAAGGCTCTGATTGATGGTTTTTTTGCAGTTGTCCTGGATGCTGCGCACCGCCGCCCCGATCTGAGCGTCTTCGTACAGGTTTAAGTCCTCCTCCAGAAAATCAAGCAGTCTCCCGTCTCGCTGCAATACGGATAAAAGATGGAGATAGAAGCGCTCATTTATCCTTTTGCGCTCTTTTTTGCCCGTCTGCTCCGGCGCCTCCTCCGCTGCGGCAGGGGCTTCCTCCGGCTTGTCTTTGCCGGCACGCTTTTTCGCGGGGGCCTTTTTGTCAGCCGCCAACCCCTCTCTGCGGAGCACCCGCACCAGGCAGCGGCGAATTAGCAGCCAGAGAATCAGGCCAAGGACAAGAAATACCCCTGTCGTTATCAAAAAAAAGTAGGTCTGTAAAAATTTCCAGAGGGGCGCCAGATTGTCCAGCCCCGCTGCAAACGCAGGAGAACAGCTTGCAGCGCTCTCCAGCACCGAGGGGGGCAATTGACCTGAAACGGTCCAGCAAAGCCACAGGGTGCACAGGCTGCACAAAGCGGAAAAAAGAAGCATAAAAAAAAGGATCCAGGCCAGACTCCGGCGGGAAAAAGAGATAATCGTATTCATTCGGGCACTCCTTATCTGATGGCCCCCACGGCCGAACCCGTCCGCCCTTTCCGCCGGCCGGGCAAAAAACAGGGGCGGAACTTATCGGTTCCTGATGCAGCGGGGACCTGATTTTAAGCCTGCGATATTTGCCATGGTATTAAATACATAAAAACAGGCTGTCAAGCAAGTTTTGAAAGTCGCCCCCTGCCCTGCCGCCACGGGCAACAATTTGCTCTTGCCAGATGGCTGCGTAATATTATAGCCTAAACTAATCGTTTGAAATACGTCAGATGATGTCCCGGATAGCTGCCTGCAGCTCGCCGGTCATTTTCTTATGTCTGCTGTAAACTTGAAAATTGCTCAATTTAGATAAAAAATGGTACGCATGGACAAAAAAACAAATGCCACTGAAACGAGACAAGTTCGACTTTGAAATCGGCTACCTGAGTGAGAGCCCGTGCCGCACGTGCATCTACCGCAGAAATCTTCCGGACTGCGCTGATACCTGTCCCCTAATGGAAAAAATCCGCATCCTGCTGGCAAAGGGCATATCCTGCACCGGCCCTTATTTTATTCAGTAAATACCGACTATAAGGAAATTTGGGAGAGTTCAGGGGCAAAAAAGCCCGTGTGCGATAGCACACGGGCTTTTTTTGCCTGTTCCGTCTCTTCCTGAATAAAAGCGGCGGGCTTATTCCTGATACCGGAATCAGTCGGTTTCCTGCGTTTTTAACGTAATCTGTTCCGCGAAATCAGCCAGGGTTTTAGGGCCTATTCCCTTTACTTGAACAATTTCTTCAATGCTTTCAAATTCACCGTTAGCCTTGCGGTATGCCACAATCCGCTCAGCACAGACAGGGCCTATACCATTTAGCTGAGTCAATTCCTTAACAGTAGCTGAGTTGATATTGACAGCTCCAGCGTCTTCGGCGGCCTGCGCGCTGCCTGCAAAACCTGCTGCAAGTGCGATAAGAGCAAAAACCACCAGTGCTTTTATAATCCTCTGTTTTAGCATACCCATCCTTTCTCTTCTTGTTGGATTCAAAAAAAGCTGTGCCATGCCGGCAAATGTCAACAGCCCTACCTGCGGCGGTATAAGTATTTTTTTTAGTTTTAGGGTGAACATGCGCCCCTTTTATTTGCGTATAATACGCATAAAGTTTTCATGTCAAGAAAAATTTCGATGGTTCCGAAAAAAATCCGATATCTGCGTTGGGCTTCCGCCCCCCGGGATATGAATCACCTTACGGATTTTCACCGGAGCCTGAACTTCTTACTTTGCCATCCCGGACTGACTTTTTACGAGAACATCAGGATTGGCCGGCTGCCCGGGAAGTCAGCAGAACATAATGCCAGGGAAGAATATCCGCCCTGTCCGGAGCAGCAAATCCGGCTTTCTCCAATTGCTCCGCCACGGTTGCCGGCGACACCCGGATTGACAAAGGCGGCCCCTCCGGGGTCTCTTCCGGTTTCCAGTCAACAATCAGGACCCTGCCACCCGGCTTTACCAGGCGGCTGACCTCGAAGAGCAGCTCCTGCGGGCGCTCCAGCTCATGATGCAGGTTTATCATATAGGCCAGATCCGCCAGGCCGTCAGACAGCGGTATCCTGGCTTCCTCTGACTTGACGGGAACGACCCGTTCCCGGCATGCCGGGGATAAATTCTCCCGCATCCAGCCAATCAGCTCGTCCGCCGTATCACAGGCATAAACCGTTCCGCTCGCCATTTTTTCCGCAAACAAACAGGCAAAAAAGCCGGTGCCGGCGCCAATATCCACCAGCACCCCGGGATTTTCGAGATTTACAAGCTCCCAGAGGATGTCGGGCTTCATCGTTTTTTTACGCTTAGGATCGTTTAGCTTATCTATATGGCGGGGATTGAACTTTCTTTCTGTCATCGGCCATCCTTTCCGTTTGTTGGTTTCTCCGGCTATCTTTAATCCCCTGTTCCTGCTTTGTCAACGTTTGCGGTCCCCGGTAGAAATTTGCTCTGGATTTTTCTGCGCCTTTGCGGTAAACATCGGAAACGTATCTTTATTCTGTTAAACACCGTCACAAAGACATAGGGGAAGGGAAAAATGCCGGCATCAACGCAGACCAAGGCCAAAAAGCCTTCAAGGAGAAGTCCGCTGGGACAGTCACTGGTCAATCACGGCCTGATAAATGAGGAGCAGCTGGACCAGGCCCTGAAGCGCCGCACCCAGGTGGACATGCCGCTGGGTTCCATCCTGATAGAGATGGGCTTTATCACTGTGAATAAAATGCTTTCCTTTCTGTCCCAGAAGTTTGGCGTGCCTTCCATCAATCTGTTTGAGGTGGACATACCACCGGAAGTCCTCCAGCTTATTGATAAGGAAAAGATGCAGAAATACCGAATTCTTCCGATTTCTGTGGAAAACAATACTCTTACGCTGGCCATGGTGAGTCCCCAGGATTTTATGACCATAAGCGACCTGGAATTTACCCTGGGCAAAAAGATACAGCCTGCAATTGTGCCTTTTTTCATGATGGAGGCCGCTCTCAATCTGCTTTCCGAAAATTACCAGGGCGGGATCAACGGCGCAGACATAGAGAATCTCTCCCTCTACGAGGCCCAGGACAGCCAGCAGCCGCCGCCGATAGAAAAACTGTTCACCTACCTTGCCAAGTCAGGCGGCAGCGACATGCTGCTGTCGGCCGGGGTGCCGCCTTCGATTAAGATGGGCAGCATCCTGAAGCGCCTGGCCACGGTTGCCCTTACCCCTGCTCATATCGAGGCTTACAGCAGGCAGATCCTCTCCAATGAGCAGTGGGAAATCTTCAACCGCGATAATGAGCTGGAAACCGGTATTACCTATAAAAACAAAATCCGCTTCCGAATCACCTTCTACCGCCAGCGAAACTCCATATCCATTGCCGTTCGGCATCTTCCGGAAAAGATCCCTTCCCTGGAGGAACTCGATCTGCCGAAATGGCTTGCGGACTACGCCCTCTCGCAGCAGGGCCTGATCCTGATCTCAGGACCTGCTGGCAACGGCAAATCCACCACCCTTTCCGCCATCTTAGACATCATAAACACCAACCGCCGCTGCAATATCATCACTCTGGAGGAGCCGGTTGAATTTCTGCACAAACACAAAAAAAGCAATGTCAATCAGCGGGAGGTCGGCAGGGATACGGAAAGCTTCGAGGAGGGGCTGCGCGGAATTTTCCGGCAGGCCCCGGATGTGATTGTCATCGGCGAAATGCGGGACCGCAAAACATTTGAAATCGCCATCCGGGCAGCCCGTACCGGCCACCTGGTACTGAGCACCATGAACTCCTTTGACTCCACGGCCGTTATCCAGACCATTATCAACATGTTTCCGGTGGAACAGCAGGCGCTGATCCGTATGATGCTTGCCGACTCCCTTCGTTTGTCCCTTTCGCAGCGCCTGGTCAAAAAGGCAGACGGCACGGGCATGCTGATGGCGGTGGAAAAACTTGCCAACTCACAGCGGGTGAAAAGCTTTATCCGTGAGGAACGGATCCACCACATCCGCTCACAGATGGAAACCGGCGCGGACGAATTTATTCCTTTGGACGTCAGGCTCGCCGCCTACGCAAAGGCCGGTCAGATAAGCTTTGAAGAGGGTATGCTGCATGCCACCAACCCCGTGTATTTCCAGGATCTGGCCGGGAACCATAAAAAGAAGGCATAAATCGACCAAGGCGGTTAAAACTAATGCGGACAGCAGTCATATCGGACATTCACGGCAACGCCACAGCATTTGAAGCTGTCCTGGCGGATCTGGAAAAGCAGGAGGAAATTGCGGCGGTATACTGCCTGGGCGACAACGTGGGCTACGGCCCGGAGCCGGAAAAAGTGGTTTCTCTGCTGCAAAGACAGCAAATCCCTTCAGTGCTGGGAAACCATGAACTTGCCATCAATAAACCCGAAACACTTTCCTGGTTTAACCCGGCCGCCCGCACATCCCTTGAGAAAACCATGCAGATGCTCTCGGCTGCAACAAAAGCTTTCCTGGCCGGGCTGCCCGCCTTCTTGATCCGGGAGGGCTGTCGCTACGTCCACGGCTTTCCCCCGGATTCGCCGACAACCTACCTCTTCGAGGTCAATCCGGAAGAAATCCGGCAGACCCTGAACCGCCTTGAGGAAAGGATAGTTTTTATCGGCCATACCCATGAACTGCTCATCATCGGCAATGACGGCAAAACGGTAAACACCTCCCCCCTCTACGAGGGCACAATACAGCTCGACCCCGGCAAACAGTATCTTATCAACATCGGCAGTGTGGGCCAGCCAAGGGACGGCGGAAAGGAGGCCAAATACGTTATATACGACAACTCGGCGGGCGAACTCACCGTCCGCTTTGTGGACTATGACGTGGAAGATACCGTGCAGAAGATTTACCGGCAAGGCCTTCCGGAACAGCATGCCTGGCGCCTGCTGTAGCCTGCGGAGCAAGCCGGTGCCAAGACCTGCCGGCCCTCCATGTTACTCAGCGGGTATTTTGAGCTTCTGCCCCGGCTTTATCACCGAATCCTCGTTAAGGCCGTTTGCCCTGAGAAAACGCTGCAGATCCACCCCGTTGTCCTTGGCAATGCTGAAGAGCGTATCGCCTTTCTCCACCACGTGAACCTTAGTTTTCCCTGAATCCGCGGGGCTTTTGGGCTTGGCCGCAGCCTTTTCGGCAACTGTCTCCCCCATCTGCTGCACTTTATTTTCCGTACGGTTTAAACGCTTTTCCAGCAGATTAAACCGCTGCACGGTCTTCTCAATGGAGTCCGCGTTGGCCTTGACGGATTCCTGATTGGCCTCTACCCGGTCGATGAGGCGGGGATCCGGCGTTATGCGCTTCTTTTCGGATGAGATTTTTCGCTCCAGCTCCCCGAGCCGGGCTTCCATCTCGGACAAGCCCTGCCCGGCGGCATTGACTTCCTGCAACCGGTCCTCAACCCGGGCAAGGCGTTGGGACAGCTCTTCTGTCCGCTCAACGGAAGTGCTGTCATCACCCTGGAAAAAGACGAAAAACAGCAGCAGCAGAATCAACAGACCTGCACCGAGAAGAACAAAGGGAGCCCCCGGGCGGGATAGAAAACCCACCGAGCCCCTGCCGGAAAGAGTTGAATAGGGCTTGTCGCTGTATGCCCCGTTTTCCTGATCATCCTGCCAGACCATAGCCAGTCCTTTCCCTGTAATTTATGGAGCGGATTGCACCCATTGATCAAATTCCCGCCAGAATGCGCGGCGGATCTGCTCTGCCTCGTTTAATATTTCATGCCTGGCGCGGGGCAGGCCGATACAGCGGCAGCGGGGAAGCTTTTCACAGGCCCGCTGTATTGCCGCTGCCGACACCACCCGGTCGCAGCCTCCGTAGGCCATTAAAACCCGCGTCTTTATATTCCGCAAAAAAGAGCTGCGCGAGAGGCGGTCAATAGAGCGAAAAGCCTCCAGCAGCCAGCCGTAGGTTACGCCTCCGAGGGCCAGATCCGGGTTCTGCGCGATCTTCTCATGCTCCTGCATAAACTGCTGCCGGTCACTGGTCAAGGGGTTATTTGCAAATGGCTTATTCTCCGGGTCGTAAGGACCGTCTCCTGGTATATACTTCGCAGCCAGACCGGCAGAGACGGCCATGCGGGCAAAACCCCTGACCAGCAGGCGCGGCATGGGAAAAGTGCAGATATCCAGCATGGGCGAAACAAGCACCGCACCGGAAATTGGGGGCTGCTTCTCACCCAGATAGCGCAGGCTTATATGGCCTCCCATGGAATGGGCCAGGAAAAAAACCGGCCGAACCGCATGCGGCAGAACGACTTTTTTTACAAACCGGTCAAGGTCTGCAACATACTGACTGAAGGAGTGTATATAGCCCTTGTGCCGGTCCTCCAGGAGGCGACTGGAGAGGCCCTGCCCGCGCCAGTCCATAGTGTAAAACAAAAAATTGCGGTCTTCAAGCGCCCGGAGGCTATGTTCGTGCTTTTCGATAAACTCGGCCCGGCCTCCAAGCAGAACAACGGTTGCAGCCGGCTTGTCCGCGAAAGAAGCATTGGAGGCCCAGCGCAGCTCAGCGCCGTCCTGTGCTGTAAGCCTGTGGATCTCTATTCCCATGAAAACAGCCGGCTTGACCTTGATAAAAAATTTTTCTATAGTATATGTTTTAAATTATGCCTGAACTCGGTGCAGAATGTACAATAACAGCCCGGCTGTCAATAAATTATCCGGTTTGCCGAAAACGATTGGAGCATATGAGCCGCACCCTTAATCCGGCAGTGCCGGAAGATGTCAGGAGAAATCATGCTCACAGAAAAACAAATGCAGCGCTATGCCGAGGTACTGATCTGGGGTCTGAAAACCGCCAGAACAGGCAAAATCAAAAAAGGCGATGTGGTGCTGATCCGATACGACCTGCCTGCCATCCGCCTGGTGGAGACTTTGTACGATAACCTCCTGGAAATGGGGGTTCATCCCATCCAGCGCATGCTGCAAACCCCGGCCATGGAGTCGGGTTTCTACACCCGCTCCGGCAGCCGGCAGCTTACATTTATAGCACCGGGCGAAGAAGACCTTTACCGAAACCTGAACGGAAGCATCGCCATCCTGGCCCCGGAATCTCTCACCCATTTAAGCGGAGTGGACCCATCCAGACTTTCCAGGCCTGTGAAGGCGCGCAAATACCTGCGCGATATACTGGATCAGCGCGAGGATGACGGTCTTTTCAGCTGGACCCTGGCAGTATATCCCACCAAAGAGCTGGCCTCCCATGCCGGGCTTTCCGCCGAGGAGTACGCCCGTCAGATCATCAAGGCCTGTTATTTAAACCGCAAAGAGCCTGTTGCCCACTGGAACGAAGTTTTCAGGCAGGCAAAATCTTTGAAAAACTGGTTAAACCGGCTCTCTGTGGAAAAATTTCATGTAGAATCGGCAAATGTGGATCTAACCGTAACGCCCGGTGAAAAACGCCGATGGATCGGGGTGTCCGGTCATAACATCCCGAGCTTCGAGTTGTTTACCTCGCCGGACTGGCGCGGCACCAGCGGCGTATACTACGCAGACCAGCCCTCCTACCGCAGCGGCAATTACGTTAAAGGCATCCGCCTGGAATTCAAAAACGGCAGAGTGGTAAACGCCGGTGCAGAGGAGGGCGAGGGCTTTCTGAAAAAGCAGATCGCCATGGACAACGGAGCGGATAAAATCGGCGAATTCTCCCTTACTGACAGCTCTTTTTCCAAAATCGACCGGTTCATGGCAAACACTTTGTTTGATGAGAACTTCGGCGGCAAATACGGCAACTCCCATATCGCACTGGGCGCCTCCTACTCCGACACCTTCAGCGGCAAGCCCTCTGAGCTGACGAAAGAAAAAAAAGCGGAGCTCGGATTCAATGACTCGGCTCTGCACTGGGATGTCGTCAATACGGAAAAAAAACGTGTGACCGCCGTACTTTCATCCGGCAGGAAAAAAGTGATCTATGAAAACGGACGGTTTTTAAAATAAGCAGACAGCCAGACAGGATGGATCATGGAGAATAAGCCGCTTTGGTTGCAAAATGAAATCCAGGACTATGCCTGGGGTTCCTACACCTTTATCCAGAACCTTCTGGGAGAATCCCGCAACGATACTCCCTGGGCCGAGCTCTGGATGGGGGCTCATCCGAAGGCCCCCTCCAGGGTACTTACCGCCGGGGGCTGGCAGCGTCTCGATGAAATGATTGCCGCCCACCCGGAAGAAATTCTGGGCCCTGCAACGGCCCGCCGCTATAACAACTGCCTGCCCTACCTGTTCAAGGTGCTGGCCGCCCAGCAGCCGCTTTCCCTTCAGGCCCATCCCAACGAAGAGCAGGCGAAAAACGGTTTTGCCCGGGAAAACCATGAAGGTATCCCGCAGGATGCAGCCCATCGCAATTACAAAGACGAGCGCCGCAAACCGGAATGTCTGTGCGCGCTGACCTCCTTCCGGGCAATGAAGGGATTCCGGCCGATCCCTGAAATGGCGGAGCTGTTCTCGGAAGTCTGCCCGAAAAGCCTTTCCGACGGCATGGAATTTCTGCGTCAAAGCCCGCATCCCAAGGGAATGAGACGTTTCTTCGAAGCGCTTATGACACTGCCGGAAAAAAAACTCAGGGAAGTGCTGGAAGAAACAACCGCCAATGCCATGGACCGCCAGCAAGAAAGGGAGGAATTCCGCTGGATAAAGGCCCTGAGCGAAATTTATCCTGAAGATATCGGCATCTTATCGCCCATTATGCTCAATCTGATCTGCCTGCAGCCGGGGGAGGCCCTCTTTCTTAATTCCGGAGAAATGCACGCCTACCTGGAAGGCTGCGGCATTGAAATCATGGCAAACTCGGACAACGTTCTGCGCTGCGGCCTTACTGCCAAACATGTGGATGTGGAAGAGCTTATGCGGGTTCTGGATTTCACCCCAAGGAAACATGAAATCCTGACGCCGCAGGCGGGCGCTGTCTGTGAAACCCTCTATCCGTCCCCGGCTGCGGAATTTTCCCTGGCCGTCGTTGACGTGGACAACACCTGTACCTACAGCAGGCAGCAGATAGAAGGCCCTGAAATCCTCCTGTGTATCCAGGGTACAGCCGAAATCCACTGGGATGATTCACCGGAGTCCATCTCCATGGATCGCGGCAGCTCGCTTCTTATCCCCGCATGCCTGTCCGGCTACCGGATCTCCGGACACGCCCGCATCTACAGGGCGGCCGTGGGCCGAACGGATCCTGGTGATGCGGATTGATGCAGCTTTTTGTCAGCGAAATATTCTACAGCATACAGGGGGAATCGCTTTACGCAGGGCTGCCATGCGTATTGATACGGCTTTGCGGCTGCAACCTCCGCTGCCGCTACTGCGACACCGTCTATGCCCATACAGGCGGGCGAAACCTTTCCCTGGAAGCGATCGTGGAAGAAGTGCGCGCTTTCGGCTGCCCGCTGGTGGAAGTAACCGGTGGAGAGCCGCTATTTCAGCAGGATTCCCCCGCTCTTGTCAGCAGGCTTTTGGAACAGGACTATACTGTGCTGCTTGAGACCAACGGGAGCTTTAATATAAGCATGGTGGACAGCCGATGCATAAAAGTCGTGGACATGAAATGTCCGGGCAGCGGGGAATGCGAAAAAAATGACTACTCGAACCTGGATCTTCTGGCAGGTCTGGACCAGCTCAAGTTCGTCATTACCGGCAAAAAAGATTACGAATGGGCAAAATCGCTTCTGACATCCAAATGGGGGAATACTTTGCCGGTTCCCGTTTTGTTTTCCCCGGCTTCCGGCCTGCTTGAGCCCGCCCGGCTTGCCGAATGGATCCTGCAGGACCGCCTGCCCGTGCGGCTGCAGCTGCAGCTGCACAAAATCCTCTGGCCCGAAGCGGAACGCGGGGTTTGATCAGAGGGTAACGCAAAAGGATACTACTGCCATGGAAGAACATGCAAAAGCCGTGGTCCTTGTCAGCGGAGGACTGGATTCGGCAACGGTGCTTGCGATCGCAAAAAACAAGGGGTACCGCTGCTACGCCTTAAGCTTTGACTACGGTCAGCGCCACCGGCTGGAGCTTGAAGCAGCCGAAAAAATCTCTGAAAACGCAGGATGCCAGGACCACCGGGTCATACGCATTGATCTGGCGGGAATCGGAGGCTCTGCCCTTACATCGGACAGGGAAATTCCCAAAAGCAGGCCGCAATCCGGGAAGGAAACCGACATTCCCGACACTTACGTGCCCGCAAGAAACACGATCTTTCTCTCCTGCGCCCTGGCCCGGGCAGAAGTCATAAGCGCCCGCGATATTTTCATCGGCGTTAATGCGGTTGACTACAGCGGTTATCCGGACTGCCGGCCGGAATACATCCGCGCATTTGAAAAAATGGCGAACCTCGCCACCAGGGCGGGCGTAAAAGAGGGCATGAAAACCTGCATTCACGCGCCTCTCATGCATCTGAGCAAGGCAGAGATAATCAGGCAGGGCCTCGCCCTCGGCGTGGATTATTCGCTTACCCGCTCCTGCTACGATCCTTCCCCGCAAGGACTGGCCTGCGGGGCGTGTGATTCCTGCAGACTGCGGAAAAAAGGTTTTGCGGAAGCCGGCAGCGAAGATCCGATTGCCTACGTGAGGGATTGAGGCGCTTATGAGGATCGCCTTTCTCCACTATCACCTGAAGCCGGGCGGGGTAAGCACCGTAATACGCCAGCAGATAGAGGCCCTTGCCGGGCGGGCAGAGCTGCTGCTGATAACCGGCGAGGCGCCCGAAGAACCCCCTCCGGTGCCGACAGCCGTTATCCCGGGCATCGCCTATGACAGGCCGGGCAGAAAGGCCGAATCAGCATCCGCCGGGACTGCAGCGCAGGCAGCATCTGAAATCCGGGAGGCGATTTATGCCCAATGGCCGCAGGGCTGCGACATTTTGCATGTACACAACCCGCTGCTTGCCAAAAACCAGGGCCTGCTCGACATTTTATCCATGCTGCAGCAGAAGGGGCTCCGTTTGCTGCTGCAGGTCCATGATTTTGCGGAAGACGGCAGGCCTGATGTGTATTACGGCCAAAGCCCCTATCCGCAAAACTGCCACTACTGCGTCATCAATACAAGAGACCGCGACCGCCTGCTTGACGCAGGCCTTGTCCGGGATGGCCTCCACCTGCTTGCCAACATGGTCCGCCCTTTTTCGCTTACCCGGCAGAAAACCATCCCGGAAAGCTTCGTGCTCTATCCGGTACGTGCCATCCGGCGCAAAAACATCGGCGAAGCTCTTTTGCTTTCCCTTTTCCAGGAGCCCGGCACCCGTGTTGCCGTAACCCTTCCTCCAAACAGCATGCGGGATCAGGCCCTTTACAATGAATGGCGGCAATTCAGTGATCAAAAAAAGCTCCCGGTGCTTTTTGAAGCCGCTCAGCATTATGAGTTCCCTGACCTCGTCGCCTCGGCAAGGAGCTTTATCACAACCAGCATTACAGAAGGATTCGGGTTTGCCTATCTGGAGCCCTGGACGGCGGGCCAGCTCCTTGCTGGCCGCAAACTGGCCGATATCTGCAAGGATTTTGAAGAAAAAGGGCTGCGCCTCGATCACCTCTATGAGCGGCTGGAGGTGCCGCTTTCCGCTTTTGACGCCGATGCATTTTTCGCCGGGTGGCGGGACTGCATACAGAAAAACGCCGAAAAATTCGGGCTGGAAATTGAGTCCTGGCGCATCCGCGAGAGCTGGCTGCGCATAACCCGCAACAGCGCCATGGACTTTGGACTGCTTGATGAGGCCACCCAGCGGCAGGTCATCACAAAGGCCCTTGCAGAACCGAAACTTTGCAGTCATATCCAAGAAAAAAACCCTGCCCTGTCCCGGCTTACCAGCGTTCCTGACCAGCGGGCGCGCATCAGCGAAAACCGGCAAGCCGTTTTAGATGCATACAGCCAGGCCTCCTACAGGGAAACACTGGAGGCCATCTACAGCCGGGTAGTTCAAAAGCGGGTCGTGCAGCAGATTGATAAAAAAAGGCTGCTTCGATCCTTTCTGCAGCCGGAGAATTTCAGCCTGCTCAAATGGGGCAATTCAATATGAGCATAACGGAAGTGATACGCGGCTATGCGGCCCCCATGGAACCCATACCCCCGGGCCTGGAGGCAGGCGGTCAACTGCGGGCCCCGGTCCAAACGGTTTTGTTCGATGTTTACGGCACGCTTCTGATCAGCCATGCCGGAGATATAGGGGCGGCGCACAAAGATCAACGGACTGCCGGGCAGCTAAAGGCCCTGCTTTCGGCTTATGGCTACAAAGAATCCGGGGACAGGCTGATCGCGGATTTTTTCCGTGCTGTCGAGGCAGCCCATGAAGAAATGAGGCGTCAGGGAATTCAATGCCCTGAGGTTATGATCGAGCAGGTCTGGCAGTCAGTGCTCGGCATCCGGGATGCGGATGCGGCAAGACATTTTGCCGCTGCATTTGAAATGATCGTCAATCCGTGTTATCCAATGCCGCATCTGGAAGAACTCTTTTCCAGCCTCCGGGAAAAAGGCATCCGGATGGGGATAATCTCCAACGCACAGTTTTTCACCCCCCTCGCCTTTCAGGTACTCTGCGGGGGGCTGCCTGAAGAGCTCGGGTTTTCGCAGGACCTGATTTTTTACTCCTACAGACACGGAGTTGCCAAACCCTGCAGAGACCTGTTCCGGATGGCTGCAGCAGCTCTGGAAAAACCGGGAATAAGGACCGAAAATACGCTTTACGCGGGAAACGACATGCGAAACGACATTATGCCTGCGGCCGCGGAAGGCTTTCAAACCGCTCTTTTCGCAGGAGACAGGCGCTCGCTTCGCACCCGTGCGGATGACACCTGCTGCCGGGGCGTGCAGCCGGATCTCGTTCTCACGGACTGGCGCCAGCTTTTGCAACATATAAACGAATAAACCAAAAACGGTATACAATAATGTCCCAGCAGGAATTAAACGGCACTGAACGCGATTTTTTTGCAATGGTCAGCCGGGCAGGATTTATAAACCCTTTCAGCAATGAACGAACCGAGTTGGAGCTCAAAATCGGCGGCATGTCCTCGCCGGCCAGCCGGAAAAAACGCATGGAAGGATTTGTTTCCGCATTAAAAGAACGGATTGCAGCTCTTGAAGAGGCGGGAAAAGCTGACATAACCCTCTACAGAGGCGATGACCGGCAAATCATGGAGCGGGTTTTTTTAATCGAACAGTTTTACCGCTTCAAAGACAGGTTTGATGAAATAATCGCCAACCAGCTTGCCAGCGGCAATGTAGTGGTAAAGGTGCCCTTCCACAATGAAGTCCTGAATGCAATGAGCCATCGAGGCTTCGATGAGGAATCCTTCAAGCGCTATTTTGCGCTTGCCTTCCAGATACGACGGGCCTTTTACTTTATTGACAGGGGCCTTGTGGGAAACAGCCCCAGCATGCAGCTTCTGCGATGGAACCTGTGGAACAACGTCTTTACCCACAATATCGACCTCTACGACCGCTACCTGCGCAACCAGATGGAGGATTTCTCCACGCTTATTCTGGGCGAGACCGGCACCGGCAAGGGAACCGCGGCCCAGGCCATCGGCCGCTCCGGCTTCATTCCGCTGGACCGGCGCAGGAAATCTTTCGTGGAGAGCTTTACCCAGTCCTTTATCTCCCTGAACTTATCCCAGTTTCCGGAGACGCTCATTGAATCGGCCCTGTTCGGCCATAAAAAAGGGGCCTTTACCGGGGCCGTGGAAGATTATCAGGGCGTGTTCGAGCGTTGCAGTCCCCACGGCGCCATCCTGCTCGACGAGATCGGCGAGGTCTCCTATCCCATTCAGATCAAACTGCTGCAGGTGCTCCAGGAGCGGGTCTTCAGCCCGGTGGGCAGCCAGAAGCAGAGCCGTTTTCACGGCCGGGTGATAGCCGCAACAAACCGCTCCAAGGAACAAATCCACGGTGCCGGCGGCTTCCGGGCGGACTTCTACTACCGCCTCTGCTCCGATATTATTGTTGTACCTCCGCTGCGCCAGCGGATACAGGAAAATCCTGAAGAACTGAATCTGCTGCTTTCCAAAACAGTGGAGCGCCTTATCGGCAAGCCTTCGCCGGAACTCGTTGAAATGGTCACCAGGGTCATTGACGCCAACCTGGAGCCTGGCTATCCCTGGCCCGGCAATGTAAGGGAGCTTGAGCAATGCACCCGCCGGGTTCTGCTAAAAGGCATGTATACCGGGGAATCGGATTTCAAGGGCCTGGAGCTGGACCGCCAGCTGATCCAGGGCATCGAGAAGGGAAACATTGACGCTGCATCCCTGGTTTCCGGCTACTGCTTTCTCCTCTACCAGCGGCACCAGAACTTTGAAGAAGTCGCCCGGCGTACCGGGCTGGACCGCAGGACCGTCAAAAAATACATACAGGACTGGACCGCCGGGGATGAAAACAGTTAGCGACAACTATGAAAAAATGGCCGATGCCATCAGGGAGCTGTTTTCCGGCCGGGACGCACCTGCGGAGGTGAGCGGGGATTTCGCCTTTGTACTCTACCCGCTGCCCAAAATTGCGCTCTGCTATATTTTCTACGAGGCGGACGAAGAGTTCCCGGCCTCCGTGACCTGTCTTTTCTCCAACAATGCCCGCGAATTTCTGCCGGTGGATGCACTGGCGGATGTCGGGGAGCATACGTCCGGAAAGATTCTCGGGTATCTTTCTTCCCGGTAACGCGCGCAACGCGGCAGTAAAGCCGGGGCGGCAGTAAAGCCGGAATTTTTTGCAGCCGTCATCCTTGCATGATCGCCGCGGATGATTTATAGTATAAGCGCTGATTTATCTGCCATATTTTGAGTAAAGGAGTTTTTTTTTATGCCGCAAGTCAAAGAGGGAGACACCGTCAAAATCCACTATACAGGCAAATTCGAGGACGGTACGGTTTTCGACGCATCGAAGGATGACGAGCCGCTTGAGTTCGTCGTCGGAGAGGGCCAGGTGATTACCGGAGTCGAAGAGGCCGTGGTCGGAATGAATCCCACGGAGAATAAAACCGCTCAGATTCCGCCGGAAAAAGCCTACGGCCAGTACCAGGAGGATATGGTTATAGATGTTGAAAAAGACAAGTTCCCCGAGCATATACAGCCCGAACCGGGCCTGGAGCTGGAGCTGAAACAGGAGGACGGGGAAAGTGTTTATGTCATCGTCACTAACGTCACAGACGATGAGGTAACCCTGGACGCCAACCATCCCCTGGCAGGCAAGAACCTGACGTTTGAAATCGAGCTGCTGGAAATCGCCTGAGCCGCCTTTTTGATCGGGCCCGCAGACCCCCGGCAGCAATGGGATGCGGGCCTTTCCTACCTGCTTTTGACAAATGGAAACGAGGTTCCGCCGACCGGATCTGCGGCAGCTCCCGGCAAGCGGCGGTGCAGCATCAGTATTTGCCGCCGTGCTCCTTCTTGACCGTATCCCTGTCGATGGAGCCGTCCCCGGTTTTGGGCAGGGAGTCCACGAAAACGACGAACCTGGGTTTTTTGAAACGGGCGATCTTGCCCGCCACAAAATCGATCAGCTCCTGCTCGTCCAGCTTCTCCCCGGGCTGCAGCACGCATACAGCCTTTATCGCCTCGCCCCACTGCCGGTCGGACACGCCGATCACGGAGACCTCGGACACGGCCGGATGCTCGCGGATCACTTTCTCCACCTCGGCGGGATACACGTTTTCCCCGCCCGGCTTGATCAGTTCCTTTTCGGCCTTGCGCTTGACGTACCACAGGTAGCCGTCCTCGTCGAAGCGCGCCATATCCCCGGTGTGGTGCCAGTCGCTGCGGAACGTATAGGCGGTATCCGCCTCCCGCTTCCAGTAACCCAGAAACACCGTCGGTCCGCGAACGCAGATCTCTCCCGTCTCCCCGATCGGCACCGGCTTGTCGTCTTCATCAAAGAGCGCCACGCGGGAAACGGTGGTAGGTTTCCCGGCGCTTCCCGGCCGTTCCTCCCACCGCGACCAGGAGACCTGCATGGCCTCGGTCTGCCCAAAGCCGGATGAGAACTGGACGTTCGGGGCGATCTCCCTGAACCGCTCCAGGTTCTCGCGGTGATCCATTCCGTCTATATGGTGCAGGCTGGAGAGGTCCACCTTGCCGCCCAGCTCATCGCAGGTCTCGATCAGGCGCTTTAGAATCGGGGAGAAATTGTAGAAGGTAGTGCCCTTTTCCGCTTCTATTAGCTTTAATGTTTTTTCCGGGTCAAACCGCTCCATGATCACGTTTTTACCGCCTGCATGCATATTGGCCATCGCGTGGGCGAGGCCCGCGATGTGGAAAAGCGGCAGAATGCACATATGGCCGGATTCCGGCCCCAAACAGTGATCCAGCATTATCTGCAGGTTGATGCTGACGATATTGCTCTGGCTGAGAAGCGCGCCCCTGGGTTTTGCTTCCACGGCGGCGGTATGGATGATCACGAAACCGCTGTTGCCGTCAACGGCAAATTCCGGCAGCCCCTCTTCGCTCCTGCAGAGGGAGTCAAAGGCGGAAAATCCCTCCAGGGCGGGATCACCTCCGATTGCAAAAAAGGCGGCATCGAACTCCAGCTCCGGCCTGATGTCAACAAGCGTCTGCTGAAATTCCGGTCCGGCAAAGACCACGGAGGGCGCCCCGTCGTTTAACACATAAGCGACCTCCTCGGACTGGAAGCGCCAGTTGACCGGGAGCACGATCGCCCCGATCCTTGCGGCCGCCCCGTATAGCACGAGATAATCTCCGCAGTTGCGGGCAAGCACCCCTACCCGGTCCCCCTGCCGCACTCCCTGCTGCAGAAGACCGGCTGCCATCTGGTCACATTTTTGTTTAAACTCCCGATGCGTGGTGCGGCTGCCGGCAAAAACCATGCAGTCCCGCTGCGGGTACAGGTCTGCATTGCGGCGAATAAAATCGTAGACCGTATAGTCCCTGAGCCCCATACATCCCCCTCACTGCCGGCTCGCCCGGCATTTGCAGGTAAAAAGAAGTTGGCCAAGATCTTCTGTATATATTACATTTAACTACAAGCTATCAACAGGAAAACTGCCGCCCGGGAAAATGCCCGGCCGCGGCGGTTTGCCGGAAAAAGAGATCACAGACAAACCATGGCCCCAAAGCAACCCAGACCGCGCCTGCGCAGGACTCTTATCGTCATTGCCGTTCTTGCGGCGCTGGTGCCGGTTCTTATATGCACCGCACTCTTTTTTGTCCCCCGTATCGCCTCCACTGACAAGGCCCGGGGTATTCTTGTATCGCAACTGGAAAAAACCCTGGAAAGAGATGTCAATATAGAGAACATCGACTGGAGCTGGTCCGAAGGCATCACCCTTTCCGGCTTCCGGATTGCCGGGCCCCCTGAGGCAGCAGGGGGGGAGCCCTTTGTATCCGCCCCCCGCGTCAGGCTGGAGATATATTTCAGCGAGCTTCTGAGCCGTTGTCTCGGTTTCTCACTTGTACTGAAGGCACCTGAAGTCAGCCTGATCAGAAATCAAAAGGGCCGGCTCCTGCTTCCCCTGCCCGCCGCAGCAGACAGGGATGAAAAAAAACCCGAAAAGCCCGGGAAAGCGGAAAAGCCGCCTGCAGCCGAAGCCCTCCGCCTGCCCGCCGACATAAATGCCGACATTCGGATGGAAAACGGATTCGTGAAAATTGACGACCGCAGCCGGAAAAGCCGGCTTGAAATCAGCGAGCTTAACATTCGGGTCCGGGCGCCCTCGCTTGTCAACGAGCCGGCGGAAGTCACTGTTTCCGCAAGTGCCTCCGCAGACGGCCAAAAGCCTTCTCAGGCCAGCATTCACGCCCGGCTGCGCGATATTTTCGACAAAAACCGCAGGCTCAGCATCCACCGCGCAAAAGCCCGGCTTACGGCCAGCCTGCCTTTCGCATCCATGAAAATTACAGGAGACATGGAAAAATCAGGCCTCAGGGCGGATCTCTCCCTGGACTTAAAAACCCTCTGCAGGACTGCGGCACCTTTCGCGCCCGAAATCTTCGGGCCCCTGCACGTCTCCGGCAAACTAAGATGCGGTGCCGAAATAACGCGGGAGGCCTCCCAAAGCATGGCCTTTTCCGCAGACCTTACCGGAACCGGCCTGGCCGCTTCCGGCGAACTGCTGCGGAACAAAAGTCTCGGCCCCGGGGATGTGCAGCTATCAGCAGCAGGCCGCCTGAACCCGGAAAAAATGGACCTGGAAATAGAGAAGGCCGAGCTGGGGCTTCTGCAGAACAGCCGCATTGCCTGCACTGGAAACGTCTCAGGCATGGACCGGGAATCGCCCCGGCTGGATTTGACCGTGGCCCCCCTTGAAATAGATATTCAGGAACTCTTCGCCTTTGGCAGGGACTTTCTCCCGCAGGGGATCTCGCTTGGCGGCTCCGGGGAGGGGGCATCGGTATTTGTGGAAAACATCCATTTCCGGGGCGGGATTTTCCCGGGCGAGGCAAAGGCGCGCATTCAAGGCGCCCGGCTCAGGGCATCCGAACTCCGCGCAGAGCCTCCCCTCCTTCCCGGTGCAGCGCTTTGCCTTGCGGACCTGGAACTTGTCCTGTCAGACGCCCGGGCCGTGCTCTCCGACATGTTTCCCCAAAAGGCGCAAATCAGCGGCTCCCTGGGCCTGGAGAGCCTGGACTATGCCACGGAAAAAGGCAGCTTCCGCATTAAGCAATTTCTTTTAAAAACCCTCTCCCTGTCTGCGGACGGCATAGCGGCGGCAAAAAATTCGCCCTACGGCGTGGCAGCGGATGTGCAAATCGATGAGGCAGCGGAGACAGGCTATCTCTCATTCGGAAACAAGTTCTCCCTCTCCGGGCTTTCCCAGGAGCTAAGCCTTGCCCTGAGCCTTGGGCCGGACGGCAGGGCAGAGGGAACAGTTTCCGGGCTGCGCCTTGCCGGGGAAAAAGTTCGGCTTGAGCGGCCCGGCAAAAAGCCGGTCTCCCTTCCGGTGGCCCTGGAAATGACGCTTGCAAACCTTGCGCTCCGGGACATAAAAGCCGAACAGATTACAATGGAAGGCCTCAGCGCCCGCATGGACATGGGAGATCTGCTTTCCGCAAACCTGAATGCCGGCCTTGCAAAAGGCGGGAGGAAACACTTTGCCGCCAGTGCGGACGCGCAAATCAATGCAGGCAAAGCCGCAGACCTGTTCTCCCTGCAGGAGCAATCCGGCATAGAGGCCGGCGGACGGGCGGATATCACCATGGAAGTCTCGGGCAGACTGCCACGGGAGCAGGAGATTTCCGGGCTGCAATCGCTTGCGCTTTCCGGGAACCTGGGGTTTCTAAAAAACTGCCGGCTGCGTGTCTCGCTTGCCGATGGTTTTCTTGCCCTGCCGGCGGACGCGGGCCCGGCCGGACTCCGGATCGGAAAGATTGCGGCAGATCCTCTCCTGTCTTATAATTTAACAGGAAACAATGCATCCGGCCGAATAAGAAGCAGCATCCATTTTGAAGAGATGGACGAGCTTATCCTGGGAAAACCCCGGACTCCTGTTTCAGGTTCACTGTCTTTTGATCTGCGGCACACAGGCGCCGGGCGGATCGAGGGCAGCCAGGAGGTGCGGCTTATGCCGGGAGATATCCGGCAATTCACGGATTTTGCCCTTGAAGGAATGGAAAAAGCCCTGTCCCGCAACGGGGTATTTGCACGGGCTTCCGCGGTAAACGGCAGAGCCTCGGCGGGGTTTTTTGTAAAAGACGGCAGGGCCATGGCAGAGCTTCTCCCCGAAGAAAGCGCGGAAAGCATAGAATCCCGGGGCACGCTGAATGCGGGAATCCGCCTGGAAAAACAGCCGGACAACAGGGTAAACCTCTCCCTGGATATAGATGCCAGGGATTTCAGCGCTGCAATGGATGAGAGTTTCTCTGTTGCCGGTTTAAACAGCCGCATCTCGCTTGGTAAAAGCGTAAAGCTCGTGCGCAGCCGGGAAAAAAAAGCAGACAGCGCCCCGCAGAAATGGCTTTCCCGAAAGCTTCTGCAGACGTCTACGCAACAGATGCCTGAGAGCAGGACAGGTTCCATAAACCGACAGGGCCGCATGGGGGGAGCAGCAAGGCCGGGCCTGTCCTTTGACTCGGCCCGTTTTCAGGCGGGAAGCCTCTGCCTTGCAGCAGGCCCCTCCAGGCTTCGCCTGGGACTTTATCAGGGACTGCCCCAGGTGGAGGCGTTTGCCATAGAGATTCTGGAAGGCACCCTGGCAGGCGATATATCTCTGCTGCAAGAGGACTCCGGCTACCGGGCGGAAGCTTCCCTCAATTTCACCGGCATCCAACCGGCTTCACTTTTTGCAGCCCCTCAGCAGGAAAAAGACATCAGCGCCAGGGAAATTTCCGGCTCGCTCTACGCCGGACTTCCCCTGGCGACGGAGATGGATACCATGCTTGAGAACACGGAAATCCGTATGAATTTTCGGGAAATCGGCTCAAACTCCCTGGAGCGCCTCCTTTATGCTATCGACCCGCACGAGGAAAACGAGGCCATCGTCTCGCAGCGGCGCCTGCTCCGCCTGGGCTCGCCAAAAAGCATCATCATGGGCGTTAAAGACGGATCTCTTTCGCTCTCCGGCGAAATCTCGGTAAAATCCGTGCCGATATCCATCCCCCCGCTAAACCGCTTAAACATTGCCGGCATACCGGGATTAAATACCTATGAGCCAGCGCTTTCCGCACTGGAGCCCCTTATTTCCGCACTGGATATGGCAACAGCGGACACCCTGGCTCTTGAACCAGCAAACAACGAACTATAAACCTTTAAACGTTAAACGTTAACCAAAAAACCTGCAAAGGTTTACCGCCATGACTGCAAACTTTAAAAAATACCTGCATTTTCGTATTCTTCTTGTTCTCGCACCCTTATTGCTGTCCGCCTGCACCCTGGCACAGGTGGACGTGGAAATGGTAAGCGAGCGCACCGCACTGGAAAACCAGGTTCTTGGCACCTACAACTCCCTGGACGCCCAGATGCTGCTGGCCGCCTCCGTGCGCGGCGTGGATTCCGCCACCGGCGCGGTAAGCGAGCCTCCCCGGCACAGCCGGGCCTACAAAGAAGGCATCGACGCCATGCAGACCCTGGATTTCCATAGAGACGACCTTCACGCATTCAAGCGCCTGGGCTGGGTGGGGGAAAACAACCGGGGCTATATCAAGGCCCGGGGCATGGAAAAAAAAGACGCGGCCGGGGATCTGCAGGAGTTTGTCGCCCGCTACACCCGGGAGGAGTTTGAGCACGTGGTCTCCGAGGTCAATGCGGCAAGAAAGGTATTGATGGAGCGGGTGATCTACTTAAACGAGGACCTCAAAGAATCAGATATGGACCGGATAGAGCGGGTTTTCGCCCAAATCCACGCGGAAGACGCCCCTGCCGGCACAAAGATTCAGAAGCCGGACGGCTCCTGGCATACAAAGAAGGAAGCCTGATGAGACGCAAAAGAAAAAACCGATTCCTGCACGCAGCGGCATGCTTTTTTCTGCTTATTGCCGCCGGAGGCACGGGCCTCGCCCAAAACGGCCCGGGCAAAACGCCCGAACTTGAGGAACCGGTGCAGATCACTGCGGAAACCGAGCCGGTAAGCTCCATGGATGTTTCCGGGGACGGCCGTAAAATCGTATATATCACAGGCGGCAGAAACGAGTCCGCCCTGTGGAAGGCGTCAGCCGATCCCGCAGATTTTGAGCTGCCGCAAAAGCTTTTACCCGGGGATTCAGCCAAACACGCGGCAGCAATTTCCCCCGCAGGAGACCGGGCGGCATACGTGGACACCCGCTTTGACGCCCAGGGCGATATCTACGTGATGGACACGGCAAATCCGGACAAACAGCCACTGCGGCTTACCGGAAGAAACACCGCGGACGGGGGCCCGGCCTTTTCACCGGACGGAGAGTCTCTTTATTTTCACCGGCAGGCAAAAAACGGGAGCCTGCAGCTTGCAGTGCTTGATCCCTCCAGCCCGGAGGCCTCCGCCAAGAGCCTGGACACAAAGGGGGACGGCATGCTGCCCGCGGTTTCGCCGGACGGTGAAACCATTGCCTTTATATCCGGCAGGGATAACCCCTCGGGAGACATCTTTTGCTTAAACCTGAAAACAGGCGCTATCCGGCAGCTCACAAGCGGGCCCGCCATAGACCGCCATCCCGCCTGGGGAAAAGACGGAAAAACCCTTTATTTCTCCAGGATCGCTGCTGATACAAACCAGGACGGAGACGTCTCAGAGCACGACAATGCCGTTATCTGCCGGCTGCACCTGGACAGGCCGGAGGAGCCCGCCTATCCCCTCACCTCACTCAGGCATTCGGCGGTCCGGCCCGTGCAGGTAAAAGACCGCCTGTTTTATCTCTCCGACCGGGCCGATACAATGAACTGCTGGTCCATTGCCGAATCCGGCCCCGTCCCCGCAGCAAAGGATGCAGACACCCGGATCCGGCTTGCCCGGAAACTGGAAGAAAGTGTGCCCGCCGCCCCCTATCTGAGTCTTCTTGCCTGGTACCGGGTCATGGAGCTTCACCCGGAAGAAAGGGCCGCAGCAGCCCGGGCAGGCCTTGCCGCCGGCCGGATCTATGAAGAACAAAACCTTATGGCGGCAGCCCGCGCGGCCTACAAGGATACGGCGGAGCGCCTCCCCTCCGTCGTGCCGCACGGCCCTGCTGCAAAAATCCGGCACACGGAAATCTCCGCCCGCATTGATATAGAGAAAAGCCCGCTTGAAGAAAAACGCCGAAAACTCTACCAGGAAGCAATCTCCGCCATTGACGCTGCGGCGGAAAAGGCAAGCGATGCACCTGCCGTCCGCTCCGAGGCCGGCCTGGCCAGGGCCAGACTCGCAATCAAAAGCGGGTTTGCACCCGGAGCCATTGGAACCGTCAGCGGCTGGCTCGATAGCGTCTCCGGCAGCGAAAAAGCGCCTGATGCGCACAAGGCGGAAGCCCTTTTTTATAAAGCGCGCCTCCATGAACAGGCGGGACTTTCCCAAAGCGCGCAGACAGGTTTTCGCAGACTGCTTAAAAAATTTCCCGAAGCCAGGCCCTGGGCCCGGAAAGCCGCCGATCATCTCCTGGATGCCGCGCTGTCCGGCCTTCCCGGGGAACAAACCGAACTCAAAATCAACAAGCTGCAGCGCCTGGCGGAAAAAAACCGGGACAAACTCCCCGTGCTCTCTCTTGCAGCCACCAACCGCACCGGGGACATTCATTACGCCAAAGGCAACCGGGAGCGCGCCAAAGCCGCCTACCGGACGGTAATCGAGCAGAGTCCGGGCAAAACCGTGCAGGCCGCGGCAGCCCGCTTTTCCCTGGCTGAGATCCTCTACGAAGAGGAGCGTTTCCGCAAGGCACTGGACCTGTATGAAGAGGAAATACATCTCCGGCCCGCCGCAAGCCGGATCTATCAACTGGCGCGTCAGGGCTATATCAACAAAACCCTGTCCGCCGGAGAGTTCCACTACCGCCTGGGTGAGATCGATGCCGCAAAAAATACGTTCCGGGAGCTTATCGACTACGACTCCTCCATCATCCCGGCCCACCGAGGCTACATCAAGTGCCGGGCTGCGGCGGGGGATACGGAGAAAACCATCGCCCGATACAAAAAAAAGCTGGAAAAACATCCGGACAACCCATTGTGGCTCTATACCACGGGACTTGCCATCTCTTACCGCGACAGCGAAGCAGCCCTGGAGACCGCTGCCGGGCACATCAAAAAAGCCGTCCGCATAAAGGGCCATGTTCCCTGGTTTCACCAGAGCCTTGGCTATATAAACGAAGCCCTGGAAAGCGTATACGACCATGACAACCGGCTTGAGCACGCCCTTTCCTCCTATAAAAGGGCCTATTTTCTGATCGATCCGGGAACAAACGCCCGGGACGCCGCAGACCTGGAGTTAAACCTGGGCAACACCTATTATCTGCTGGGCCAGCACGGAAAGGCGCTGGAATTCTACACCCGGCGCCTAGAGCGGGAGACCGCCTTCGCAGATCCCCGCCGCGAGATAGTATTCTACAAGCGCCTGGGAGAGAGCGCGTTTCAGGCAATGGATGCCGAACAGGCGAGGACCGCCTATAAAAAGGCCCTGGAAAAAATAGAGAAGCGGATAGCCCCCCGTGCCTCGGCAAAAGCTTTTGACCGGCTCCACCGCGTGGTGCGCGACCGCATCCTGGCGCCTGCCGTAAAGCTGCCGGAGTTAGAAAAGCGTGCTGAAAAGCTGGCGGAGAAGCAGGCGGGCATCAGCTCGCAGGTGGCCGCGTGTGCGGAAAGCGCCAGGGCCCCGCCCGGAGAAAAGTGGAGCCGGTACAAAAAGGAGATCACCCGGCTGACAGATGAACAGAAAAAATTAAACGAAAAAGCCGCAGAGCTTGCCCGCGATGTCAACAGGGCCTGCGATTCCGGCGAATGCCGGGCCTACATGGATAACCCGGCGGAGATTCTCCGGCTTTTAACCCAAAAAATCCGTGAGGACCTCCTCCTTCCGGAAGATCTCGTTTCGCTGCAAACCGAATTGACGGACCGCCTGGGCCTTGCCTGCCAGGAGACCGGCCGGCACAGGGAGGCCGCTGAGGCTTTTGAAACGGTATTCCAACTAAACAAAAAACGGGGAAAAACCGGCAACCTGGCTGCAAACCGCCGGGCTGCGGCCTGCAACACCTACTACCTGGCGCAGGACGCTACCGGAGACAAAAGGCGCCGCCTGCTGGAAAAAGCCGCCGCAGACTTCCGGGAAGTGATCGCGCTGGTCGACCGATACGGCGTAGCATCACGGGAAAAAAAGGAGAAGGAGGGTCTTTTCGCCATATCCCTGCAGACCTCCATGGATGAAGGCTCTGCAACCCGGGCGGCCCACGGCTTCTCCAGAGTCCAGGAAAAACGCCTGGCCCGCGCCTTTCTCTCGCGCATCGCCCTGGAGACGGGCGACCTGCAGACCGCCCGGGAAAACCTGCAGCCCCAGCTTGCACAATACCCGATTTCTGCATCCGTTGCGGAAAAAGACCGCTACGGGGTCGCTCTCCTCTATCACAGGGCAGGCCTTGTTGCCCATGCGGAAAAGGAGTATGAGCGGGCCTGGGAGCGGTTTGTCTATTCCGCGGAGCTCTGCCTCCAAATGCAGGCTCCGGCAAGCGCCGCCGCAAACATGGATAACCTGGCGGCCGTGCTGGAGGAGCGCCTCTGCGAAGGCGCATACAAAGAGGCGCTAAAGAAAAAACTCAGGCGCTTCTCCCGGCTTGACACAAAAGTCTGCCGCCTCATGGAAAAAACGCCGGGCATGCAAGGCTCCCTGCGGCTTGCCGATTACCACAACGCCATGGCCGTCTGCTACGCCCTGGCCGCAGAAAAGATCCCTGCAGAAGACGCTGAGACCGCTGTTTTCCGGATGCACCGGCTGTCGAGGGCGGCAGGCCACCTGACAAGCGGGCTCCGGCTCTTATCCGGGAGCGACCCGGCTCCCGCCAGAAAGGCCCTGGAGACAAAAGCCCGGCTGCATCTCAACCTGGCGGCTGTTTCGGATAAAACAGGAGACAGCGCGCGCATGCGGGAGCAATTCGAAAAAGCGCTTGCAGTCGCAGAACAGGGGCTTCTGCCGGATATGCGATGGCGCGCGCTTGCAGGGCTTGGCAAACTCCGGCAAGCGCTGGATGCGCTTTCCTCGGTCACACCTGCCCGGGCCGGCTGCCGGCCGCAGGAAATTACCCGCACCTTCGGGCCCCTGGTGCTCGATGAGTATCGCAGAAACGGCGCGGAATCCGCCTTTTCCCTGGCTGAAAAAATCGGTGAACTGGAGCGCTTCAACCGCACGGCCTTTCTTATCCGGCCCGCAACCAGGGCCGGGAAAAACTTTTATAAAAAACGCTATCCGCGGCTCTCCCGCATCCAATCCATGCGCAGGGAACTGGAGGCAGCCCCGGAGGAAAAGGCTAGCTTTGTCAAAAAACGCCTGGAGCGCGAGCTCTCCCTTTTCCGGGAGAATTCCAAAAGCCTGCCGGATCCGGTCGCACAAATCGCCCACCCGGAAAAACGGCGGCAGGCCATACTGGCCCTTGGCGCCATGGTGAGGGCCGAGGAGGCCGCAGCAGCCGCAGTCCGCGAAAAAAACCGGAATCAGCCGGACAAGGAGACAGTCCAGAGTCATAAAAAGCGCTACCGGGAACTAACCAGGAGCTATCACGAGGCCGCGCAGGAGACCGGCCCGGCCTCCGGCATGCAGGCCGGCGGCATACGGGCGCTTCTCTCGCCTGTGCATGCGGTGGCACCGGATGTCACCCAGGCCCTGGACAAAAACGAACGCCTCCGCCGCATCTTTCCCACGGGCCGGAACGACCCGGCATACCTGGTGTTCACCCTCAGCCGGGATGCTGTCTCCGCCCGGCCGGCAAAGAGTCTCCGGGCGGTACGGCGGATTATTTCCGGGGACAGCGAAGATCTTCCTCCCTACGTTGCCTATGAAGCGCCGGCAGCCCTGGACCTGCAGAAGCCAGTGCCCTTTTTGCTCTCCGGCACACATCTCTACCGTGCCTATACAGCGCGAAAACCCTTCAAACACCGCTTAATGGCTGTATCCGAATCCTTTACCCCAGGAGCCCGGGAAGGCGCCTACGAAGTGCTGGAAGCAAAGGACGCCCTGAAATCAGGGGATTTCGCCGCCCGGGATCTGGCGGCCGTGGACACCATGGTGTTCCCGCATCGCCTCACGGCGACAAACCGGGTCCCCACAAGGACGCAGCAACCGGCCCGGCCCTTTATCGCAGCCTACACGGCGGAAAGCGCCAGGACCGAACTTGCCGGGATTTTATCCCGCGCTCAAAGCCTCTCGCTGGCGGTCTGCGCCGATATGGACACCAGGGAACTTGACCGGATTATACCCCTGTTCTCCATATACGGCTGCCCCTCCGTGGCCGTTCTTTCGCCACAGGAAGGAGAAAAGGAGCAGGCAATTGACAGACTCATGTCCGCCTACAGCAGGAAAAGTGCGTTTGAGGCCGCTGCCGGCCTTAACAAAGATTCGCGGCTTCTCTTTCTTGGCTACCGGGGCATGGGACCGCAGGAGGCAAAACAGTTCGGCAAAGAGCGCTTCTCCACGTACGTGAAAACCGGCAGACAGGCCTTTGACGAGGGACGCAACCAAACAGCGCTTGTCCATTTCTCCAATGCCGCAGAAATTGCAGAGGAGATGGAGGCCTTCAGCCGTTATCTGCCCGGAATATACCGCTACGCCCGCGAAAGCGCCTACAAGGCGGCAAACCTTGAAAAAGCGCTCACCTTTGCCCAAAAACTGGCAAGTGTGCTGGAAAAGCGGCAGCCGGACAGCACAGCCCATGCAGAGGCCATGCTCACCCTGGGCCTTATCCATGCCAGGCGCAGCCAGTACAAAAAGGCGGTGCCCGTAATTGAAGAGGCGGTGGAGATGTATTCCCTGCTCGAAGCCGACGAGAAGCTTGCCAGCGCCATGACTGAACTCGGCATCGTGCTGGAAAACGCCACCCGTTATGAATCCGCCCTCGCCCGCTTCCGGAAAGCCGCGGATCTAACCGAACAGATGTTGCGCAGCCAGATGCTTGCCGCCCAGCACATCAACATAGGCCGGATCTATGACCTGCGGATGAACCGCTATCCCAGGGCTATCAAGCATTACGAAAAAGCCCTGGCACTCTATGAAAAAGCCGGGGACCCGGAAAAAACCGCGGAATCCCGGCTCAACATCGGCCGCTGCTACCGCCTGCTGGGGATCTTTCCAAAGGCGAAAGACTTTTATGAATCCGCCCTGGACGAGCTCAAGGCCGGCAAACAGCAAAATCCCCGCATGCGGGGCAAAATCCTGATGGAGCAGGCAAACAACGCCTGGTTCCAGGGCGATTTTGAATCCGCATTCCGGATCCAGAGAAAAGCCCTGAAGCTTGCGGAAGAAAACAACCTTGCCCTGCTCCGGGTTATGGCAAAAAACACCTCCGGCCTTATCTGGTGGTCCCTGGGAGACTACGAAAAGGCCCTGAGAGAGCTTGAAACCGCCCTGGACACCGCCCGCAGCCTCTCCATCCGGCAGGACGAGGTGGCCTCCACCTTAAACAACATCGGTCTGGTCCACCGGGATAATGGAGATTACGAAAAGGCCCTGGAAACATTTGACAAGGCCCTGGCCATTGACGAGGAGATCGACTCCAGGTGGGCCCTGGCCTATGACTTCAGGAACAAGGCCCTGACCCGCCTGCAGATGGGGCAGCCGGAGAAGGCCCTGCCCCTTTTCGACAGAGCCCTCTTTCTTGCAAACGCCATCGGCAATAAGATCAACGCAGCCAAGGCGCTTCTGGGAAAGGCAAACGCCCTGCTGGAAACAGGGGAGGCAGATTCTGCGGAAGCCGCTTTTTCAGAGGCCCTCGAGCTATCCCGGGACATGGAAATCAAGGAAACCCGGTGGCGCGCCCTCTACGGCCTCGGCCGGGTGAGCCGCGAGTTTGCAGACGAGCCTCAGGCAGCCGAGGACTATCTCAGGGAGGCCCTAAAGATAATCGAATCCATGCGCGCAGCCATCCAGATCCGGGCGCTGAAGGAAAACTTCATGGCAAACCGCCTGACAGCCTACGAATACCTGGTGGGCCTGCTTGCGGACAGGGGAAAACCCGTGGCCGCGCTAGAGACCGCGGAGCGCTCCCGGGGGCGCAACTTTATCGACCTGCTCGGCACCCAGCGGATATCGCTCAAAAACGCAGCCCAGGAAGAGCTCTACAACCGGCACACCCTGCTGCGCTCCGAGATAGAGGCAACAGAGAAACTCCTGGCCGCGGCAGAAACCAAGACCGAAAAGGCGGCCTATCAAAAAGACCTGGAGGAGCTTAGAAACCGGCTTGACAGCCTGATGACAGACATACAGGCCGAACACCCCGGGCTATCCGCCCTTGTCTCCATCCCGCCGGTGAGCGCGGAAGAGATAAGCAAAAACCTGGAGCCCGGTGTGGCGCTTCTGTCCTACTACGTCCTGGATTCCGAGGTGCTCTGCTGGGTTATCCGGCACGAGGGCGCGGATACGCCCGTGGAGCTCTTTCGCATGCCGGCGGACAGCAAGGGGCTCGGGGACCGGGTACGCGAGTATCGTCGCATCATCCAGAACCTGCAGCCCTGGGAAAACCATGCCAAAGCGCTCTACAAAGACCTTCTCGCCCCGGTACGCGGGGAGCTGGAAGGCATCCACACGGTGGGCGTCATCCCCCACGGCCCCCTGCACTACCTGTCCTGGGCCACGCTCTACGACGGGGAAAATTTTTTCCTGGACAAATTCTCGCTTTTCTACCTGCCCAGCGCAAGTGTACTCGACTACACCACGGCCCGCCGGATCAAGCGGCCGAAACTTTCGCTCGAAGTGCTTGCCATCGGCAACCCGGAGCTGGAACAGCCCGGCCTGGAGCTTGCCTTTGCCGAACCTGAGGTCAACTCCATCAAATGGAACTTCCCGGAGATCACCATTTTGACCGGCGAAAAGGCAACGGAGTCCTGGCTGGTGGACAACATCTCCCGGTTCGACATTATCCACATCGCCTCCCACGGCGAGTTCGACCCGGTAAACCCCCTGATGTCGGCCATCAAGCTGAGCCGCGCAGAGGACGCGGCCCGGCCGGAGGACGGCGACCTGCGCGCGGCCGAGGTCTTCGGCCTGGATGTCAACGCGGACATGGTATGCATGAGCGCCTGCCAGACAGGACTCGGCAAGGTCACCACGGGTGATGAGATCATCGGCTTAAACCGCTCTTTCTTCTACGCCGGCACACACACCGTGCTCTCCACCCTCTGGCGGGTGAGCGACGTCTCCACGGCCATGCTCACAAAAACCTTCTACCGCCGCTACACCAGGGAAAACAAGGCGGACAGCCTCCGGGACGCAGCCCTGCACGTGCGGCGATTCTACCCGCATCCCGGCTACTGGGGCGCGTTCACACTGGTAGGGGATTTTAAATAATCGCCTGATCGTTCATATACACTTGAAAATGTGTATATTTATTTTTAAGCTAAATTGAGCGATTTTCAGGTTTGCCGCAAATAATTCAGAAATAAACAGGTTTAAAAAGTGGACCAGATGCTGGCCCTGAACCGGAAACTGGACCGGACCCGGACCGCCCATGAAAAAGAATTGCTGCTCCGCCAGATCCAGGCAGTGGACAAACGCATCGATCAACTGGTTTATCGGATTTATGATCTGACCGACGATGAAATCAGAATCGTCGAATCCGGGGTTTAGCACCGCAATCCCCGCAGCAGCAAATATATTACCCAAGGCGGTCCCGTGTCCTGCCCGAGCGTGGCAAACAGCAGGCCCGTGTTCCGATTCAAAAATCCAGGGGACTTACAGCCTCCTTACGGGTTTGGCTTTTGATGGTGTGCGTGTAGATCATGGTGGTTTTCACATCGCTGTGCCCCAGCAGTTCCTGTATCGTTCGAATGTCGTAATTGGCCTGCAGCAGGTGGCTGGCAAAACTGATACCTTTTTCTCTCGCCTGTCTCCGGAACACGGGTTAAATAGGTGCCGGGAAAAAACCACTGCCAGACGAGCTCCCTGGAGGCGTTTTTGTATTTCTTCTCAATCCGGTCGAACATGAAGACACCGTCAAAGCCTGCATCCAGATCCTTTTTATGAAGGGCCCTGACCGTGTCCAACTGCTCGTACAAAGCGGGCAGAAGGACCTGCGGCAAAGGAACGGTTCTGTCCTTTTTCCCTTTTCCGTCGTGAACAGTAAGGATGT
>JAWOFF010000131.1:0-3424 GCA_046482325.1 Desulfosalsimonadaceae bacterium
TCCAGGATGTCCGGATGTTCGTAGAGCACGTTTTCTACTTCCACTGAGGAGATATTTTCCCCGCCGCTTATTATGATATCCTTCAGACGGTCCTTGATCTCCACGTATCCGTCCGGATGGGTAACCGCCAGGTCGCCGCTGTGAAACATGCCGCCGCGGAAGGCGGTTTCTGTCTCCTCCGGCTTGTTGTGATAGCCGAGCATGACATTGTTGCCCCACATTACGATCTCGCCGATCGTTTCCCCGTCATGGGGGACAGGCTCCATGGTCTCGGTGTCCACGACATCCATGTAATTGGTGGTCACGTAGGGCACTCCCTGCCGTGCCTTGATTTTTGCCCGCTCTTCCACGGACAGATCATCCCACTGCTCCTTCCAGGCACACAGGCTGTGCGGTCCGTATACCTCAAAGTGCAGGGGACTCAGCGGTTCGTAATTGACTGTTCTGCTCATGAGAATTTCCTTTCTGCCTGTATATTCCTTGTCAAATCCTGCGTATCCGGTCTTGCGAATCCGCTCCTCCGTATCCGGAATCCGGGCAGGCACCCCGGCGCCTGTCCGGTGTTTACATTCATACACAATAATCGTTTTTGCAGGCGCTGGCAATGGCCCATTTCCTCCTTGAAATTTTTCGTCCTGCCGATTATGCTGGATATGAATTGTATCGCTCCGGCCCTTATAATCCGATCATGGAAAACGCGTTATGTCCGGCAGGCAGAATCCGCAGGATACCGGCAGGGAAGCCGCAGATACCGATCCGGTGGGCTACACTTTTTGTGACGGCTGCAATGAAGCCCCTTTCTGCGGACTCCGGTTTTATCATGAGGCGGGAGTGGTCATGGATTCACGGGCTGGAGCAGTTGATGGCGTATGTGGAGGAATTCCCCCCGGAGCGGGCCGAGAGCCTTACCTGGGTTCCCGCTGCCAAAATCATCGAAGCGGCCCGTCTATATGCCGGTCATGGGCCGGGCAGCATGCTCACCAGCGCCCAGGGCACCACCCATGACCGCAATGCCACCAATAATCACCGGGCCCTGTTGATGATTCCGGCCATTTGCGGATATCGTGCTGCCCGCGGCCATGAACTTTGAGCGGCTGGCCCCGTTTGCTGTGCACGGGCGCCGGATTTTCGGCCGCACACCGATCCAGCCGGCGGGCGAATGCCGGGAGGACTGGCGCATTGCCCTGGAGATCGGCTCCCGCCTGGGCTATCCGGAGACATTTTTTCACGGCGATGTGGAGGCGGCCTGCAACAGCATCCTGGGCATGTGGAACATCAGCTATGAGGATCTGCGGGCGCGGCAGGAACAGGGAATTACCATACCGGCCGCAAAAGAGCCGAAGTACCGCAAGTACGAGAGCGGGGATATGAGGCCGGACGGCAGCCCCGGGTTTCCCACGCCTTCGGGAAAAATCGAGGCTTTTTCCACCGACCTGGACAGGCACGGCTACCCGGCGCTTCCGGAATATGCGGAGCCAATGCAGACAAGCCCGGATTATCCGCTGATTCTTGTGTCCGGCTCCCGGGTGCCCTATATCACCCACAGCAAATGGCGCGAGGATGCTCCCTGGCTTCTGGAGCTGCAGAATGAGCCGGTCTTGTCCATGCATCCCCGGGATGCCGGAGAAATGGGGATCGCATCCGGAGACGGGGTGCGGCTGCAGACCCCCTGGGGCCGGATGGAAGGCAGGGCCAAGGCCACCATTATGGTACCGCCTGGGGTTGTGGCGGTAATGCACGGCTGGGCAGGGGCCAACGTGAATGAGCTGATCCCCAGGGAGTTTGATCCGATCTCCGGCTTTCCTCCGTATAAGGAAGTGGTCTGTGCTGTGACAAAAATCTGATCTTTCCCGAGGAACCGGAAGGAGTGCTCCGATGGCCAGATACGGCATTGTTGTGGATGTAGGCCGGTGTACAGGATGCATGACCTGTGTGCTGGCCTGCAAGGCCGAAAATGATACCCCGCCCGGTGTATGGTGGAATCAGGTGCTGGAAATCGAGGACCGGGAGCAGGAGCGGATCGCCTATGTCCGCTGCGCATGCATGCACTGCGAAAACCCGCCCTGCGTGGAGGCCTGCCCGAAGGGGGCCATATTCCGGCGTTTTGACGGCATTGTGTTGATTGACGAGCAGAGGTGCCGCGCAAGCGGTCACTGCGTCAGGGCATGCCCCTACGGGGCCATTGCCATCAATCCGGATCAGCAGTATTTTTCCGGGAAAGCCGCCCCTGATCCGACAGGGCCCGGTACCGGCACCCGGCATCGGCCGGGAAGGCCGTCCAAGTGCACCCTCTGCGCCCACAGGATTGACAAGGGAAAAGAGCCCGCCTGCGTGGAAGCCTGCCCCTCGAGAGCGATGACTTTCGGCGATCTCGATGATCCGGGGGATCCTGCCGGGAAAAAATCCGGACAGGCCACTGCCCTGCTGGCGGCGGAAGAAACCCGCCCCCGGCTCCTGTATATCCGGCCCGAAAGCCTGGCCCTGCCCCTGGAGGATCGGATCCGGGAGGATCCCCGCATGAAGGCCGGTCAGAGCTGCTGAGCCCGCGGCCCGGAGCTTTTCCGTTTTCCGGCTGCCAGGTCCGCGAATTCCCGGTCAAAGTCGCTGATCCGCTGCTGCCATGCATAAAAGCGCATGGCCGCAGCCAGTTCCCTGCGCAGCTCTGTATAATCACTGAGATTTGTGAGTATATGGCAGAGCCTGGCCACCAGTTCTTCAAAGCTGCCGTAAAGGCAGGCTCTGTGTGCCCGGTCAGGGAGGATTTCCGGATAGGAGAGGCGGTCGGGAAGAAGCGGCAGACAGCCGAAGCGCATGGCTTCAACAACGGAGATACCGAAGTTTTCCTGGATGGAAGTGCTGATCACCACGTCCGCTTTTTGAAGCCATTGAAAATACTCGTTCTTGTCCTCAACCCAGCCAAATTGACAAATCCTTTGCCCAAAGCGGGCGCGGGCGGTATCAAAAACCGCGGGTACTGTTTCCCCCGCCCCGCCCAAAATCGCAAGTGAGAATGGAATCTTTTTTTGCGCTGCTTTTTCCAGGGCGGCAAAAAAAACTTCCGGCTGCTTATCAAACTCCCAGCGGTGATTCCATACAATAAGGGGCGTGCAGCCCGGCTGCACGCCGGCATATTCTGCGGAATCGCCGGAGAAAGCGCATCCCGGATAGCAGACAGCGGATTTGGCGGCGATCGCATCGACTGCCCACAGGGGCTGCAAATCCGGCATGCGGCGCAAAAACGCAGGAAGCTGCGAGAAGAAATCCCGGCTGTGGCTCCGGGAATTAAAAAGTACTCGGTCGGCGGCAAGGGCAGTGGTAATGTCTGTAAAACCAAAATGCACATCCCTCTCATCTTCCCGGGCCACAGGATAGGAGAGCTGGTTTTCGTGGAAGTAAACCAGCATCGGCGGACAGAGGCCTGGGC
>JAWOFF010000054.1:0-8752 GCA_046482325.1 Desulfosalsimonadaceae bacterium
GCCGGGAGATGGAGTCGGCCGGGATGGATTCGGACAACCTCGACGAACTCGACAAGATCACCGCCAACCTCCACCGCCAGATCCGCGGCCAGCGGGTCCTGGCTGGCAATCAGGGTGTCCAGGCGCCTGGGCTCACCGATCATGGGTCCCATCCCCTCCAGGACGACCGTGGCATCAAGCAGTGCCGCATGGGGCGGGACTGTTGTTGCCAGATCCGAAACAGCAAGGTCCAGGGTATGCCATCTGCCCCAGGGGCCGTTTTCATCAGGATGTCCGAGATGGTGCATTTTCATTTTTTGTCGCCGATAAAGAATGCCCTTCATGTTTTTGAGGCTCAAAGTGGCGCCGGTATGCATGTGGGACTTGACCACGGGTACGGATACTATTATGTCCGCCTCATCCGCAATGGAGGATATTTTTATGCTCTCCAGTATTACAGGATCCGGTACCTTGTGTTTTACGGGCTCGCCCCGGTCCAGGTGCACAACAGATGCGCCTTCGTCTTCTGCCGCCTCCAGGATGCCGGAAGAGGCGAATGCCTCTTCCGAATCCACGCCGTAGATGCAGCTGTCTCCGACTAAAATCTCGCCGGCCCCGGCTTCTTCGGCCCATCGGACTGCGCCGGCCACCACCTCGGGGTTGGTAACAATCCCGCTTTTAGGGCCGGCCTTAAAACCGATATTGGGTTTGATAAGGACCCGTTTCCCTCTGATGTCGCGGGTGACCGCGGCAGCCAGGGCCTGCCTGGAAAGCTCGAGGGCCTCCTTTCCGTGCCGGATGATTACCTTCGGCCGGTTTTCCCCCCTAGACATTCACCTCTTCTCCCGGCTTCAGGATTACCACCCTGCTGCTGCATTGTCTTTGAACATTTTCCGAAAAACCCTGTGGGTCCTGGACCAGGAAAGGAAGCGTTGCAAAATGCATTGGTATGACTATTTCCGGGTTCACCCATTTTGTGGCAATCGCCGCTTCATCAGGTCCCATGGTAAAGCGGTCCCCGATGGGAACAAACAGGATATCCGGTTTATGGCGTTCGGCTATAATCCTGATATCCGAAAAAAGGCCGGTATCACCCATGTGATAAAGGGTATGCCCCCCCTGCTTCCAGACAAAGCCGGCAGAGTCCCCGGTCTCGGTTGAGTGCTCGGCTTTGACCATGGTAACTTTTGTTCCCTGGATTTCAGCGGTGCCCCCGAAGTTCATGCCTTCGCCCGAGATTTCGTCTGTCCAGACCACTTCCGGAGCGCCAACTAGTGCGGCGCCGGTTTTCTTGGCAATGGTTAGCGCATCTCCCAGATGATCGGCATGGGAATGGGTGACCAGGACTATGTCCGCGCCGGTCAAGTCTTTTTCCGACATGGTCGCAACCGGGTTGCCGGACAGAAACGGATCTATGACGATTGTTTTTTCGTCTTCGATAATAAAGCCTGAATGGCCTAAAAATTTGATTTTCATGGTTTTCTCCTTTCTTTCTTTATCAGTCTCCTATCATTTGAGAAGGAAGCCAGAGAGCGATTTCCGGGAATACGGTTAAAATTGCCACTGTCAGCAACAGCAGCAGGAAAAACGGAACCGCCGAGCGGATAATGTATGTGATATCCAGTCCTGTTTCCTTTTCCAGTACGAACAGATTAAAACCAAGGGGTGGAGTGATCTTGCAAAGCTCGGCCATTATTACAAGAAACACGCCGAACCATATGGGGCTGAAGCCTGCTGACTGAACCATAGGCAGGGCTATGGGCAGAGTGACAACAATTATGGAGCCTCCGTCCAGAAAACAGCCAAGAATAATGTATAATATGGTAAGTGCAAATATCAGCGCGTAGGGGGAAAGATTCCAACTTCCCACTTCCATGGCCATGGCCCGGGGTATGCCCAGATAGCCCATGGCGCAGGCAAAGTAGCTCGCTCCAAGTACTATAAGGCACATCATGCAGCTCGTGCGCGTCGCCCCTCTCAGGCTGTCCTTAAATGAGGCCCAGGTCAGGGTCCCGGAAAAGAATCCTATCAGCAGCGCGCCGCTGACTCCTATGGCGGCGGCTTCCGTGGGGGTGGCCCAGCCCGCGTAAATCGTGCCCAGTACCATGATCATGAGAATCAGAACAGGCAGAATTTGAGGAAGGGCATGGAAGCGGTCTTTCCAGGTATAGAGCCCCGCCTCCGCAGGGGTGATCCCCGGGGTCATGATGCCTCTTATGCCGATATAGCCCATGTAGAGAAGGGCTGCAAGCGCACCCGGCAGAAGGCCGGCCATGAAAAGTTTTCCTATGGATTGGTCGGCAAGCACTCCGTAAATAACCATAATAATGCTGGGCGGGATCAAAAAACCCAGGGTCCCGGAGCCGGCAAGGGAGCCGACCGCAAGGGACTGATCATATCCCAGGCGCTTGAACTGGGGCAGAGTAACCTTGCTGATAGTGGCACAAGTGGCGGCGCTTGATCCGCTTATGGCGGCAAACAGGGTGCAGGCAATAACATTGCTGTGCAGAAGTTTGCCCGGCAGCCAGTGAACCCAGGGGGCAAGGCCGGAGAAGAGCTGTTCGCTCAGCCTTGTCCTGAAAAGGAGCTCTCCCATGAACACGAAAAGGGGAAGGCAGGTAAGGGACCAGCTGTCCAGGGTGTTCCAGGCGATGGTCCCAAGGACTTTGCCCGCCGGGATGCCGGTAAAAAAATGGATTCCCACGGCGCCCACAACAAGAAGCGAGACTCCGATCCAGACCCCGCCGGCCAGCAGCGCGAAAAAGAGTATGCCGAGGATCAGGGAGGGACCTCCTATACTATCCATGAGAACCTCCTTTTTTACCGGGTTCGAACAGCTTTGACAGGTTTTCCAGAAGATGGACCAAAAACTGCATCGACATAAGAAGGCTTCCTATTACCGGTACTATTTTGGGGATGAAAAGGGGGATCCTGGACAGGTGCATGGATTGGACCCCCATCTCCCAAGAATTATAAGATGCCACTCCCAGATAGAAGGCCAGGTAGGCAAACACGGCCAGGCCGAGCGCGTTTGCCAGAACCCCCAGGGCGGCGGCCGGTTTTCTGTCCAGGCGCGAGATAACTATGTTTACGCGGACATGGCCGTCGGTCCTGAGGGTTTCGGCCAGGGCGAGAAACGCAAACCATGCAAGCAGGTAGCCGGAGAATTCCTCGGCCACCAGGGTCGAGCGTCCTGTAAATGCTTTTAACCCGATTTCGAGCATGATCATGGCCACGATCACAAGGATGCAGCCGGAGGCCATTGTCCAGCCCCATTTGGAAGCTTTGTAAATGACCCCTGATATAATATTATACATAGACCTGCCCCGCTGTTTTGCCGTCTGTGCGAAACGCTTTGTCTATTTTACTTGTCTACTTGCCGCTCAGTTCCCGGAAATTCTCTATTATCTGCCTGCCGTCAGGACCGGCCTCTTTTATCCATTGCTCCCAGATCGGTTCTGCAATCTCCGCGCATTGCTGCCTTAGCTGCACGGGATTTTCCGAGATTTTCATGTCGTGTTCATCAAGTTTTGCCATGGAGGTTTTGTCCGCCTCGATGCTTCTTAACTCCTGCTTTGCTTCCATCTCCCTGGCGGTTTCCATAACAATAAGGCGGATCTCTGCGGGCAGCTTCTTCCATGAGTCAAGATTGACCGTAACCGCGCTGTAGCCGAAGGTGAAGCCGAAATTGGTGAAATGATCCATCACTTCCCAGAACTTGCCGTCAGCGCCGCTTACAGAGCTTGTAAGAACACCGTCGATAGATCCAGTGGACAGAGCCATGTAGACGTCTCCCCAGGGGATGGAATTCGGTTTGGCACCGGCTTTTTTGGCCCACTGGGTGGATATGTTGTTGAAGGTACGTAATTTGAGACCCTTTAAATCCTCCAGGCTGTTTATCTCCTTTTTGGTATAAAGACCCGCTCCGGGCCAGTACTGCCAGTAAAGGAGCTTCTGGTTCCATTTTTTGAAAACCTTTTCCACATAGGGCCTTGCAACCACTCCGAGAAGGTGTGCCTCTCCGTGATTTGCCACCAGAAACGGCATGGTGCTGAAGTCCATGATCGGTTCCGTGCCTGCCACGCCTCCCAAAAGCATTTCGCCGGCAGGTACCAGGCCGTCTTTTACCGCCTGGAGCATATCCGGTCCCTTGAATCCGAGGGAGCCGCCGGCGTGTACCTGGATCACAAGCTGTCCGTCGGTTCTTTCCTTAACCAGTTCGGCGAACTCCATTACCCCTTTGGTACTGAAGTTGCCCTCGGGCCACTGGATGGAAAGCTGCCATTTTTCAGCTTGTGCGCCGGGGGCAAGGGCCAGGGCAAAGGCCATAACCGTGAGGCAGGCCAGCAGGTATTTGATTCTCTTTAGTCTTTTCATGAGTTAAAACCTCCTTGATAAAGATAAATGATGAAAACAGGACGAAAGAGGCCCGCATCGCCGCTTCCGCCGACAGGCCGAATAAAAGTATAGCAAGAATTATACCTTTAAGTTTTCCGGGCGCGGCATGGTCGTCTGTGGGCCCTTCGAAGAAATGCATCTTTTCTTCGGGCTGAAAAATCATCTCAACATTTGTACATATATGCACGGGGGGTGCAAGCGCAATGTTTCGCCTGCTGCGGGATGTTATACGGAAAAAGGCCGGTGCGGGCGCCGGTAGCAAAGTTGAGGGGCATTGCGTTTATTATTCTATCGGGTCCCTTTTGAGCCTTTTTCTTAGTGCCTGATGGGAAATGCCCAGCAGCCGTGCGGCTATGGTGATGTTCCCGTTGGAGCGCTCAAGGGCCTCTTTTATAAGCAGCCGTGTGGTTTGCCGTATGGTGGGCAGGCGCTCTGAGAACCGGACCGCGTCGCCCTCCGGGTTATGTTCATCTGCGTTTTCCCGGTATGAATCGCGGTGTGAATCAAGACCGGAAGGCTGCGGAGCGATGTGGGAAAAAAAGCTTTCCATGCTTAGCATGCGCCCGTGGTGCTGGCTTACCGCGTCAAAAACCAGGTTTTCCAGTTCCCGGATATTGCCGGGAAAATGGTAAGAGGCCAGAAGGTCCAAAAGTTCGGGGGGCGGGGTGGGTTTGCGTTTTCCAAGGCTTTCTGAGGCCTTTTCAAGAAAATGGTCGAGAAGGAGGGGGATGTCTTTGCGGCGTTTGCGAAGGGGAGGCATGGCTACATGATGAGTACTCAGGCGGTAGTAGAGGTCTTTGCGGTATCCGCCTTCCCTTTGAAGGGCGTGAATGTTCTGGTTGGTGGTGGCGATTATGCGTACGTCCGCGTGCCTGGGCCGATCCTCTCCCATCGTGAGATACTCGCCTTCCTGGAGGAGCCTCAGCAGCTTCATCTGCGAGGCCGCGCTGATATCGCCTATTTCATCCAAAAGCAGGGTGCCTCCGCGGGCGGCCTCCAGCAGCCCCTTTCTTGAAGTGTCCGCGCCGGTAAAGGCGCCTCGGATATGCCCGAAAAGGGTATCTGAGAACATATTGTCGTCCAAACCCGCCACGTTGGCTGCCAGAAAAGGGCCTTTGCGGTTTGAAACCCGGTGGATTGCACTTGCCAGAAGCTCCTTGCCGACGCCGGTCTCTCCAGTGATTAAAACAGGCTTTTGGGTCTGGGCCACGGCCTCTGAATAGAGAAAAACCGAGCGCATGGTCTCATCCCGGGTTAATATGTCCGAGAAAGCCCCGGGCCGGGCGAGTTTCTGCGAAAAGAGGCTTTGCTTCAGGTTCCTGTTTTCCCGTTGGAGTTCCTGGAAGGCGATTGCGCGGGTCACAGTGGTTACCAGCCGTTCGTTGTCAATCGGCTTTACCAGGTAGTCAAACGCGCCCATCTTCATGCAGCGCACCGCAGTGTCCACATCATTTACGCCCGTAACAACGATGACCGGCACGTATGGATGATCCCGGCTGATTTGCTGAAGAACTTCTTCTCCGGATACCTTTGGCATGAGCAGATCAAGGAGAATCACCTCGCCGCCCTGCCGGGCCAGGAGGGGAAAAACCTCGCCGCCCTGCCGGCATGAAATAACGTGATTTATTCCCTGGTACTGCAGAGCGGTTTCATAGCTAGTAAGGGCCTGCGGTTCGTCATCCACAAGAATAACCGGATATGAGGGGTAGGGCATTTTTGCCATGACTTAATGCCTTTTTTGTGTCCGGGCGCGGCCGGCGGCCGGCAGAACCACTGTTGCCGTGGTACCGGCGCCGGGCTTTGAGTTAAATGATATTGTCCCGCCGTGCTCTGAAATTATCCGGCTCGAGATGGAAAGACCCAGGCCGGTTCCCCCGGCGTCCCTTCTGGTTGTAAAAAAAGGATCCATGATATGTTCAAGATACTCTTCGCCGATTCCTTCTCCTTCGTCTGCAACCCTGATTTCGACCAACCCCTTAAGGCTGTGGTAAGAGGTGGTTATCCGCACTGCTCTGTCAGTAGCCGCAAGCGCCTGGCAGGCATTTATTATAAGATTTACCGCAACCTGTTCAAGCTGCTGGAAACTGCCGCGCACGTAAGGTAAATCCTCTGCTTTGCCTACCGTGAATTTTTCCGTGGATTTGCGGATTATTGGCCAAAGCAGCTCAACTGCGGATTCTATTACCCTGTTTATGTCCACTTCCCTGCCGGTGGCCGGCTCCGGCGGGCGCGCAAAGTCCTTCAGCCGCTTTACAATGGTTTCAATTCTCTTGGAGCCTTCAAGAATGCCGGAGCATAAAATTGGTATTTTCTCTTTTACCTGTTCATAATCCAACCGGCCGACAGAAAGCCCGCCCTGAGCCGCGGCCGCCTCGTCAAGGACCTCCTCGATGTCTTCCCACATCCGGGTGAGGACCGAGATATTGAGCATTATAAAGTTGTTCGGGTTATTTATTTCGTGGGCCACCCCGGAGGCCACGGTTCCAAGCGAGGCCAGCTTGTCTGCCTGGATAAGCTGCTGCCTTTGTCTTTCAACCTCCGCCTCGGCCCGTTTTTTTTCGGTAACATCAACCGCGATACCCATTACTGCCTCGGTTCCCTGGAAGCGAAGGGGTATGGCTATGGTTTCAACGTCTATTACAGCCCCGTCCAGGCGGCGGCAGCGGTAAGAGGTAAGAGGCGCGTTGGCACTCTCTTCAAGCATCGCTTTGTGGCGCTGCTCAAAGATGGCGTGATAGTCCGGATCAATCACGTCCAGCACCGGCCGGCCGACCAGTTCAGATGATGAAGACGCCCCCATCAGCTCGCTATGAGCCGTGTTGGAGAAAAGAAAATATCCCCGGCTGTAAATGGCTATTGCAACCGGGGCCGAGGATATCAACCGGTTGTAATAGTGATTGGTTTCCTGAAGAGTTTTTTCCGCCTGCAGGCGGGCAGTTTTTTCTTCCTGCAGCTTCCTTGCAAGTTCTTCGGCTTCCCTTGAGCAATAGCCCGAATATTTTGTATCGGAAAGAAAACGTTTGTTCTTCATGGCTCCCCCGGGTCGTATCCTGATAGCTCTATGAAAATGCTTTTTTTCTAGTAAAGCCCATCTCCAGGCGGCTCTGTTGCGCGCCGGAATTTACTTATTTTTTCCCTGTACATGTTATCATCGGCTTCCTTGAAAAGGGCGTGCGGATCAAGGGGGAGTTCATTTTTTATGGCATAGCCTATAGAGACGGACAAAGTTTTCTGTTTCCCCGCCTGAGAGTTGCGGTTTTCTATTTCCCCCCTGATTCTTTTAATGCAGTTTTTGATGACTTCTTCGCTTCCGTCCGGCAGCAGAACTGCGAATTCATCCCCCCCTATCCGGGCGATGACATCGCTGGAGCGAAAAGACCGCTTTAAAATGCCGGCTACTTCTTTAATCAGCTCATCTCCCTGCTGGTGCCCTATTGTGTCGTTAATTAATTTTAAACCGTCTATATCGCAAATAATTATACCCAGCGGCAGATGCCGATTTTTCCCCAATCGCTCCAGCTCCTCCTCAAAAAAGGCCCTGTTATATACCCCGCTCAGGGAGTCGTGGAAGCTTAGATACTTGAGTCTTTCTTTTACTAGTATCCATTCAGACAGGTCTCGTATAATGCTTAAGCTGCCGATTTTTCTTTGTTTTTCATCGTAAAGCAGGTTGATTGAAACAGCGCACGGCACCGAGGTTCCATCTTTGCGTTTAAAATCAATCTCGTAGTTTTCAACATTTCCCCGGCTTCTAAGCTGATCCAGCATTTCTTCCATGGCCCGGGTATCGGCATACATTTGAAAAGCCTTTGTCAACATCATTTCATCGTCCGAATTATAGCCAAAAAGCCGGGTTGCCTTCTTGTTCCACCGGGTAAAGTAGCCGTGTTCATCGACTATGACTATGGCATCGGGAGAATTTTCGAAAATATTGTCCAGGAAGTTTCTTTCCCGCTTGTATTTTTCTCTTTCCCCCAACAGATTGCGCTCTGCCTGTTTTTGCAGTGTGACGTCCTTTAACATTGCCAGCAAATTGTATTGGGAATCTTTATGAGGAAGGGAAATGATTTTAAGCGAAACCAGCTTGCTGTTGAGTTCCAGGGTTTCATCGAAAACAGATTCCTGCCAGACCCGACCGACTTTTGATATCTCTTGCTGAATCATAGTTTGATCTTTATCCTTAAAAAGCTTTACAAAATCAACCGCCAGCAGGTTTTCTTCGGTTTCATCCAGAATTGAAAGCACTGATGGATTGGCATAAGTGATTTTACCATCCCGGTTCATTTCCACCAGACCTTCTGACATGTTGTTTAATGTCATTTCATAGTGTCTCTTGGAATTTATAAGCTCTTCGGTGATTTTGCGCGGGACAATG
>JAWOFF010000113.1:0-12551 GCA_046482325.1 Desulfosalsimonadaceae bacterium
CTGCTTTTCTTTAAAATGCCGTATCTGCGCCGCGCCAGAGGGGCAGATCGCCGCACAGCTCCCGCATCCCTTGCAGACCGCCTCATTTACCACAGAGACATTCCGGCGGTGGTCAAACTCAATGGCGGAATACGGGCACAATGCAAGACACATCTGGCAGCCGGCACACAGGTCAGGATCTATATAAGAAATGGCCGAGGGGATCTGCACGGTACCCCGGGTGGCAAGAGAGAGAGCCTTGGCGGCGGCTCCCGAGGCCTGGGCGACGGTATCGGTAATATCCTTCGGCCCCTGGCAGGTCCCTGCGATAAATACACCTCCGGTTGGGGTGTCCAGGGGGCCCAGTTTGGGATGTTCTTCCAGAAAAAATCCGTCGGCTCCCACGCTCATCCCGAAAGTGCGGCTCACATGCTGGGCATCCGGCCTTGCCTCCATGGCCGAACAAAGAATAACCATATCCACCGGGACGCGGACCAGCCGCCCCATCAGCGTATCCTCGGCAACAGCCACCAGCTTGCCTTCCTCCTCCGGAATCTCGGGCTGATCTGTAATCTCCGCGACTTTTCCACGGATAAATGTTGTGCCCTCTTCCTGGCACTTGCGGTAGAAGGCCTCATAGCCCTTGCCAAAGCATCGCTGGTCAATGTAGAAGTCATAAACGGCCGTGTCATGGCCGGCCTTGTCCTTTATCAGATGGGAAAACTTCAGGGCATACATGCAGCATACGCGGGAGCAGTATTCGTGATAATTCACATCCCGGCTTCCGACACAGTGGACAATGGCAACGCTCTCGGGTTTGCGGGTAAACTCACCGTTTTCGTCCCGGCAGAGAATCTCGCCGCCGGTAGGGCCCGTGGCATTGCTTAAGCGCTCAAACTCCAGGCCGGTAAAAACATTCGCATATTTGCCGTAGCCGTAAGGCTCCATCGGCGAAGGATCCATCAGATCATAGCCGGTGGCCACAATGATGCTGCCCACCTGCACCTCCCGGAGTTCGGGCTTCATGCTGTGATCAATGGCGTTTGCCTGGCACGCGGAGACGCACTGCATGCACTCGCAGCATCCGCCGCAGTTTAAACACCTGCCGGCTTCACGGCGGGCGTCCTCCTCAGAAAAGCCCTCGTTTACCTCACTAAAGCCCGGAATGCAGCTGGAACTCTCAAGATGCGCCGGTGCGCTTCGCTTCTGAAAAGGCTCATCAGAAGGCACCGGCATCCAGTCCGTACCCGGCGGCTCAGCCTCTGCGACCGATGCCCGGTATTGCTCCAGATCCCTGCCGTCAACATACCGGTCAATGGCCTCCACCGCCCGGTGCGCCTGGGCCACTGCTTCAATAACGGAGGCAGGGCCGGTTACCGCGTCGCCTGCCGCAAACACCCAGGGCAGGCCGGTCTGCAGCGTATGGGGATCTGTCTTGATTGTACCGCGCCTGGAAATTGCCAGATCTTCCTCCAAAAGCCCGGCGAGCCCGGTGCTCTGCCCAATGGCCGGAATTACCAGATCACAGGAAAGCTCAAACCCGGAGCCTTCCACAGGCACCGGCCGGCGCCGGCCGCTGGCATCAGGCGCGCCGAGCTCAGTACGTATGCAGGAAAGCCCTGTTGCACGGTCTCCGTCTTGGATAATCTCTACAGGAGCTGTAAGATAGGAAATTTCAATGCCCTCCTCCACGGCATCTGCGATCTCCTCGGCATAAGCGGGCATTTCCGCCTCCGAGCGGCGGTAGACGATGGTAACCCGCTCCGCTCCCAGCCGCCGGGCAGAGCGTGCAGCATCCACGGCCACGTTGCCGCCGCCTATAACCACAACGGATTTGCCTGTATCCGGCGCCGCGTCGAGATTGACCTGCCGGAGAAAAACGGTGGCATCCATCACCCCGGATGCAGCGTCCTCGCCAGCAATGCCCAGTCTTACGGGAAAATGCGCGCCCGTCCCTACAAACACGGCGGAAAAGCCCTCTTCTTTGAGGCCGGAAAAAGTTATATCCTCTCCCAGCCACTTGCCGCATCGCGTTTCGATGCCGGTCCTGAGCAGGTAGTCGATTTCCCGATCCAGTACATCGCGGGGCAGCCGGTAGTCCGGAATCCCCAGCCGAAGCATGCCGCCCAGGACTTCTCTGCCTTCAAAAATACTGACCTGGTACCCCCTGAGCCGCAGGTAATAAGCCGCTGTCAGACCCGCGGGGCCCGAGCCGATAACCGCAATCTTTTCCGGCCGATCCTGGATTTCCGGGACAGGCAGCCGGGACAGATCCACCTGGTCTGCGGCAAAGCGTTTTAGTTCCCGTATGGACACGGCGCTGTCGACTTCACAGCGGCGGCAGGCGGCTTCGCAGGGATGGGGGCAGACCCGGCCCAACACGCCGGGAAGGGGGAGCCGCTTCATGATGATTTCCACGGCTTCCCGGTAATTGCCCTGCCGGATCATCTGGACGTAGCCCTGCACGTTTATGCCTGCCGGACAAGTGGTGGTACAGGGCGCGCGGTCCCTTTTGTCAATAAGGTAGGTAATTGGAACCGCCTGGGGAAATTCGCGGTAGATGGCCGTGCGGCGGGAGAGCTTTTCGTCCCAGCGGCTCGGCATCGACACGGGGCACACGCTCATACACTCCCCGCAGCCGGTACAGACGCCTTCGACCACATAGCGGGGGTGCCTTTTCACGGTTACCCGGAAGTTGCCGATATAGCCGTCAACTGCCCCCACCTCGGAATAGGAGAGCAGCTCAATATTTTCGTTCTGGGCCACCTCCACCATCTTGGGGGTGCCGATGCAGGCCGCGCAGTCAAGCGTCGGAAAGGTCTTGTCAAACTGGAGCATATGGCCGCCGATGGTGGAATCCTTTTCCACGAGATAGACCTTGTGCCCGGAGTTGCCCAGATCCAGAGATGCCTGCATGCCGGCAATCCCGCCGCCCACCACCATAATATCGGGATGAACCCCGACCTCCCGGGTTTCCAGGGGATAGTGAAACTGTACACGGTTTACTGCGGCTGCGGCCAGGGTTTTGGCTTTCTGCGTGGCAATGTCCGGGTCCTCTGTTACCCAGGATACCTGCTCGCGCACCGAGGCCATCTGGAAGTAATAAGGATTCAGGCCCGCACGTTGACAGGCGCCCTGGAAGGTTTTTTCATGCAGGCGGGGAGAGCAGGAGGCTACAACGACGCGGTTTAAGCCGTACTCCCGGATATCGTTTTCGATGAGCTCCTGACCGGGGTCTGAGCACATGAACTTGTAATCCCGGGAAACCGCCACATTGTTTAAGTGGCTGACAAATTCCGCGACTTCTTCAACCCGTACCTTGGCTGCGATGTTGATGCCGCAGTGACAAACATAGAAACCGATTCTAAGATCCATTGAACCCCCCTCTGTCAGGGAAGGTTAAAGGGGCAAACGACGGGGGACGCAGACATTGTGCGACCAGGGGCATGTGAAGAAGCTGCCTGCAAGGAGTGATAACTGTATGCGGAAGAAAACCCCGTCGCCCCGTCCCCTTATTATATTTTTTCTTAGCATATGCCATAAACTACTCCACGGTCAAGAAGAGATCCTCAGGTTTTGATGAAAAAATCAGCCCGCCCGGAAAAACGGATCCTGACAGACCGGAAAAACCAGTGTAAAACAGGCGCCGCCCTCGGCTCGGTTGGACGCCGTGACACGGCCTCCGTGGTTATTTACAATCCCATAAACGGTGGAAAGTCCCAGTCCAACGCCGTAGCCATCCGGCTTGGTGGAAAAAAACGGCTCAAACAGGTTCGACAGATCCTTTTCCGCAATACCGGGTCCGGAATCGCAGACCTCAATAACAACTTCGTTTTCTTTTTCGCCGCGCCTTGCAGACAACTGCAGTCTGCCGCCCTCGGGCATGGCATCGGCTGCATTGAATATCAGATTGATCACACACTGCTGAATCTGGTTAAAATCTCCCTTTATCGCAGACAAACCATCGGCTACAGAAATACTGCAGGCGATATTCTGCAGTTCGAGCTTGTGCTGGCTGAGCAGCAGACAGCGATGGAACAACTCGGCTGCATCCACGGCCCCAAAAGCAGGGGACGGGGCACGGGAGAAGGAAAGAAGGCTCGATACGATCTTGGAGCACCTGCTGGTTTCGCTCTCCACAAGAGCCAGGTACTGCCGGAATCTCTCCTGATCGTTGCCGGACAAGGCCCCCCGCTCCAGTATCCGATTCATCAGGTGCATATAATTTAGCATGCCGGAGAGCGGATTGTTGATTTCATGGACAATGCTTGCAGCCAGGCGGCCCAGAGACATCATTTTATCCTGGTGCAGGATCCTGCTCTGATCCGCCAGGTCCTGCTCCAGGCGCCGGATTTTGCGAAGATCGCGGAAAAAACAGACTATGCCGGCATTTTCCCCTTCATCCAGCAACCTGGCTGCGGAAACCTGCATAGGCACTGAATCCCCTGTTTCCGCCAGAAGCAGGATTTCGTACAAAAACAGCCGGTCGGGGCCCCCATGACCACCTCCGGCCAATGCCCGGAGAAAATCCTCATAGTCCCTTGCGGAAAAAAAGTCTGCAAGCCGCAGCCCTTTGGTCCGGGCCTGCGGACTCATACCTAACATCTGCCTGAGGCTCTGGTTGCAGATGGCAATTTCAAAAGCGGCATTGCAGCCCAGGATACCGTCCATGGAGTATTCAATTAACTTGTCGCGGAAGGCATGGCTTTCGATGAGTTCTTTGAGGGTTCGGGCATTTTGCTGCTCCAGAAGGGCCGTATACTCCCGGATTTCTTTTTTGGACGCAAACCGCTCCATGGCGCGGTTCAAGGCAACGTGAAGAGCGGACTCATTGACGGGCTTGGTGATAAAATCCGACGCGTCGAGTTGCAGCGCCCGGATTGCTACATCCATATCGCTGAAAGCCGTGATGACGATAACCTCAATCTCAGGTTGCCGGCTTTTGATCCGCTCCAGCACGGAGATTCCATCCATGCCGGGCATGCGGATATCGGTAATTACGATATGCGGCGGCCGCTCTGCACACAACTTCAGCCCGGTCTCGCCGTCAGGGGCCTGTTCCACCAAAAATCCGGTATCTTCCAGCACAAACTGCAAAATTGTCCTTATATCGGCTTCATCGTCAACAACCAGGACCCGCCAGGATCCGCTGTCGCCTGAGCCGGGATAGAGGGAAGCTCGGGGTTGAAAAACGCTGCTGCTCATAAAGCATCTGTCCCGCTTGCGGTCTTTTGCCTGGGTTTATACCGCATCATGCAGGCCAATGGCTTATCCGGCCTCAAGTTATGTTTGCTATAGAATGAGATGTTTGTAAACAGAAAACTTGTTTATCTCTATTGACACCGTTATCATAATTTAGTAAGAAAAATGTGGCTGGATTTTTGCAATCCTTTGCCGCATCCGGAATCATGAGCGCCTTATCCATCTTAGCCCATCTTTGGAGGAACGCATGCAGTTGCAACGCAAACTGGAGGCAGGCGAATTTGCTCTTCTTGCTGAAATCGAACCCCCAAAAGGCGTGGACATTTCCCCCATGCTCAAAAATGCTGCAAAAATAAAAGAAGACGTTACCGCCTTTGTTATCCCGGAAATGAGCAATGCAGTAATGCGGATGAGCGCCCTGGGAGCAGCAGTGCTGCTCGCAAACAAGCGTATGGAAACAGTCATGCAGGTCTGCTGCCGGGACCGCAACCGGATCGCTCTGCAGGCCGATCTTCTGGCCGCCCGCGCCTGCGGAATCGAAAACATCATGGCTGTGGCGGGTGAGGATCCCAGCTATGGGGATCATCACCAGGCGGCCGCCGTTTACGACATAAGCCTTGAACAGCTGCTGCAGGCCATCGAAGGTCTGCAGGGGGGCAAGGACATGGCGGGCATTGAGCTTGCCGGAAAGCCGGATTTCTTCGTGGGCACCACAGCCAATGCCGGCCTTCAGGGGGAAGCACTTGAACGTGAAATTGACGGTCTAAAGCGCAAAATTGATGCCGGCGTACGCTTTGTTATTACCCCCCCCCTTTTTGACACCGCCTCCATCACCGCATTCACGGAAAAAATCAAGGACCGCGGTGTTTTTGTCATACCCACCGTGGTGCTGCTCAAATCCGTTGGCATGGCCCGCTACATGGCCCGCAACATGCCCCATGTCCACATTCCGGATGAGCTGATCAAGCGCATTCAGAAGGCACCTGACAAAGCCAGGGAATGCACGCTGATTGCTTCTGAAACAGTGCAGGCGCTCAAAAACAATAAGTTTGCCGGCGCACTGATTGCAAGCATTGGCTGGGAAGAGAAGCTTCCGGACGTTATCCATGGCGTGAAATAAAGCAGGAGCATAATCTATGAGCGAAGATACAGCTGTTGCAAACACAGAGCAAACCGTTGGCTCCGTAATGGTCGTCGGCGGCGGCATCGCCGGCATGCAGTCCGCTCTGGACCTCGGCAACTCCGGGTACTTTGTCTATCTGCTGGAGAAATCATCCGCGATCGGCGGCATGATGGCCCAGCTTGACAAGACATTCCCCACAAACGACTGCGCCATGTGAGTCATCTCGCCCAAACTGGTCGAGGTCGGCCGGCACTTAAACATCGAGCTGAAAACCGGGACGGAGATCCTCGGGCTTGAAGGAGAACCCGGGCATTTTAAGGCTCGGGTCCGCCAGGAGCCCAGATACATTGACACCGACAAATGCACTTCCTGCGGTGAATGCACAAAAGTGTGCCCCATCGAGCTGCCCAATGAGTACGATCAGGGTCTGTCCATGCGCAAGGCTGTATATAAGAAATACGCACAGGCAATTCCCGGGGCATACGCCATCACCAAAAGAGGTACCGCACCGTGTAAGGCCACCTGCCCCGCCCATGTGAGCATACAGGGCTATATCGCGCTGATCAATGAAGGAAAATACGAAGAAGCACTGAAACTGTTCAAACAGGAGCATCCCTTTCCCGGGATATGCGGCCGGGTCTGTCACCACCCCTGTGAAGGCGTGTGTACCAGGGGCGACCATGATCAGCCCCTGGCCATCCGCGAACTCCACCGCTTTCTTGCGGACTGGGAAATGGAGCAGAATCAGCCCTATCTACCGCAGCCCCTCGAGGAGCGCGAGGAAAAAATCGCAGTAATAGGCTCCGGGCCCGCAGGGCTGGCTGCCGCCTATTTCCTGAGACGGCAGGGCTACGGCGTTACGGTTTTTGAGAAGCTCCCCGTGGCCGGCGGCATGATGGCCGTGGGCATCCCTGAATACCGGCTGCCAAGGGATATTCTCCAAAACGAGATCAAGGTGATCGAAGAGATGGGGGTGGCCATCCGCACCGGGGTCGCCTTTGGTGAGGATATCACCCTGGAGAGCCTTAAGGCGGACGGGTATTCGGCGGTCTTTCTGGGCATCGGCCTGCACGGCAGCAGAAGCCTGGGCGTTGAGAACGAGGATACCGAAGGGGTGCTGCAGGGAGTCGAGTTCCTCCGGGATACGGCTCTGGGAAAAGACGTTCCCATCGGCGATGATGTGCTGGTCATCGGAGGCGGCAACGTGGCCATTGATGTGGCGCTCACGGCCAAACGCAAGGGGGCCAAAAACGTCAGGATGGTCTGCCTGGAAACCCGCGAGGAGATGCCCGCATGGGAACATGAAATCGAGGAGGCCCTTGAAAGCGAAATCGAAATCGTAAACTCCTTCGGCCCCAGATCCTTCTTTATCGACAAGAACAACCGGTTCTCCGGCATTGAATTCAAAACCTGCACGGCCGTGTTTGATGAAAACGGCCGGTTTTCGCCCCAGTATGACGAAAATGCCTGCGAGTCCTTTTTCGGCGACACAGTGATCATCGCCATCGGCCAGAAAGCCAAACTTGCCGGCATCACCGAGCAGGATATCCCCATTTCCCGGCCCGGCGGCCTTGAGGCCGACCCGGTAACCCTGCAGACGCCCCTTGAATGGGTGTTTGCCGGCGGGGATGCCTTCTACGGCCCAAAGTCCGTGGTGGATGCCGTGGCCTGCGGAAAAGAGGCGGCAGAGAGCATTCACCGCTACGTAAACGGCCTGGATCTCAACGAAAACCGCGAAAAGGACTGGACCTTTGAGAAGCCGGATGTCATCGGCGAGCCCCACAAACCGCGCGTGCCCGTGCGCTGCCTGGATCCGGAGGCCCGGGAGTGCAATTTCCTCGAGGTCTTTTTCGGATATAACGAGTCCGAAGCGCGAACCGAGGCGGAGCGCTGCCTTAAATGCGGCATCTGCTCGGAGTGCTACCAGTGTGTTGAGGCCTGCCTGGCAGAAGCAATTGATCACAGCCAGAGCGCCACAGAAGAGGACCTGGAAGTAGGTTCTCTCATCCTTTGTCCGGGCAACGAGGTGTTTGACCCCTCCGGTCTGGAAGATATCTACCACTACCGGAGCGCACCCAACGTCATGACAAGCCTGGAATTTGAACGGATTTTAAGCGCCTCCGGACCTACCATGGGCCACCTCGCGCGGCCTTCTGACCACAAGGAGCCCCGCAGGATTGCATGGCTCCAGTGCATCGGCTCAAGGGACAACAACCGATGCAGAAACGGATACTGCTCATCGGTCTGCTGCATGTATGCGGTAAAAGAGGCCATGATCGCCAGGGAACATTCCGCCCGGGAACTGGATGCGGTCATATTCAACATGGACATGCGCACTTTCGGCAAAGACTACGAGCGCTATTTTCTAAGGGCCCAGAACGAAGCGGGCGTCCGTTTTGAAAAGGCCCGGATCCACACCATTGACGAAATCGCCGAAACCGGAAACCTGCGCCTGCGCTACGCAAAAGAAAACGGAGAGCTGAAAGAAGAAGAATTTGATATGGTGGTGCTTTCCGTAGGTCTTGAGATTTCGCGGTCCACCATAGAAACCGCCGCCCGGCTGGGAGTCGAGCTCAACCAGAACAATTTCGCCGTAACCACGCCTTTTGAGCCGGTTTCCACAAGCCGGCCCGGCGTGTTTGCCTGCGGCGTCTTCCAGGGCCCCAAGGACATCCCCGGCTCCGTTACAGAAGCCAGCGCTGCAGCCTGCGCCGCCGGAAGAAACCTGGCTTCTGCCCGCAACACAAGAACCCGGGCTGTAGAGATCCCAGAGGAAATTGACGTGCAGGGCGAGCCTCCCCGCATCGGCGTGTTTGTCTGCGACTGCGGCATCAATATTGCCGGCGTGGTGGACGTACCGGCGGTGCGCGAGTATGCCGCAAGTCTTCCCAACGTGGTCTATGCCGGCGAGAACCTCTTTACCTGCAGCCAGGACGCCCAGGACCAGATGAAGGAGATCATCCGGGAGAACAACATCAACCGGGTGGTGGTCTCATCCTGCACGCCCAAAACCCATGAGCCCATATTCATGGATACCCTGGAGAAATGCGGGGTGAACAAGTACCTCTTTGAAATGGCCAACATCCGCAACCAGGACTCCTGGGTGCATCCAAACGAGCCGGAAAAGGCGACCCGGAAGGCCAAGGAACTGGTGCACATGTCTGTTGCCCGGGCTGCATCTCTCAAGCCCTTGAAGGAGCGCCAGATCCCGATCACCCGTCGGGCTCTTGTTGTCGGCGGTGGCGTGGCCGGCATGAACGCGGCCCTTGGCATTGCAGACCAGGGCTACGAGGTGGTGCTGGTCGAAAAAGAGGCGGAACTGGGCGGTCTTGCCAGAGAGCTTACCAAAACCATAGAGGGCGCTGATATCCAGGCCTATCTGGCCGATTTGGGTGAACGGATAAAAGCCCATGACAACATCCAGATCCTTACCAACTCCCTGATCGTTGATTTTTCCGGATTCAAGGGCAACTTTACGACAGAAGTTCTGGTGGGCCCAGGTATGTATGAGCGCAAAATCGAACACGGGGTGATGATCCTGGCAACAGGTGCGGAGCCGTACCAGCCCGGGGAATACCTCTATGGCGAAAATCCCCATGTGCTAACCCAGATTGAACTGGCGCATAAGCTCGAAGACGAGGGCGCAGACAGCCTCAGTCAGGTGGTCATGATTCAGTGCGTGGGCTCGCGAAACGAAAAGAGCCCCAACTGCTCGCGCATCTGCTGCCAGAGTGCCATAAAAAACGCCATCCATATAAAAAAGCTAAACCCCCATGCCCAGGTTTATATCCTCTACCGCGACATCCGCACCTATGGCCAGATGGAAGAATACTACACCGAAGCAAGAAGGCTGGGCGTGATGTTCTTCCGTTTTGACCCCGATGCTCCGCCGCAGGTTACTTCCATCGAGGAGGGGGTATCCGTGAGCTTTCATGATCCCATTCTGGAGCGGGACCTTTGCGTGGATGCCGATCTGCTGGCCCTTAGCACAGGCATGCGGGCGGCTGATACCGAGGAGCTTGCCTCCATTATGAAACTGGACCGCAATGCAGATAATCATTTCATCGAGGCCCATATAAAACTTCGGCCCGTGGATATGGGAACAGAGGCCATTTTTGTCTGCGGTACCGCGCACAGCCCCCAACTGATCTCCGAGTCCATATCCCAGGCCTATGCTGCGGCTTCGCGGGCGGTCACATTCCTGGCCCAGGCCAATCTCACCCTCTCCGCTGTGACGGCCAGGGTAGATCCGGACAAATGCGCTGCCTGCCTTGTCTGCGTGCGTACCTGTCCCTACGGGGTACCGCGCATCAATGAAGATGGGGTAAGCGAAATCGATGACGCCCTGTGCCAGGGCTGCGGCGCCTGTGCTGCGGAATGCCCCGCCAAGGCGATTGAGCTATGCTGGTACGAGGACGAACAGCTCCTTACCAAAGTGGATGCCTTACTGGAGGATGTCTTATGACAGAAGCCTTTGAGCCCATTATCGTCGCCTTCTGCTGCAATTACTGAGGCTACCCTGCCGCGGACCTGGCAGGTTCGATGCGACTGAACTACCCCACCAACATCCGGATCATCCGGGTGCCCTGCAGCGGCAAGGTGGATATCATCCACATCCTGCGCGCTTTTGAAAAAGGCGCGGACGGAGTTTGCGTGATAAGCTGCCTGGAGGGCGACTGCCACTTTAAAACCGGCAACTTCCGGGCCAGAAAGCGGGTGGAGCAGGCCGCCAGACTGCTCGATGCCATCGGCGTGGGCGGCGGGCGGGTAAAGATGTACAGTCTCGGCTCCGGCGATGGCCCTTTTTTTGCCCAATACGCCGTGGAAATGGTGGAGAGCGTAAAAAACCTTGGGCCGAACCCTATCAAGCGCCACAAGAAAACGGCTGCATAACCAACAGAGAGGCCAGACTCATGATTGTTGCTGAAAAAAAACCGATTGAAGAAATCATCGAACAGGTCAATGATTGCGAAAAACTTTTGATCCTGGGCTGCAATGAATGCGTCACCGTCTGCGAGGCAGGCGGAAAAAAAGAGGTCGGGGTCCTGGCCTCCGCCCTTCGCATGTACTTTCTAAATCAGGAAAAAGAGGTCAAAATCGATGAAATCACCCTGGAACGGCAGTGCGATCACGAATACCTGGAAGAAATCCGTGATGTGGCGGACCAGTATGATGCCATCATCTCGCTTGCCTGCGGAGTGGGGGTGCAGTTTCTGGCGGAAAAATACCACTCCCAGCACATCTATCCCGGGGTCAACACCTGTTTTCTCGGGGCAACAGAGCAGCGCGGCTTGTGGACAGAACGCTGCCAGGCCTGCGGGTCCTGCATCCTGGCCTACACAGCGGGCATATGCCCGATCGCCAGATGCGCCAAAAGACTTTTAAACGGCCCCTGCGGGGGATCCACCAATGGAAAATGCGAGATCAATCCGGAGCTTGACTGCGCCTGGCAGTTGATCATTGACCGCTTAAAAGCGCTTGGAAGGCTGGAAGACTACGAAAAGCTCCTTTCCATAAAGGACTGGTCTACGGACAGGGCCGGCGGGCCCCGCAAAGTTGTCAGGGAGGATGTACAGATATGACCGATACAGCACGAAGCAACCTACAGCGGATTCTGGCTAAAGGCCATATGGCGGTTACCTCGGAATGCGGCCCCCCTCGCGGCAGCGATCCCGAAGTCATCACGAAGAAGGCGGAAATGATCAGGGACTACGTGGATGCGGTCAACATCACGGACAACCAGACCTCGGTCACCCGACTCTGCAGTCTTGCGGCCTGTATCCATCTCAAGCTCATGGGCGTGGAACCGGTTTTGCAGATGGTTACCAGGGACCGCAACCGGATTGCTATTCAAAGCGATATATTGGGGGCAGCCTCCTTTGACATCAACAATATGCTTTGTCTCTCCGGTGATCACCAGATCTTCGGAGACAGCTCCAAGGGCCAGAATGTCCATGATCTGGATTCCATGCAGCTTATTCAGACCGTACGGGTGATGCGTGATGAAGGCAAATTTCTGGGCGAGGCTGAAATCAAGCGGCCGCCGAACATGTTCGTGGGCGCAGCCGCCAACCCTTTCGCCGATCCCTTTGAAATCCGGGCTCCGCGGCTGGCCAAAAAAGTGGCCGCCGGTGCGGAATTTATCCAGACCCAGTGCATATACAATCTAGACAAGTTTGAAGAATGGATGAAGCAGGTCCGCGACCGGGGGCTGCATGAACAGGTATACATCCTGGCAGGCGTCACC
>JAWOFF010000014.1:0-5286 GCA_046482325.1 Desulfosalsimonadaceae bacterium
GACACCCTGATTGCCAGCCAGGACCCGCTGGCCGCGGATCTGGCGGGGCTGGAGCTTATCGGGTTCACACCCAAGCAGGCCCCTCACGTGATGCTGACTGCGCTGAGGCGGGGCGCCCCGCAGCTCAGCCTGGAGAACTTCGATATTGACCGGAGCATGCTTTCAATGCTTCGCACCCCCATTAAGCCCGCCGTACCCGAAGACATATCATCGACTTACCCCTATTTTATGCTGATAAGCCGCAACGGCTGCAGCGCATGCGATTCCACGGCCATGGCCTTTTTAAAAACCTTCGGCGATCAATACAAGGGAGAGCGTGAAGTTCAGATCGCACTTGGAAAAGGAATAATCGAAAACGATATAAACTACGGCAAATGCATCCTGCTGGGAAACTGCACCGCCGGGCTGAAAAACAGGGGCAGCTTCATAAAGGGCTGTCCTCCAATGCCCTCGGACATCAAAAAAGCTCTGGACGAATTGCTTTAGGACAATAATCAAGGTTTGACCCCCCATAGGGTTTTGGGGTTGTGTTGTTGCTTTGAATGTTGTTTCTTACTATACTGAAAACATGAAGGATAAAGCCTTACAGATAGAAGAAAAAATCCGGGGCAGGCTGGAAAACGGTATCCGGCTTGGGAGTAAGGAGGTGCATTACATCGAGTCTGTGGCGGGCATAGGCGTGCCTAAAGAGCTTCTGCAACAGCTTGATGACACAGAGGGCTGTGAGAGCAGGAGCTTATACGAGCTGATATTTTATCCCGGCAGGGCGGATCAGGTTGTAATGGAAGAGGTGCTCGAATCAGAGGCGATAGAGGAGGAAGATCTGCGAGATATTGGAAGCCGGCTTAAAAAAAAGCGGATACGCACCAGGATCGTTTTTCCGGATCAGGGAGAAACAGGGGAGTTTGAGGTGCCGCAGGAGGCTGTTTCAAGTTATGTAAAAAGGCTTAATCTTGACAGATGCATACCGGAAAAGCTGTCAGAGGCAGTGGGTTTTCATATTAAGGGGCGGGACAGGCTTCTGGTAAGGGTGGGGCTGAGAAACGCGGAATTTGAGTTTAAGCAAAACATTGTGTCTTTTTTGTGTTCTTATCTGGAACAGGTTGGTGTTGGTTCTGAAGAGGACATGGCCCAGCTTGACTGGGTAATCGGTTTTCTGGGCCAAGCCGGGGAAAGAACCGATATATACACGGCCCTGATGGAAGAAAAACGCCGGGCCGCTGAAATGCTGAGGCGGGAAACAGAGAACGAAAGGCGCCTGAGCCGGCAGCCGGTAGAAGCCCTTATCATGCAGGGGGTAAACATTGCCTGCATATCCCGGGATGAAGCCGTCGGGCAGATAAACATCATAGACCGCATCGCCCTGGCCGTGTTCGGCAGAACCGAGGCTGCGGATCCCGAAGAACCGGTAAACCTGGGGGTGTTTGACGCGAGAAACGACATGGACAAGGTAATCAGTATCCTGTCATGACACTTTGCCCGCCTAACGCATCTCCATAATCTTTTCAGCCTCAGCTTCCGCCTCGTCTGCAAGCGGGGTGCCGTCTGCAATTGCGGCCGCCTTTTTATAGACTTTCACCGCCTTGTTATACTCATGGATCTTTGTATAGGCACGGCCCAGCTCCAGGTAGAAGGACGCGGCCTCAGGGGCCTCTTCTACGGCGCGCTCCAACTTACTGACAGCCTGGCGCAGATCGCCGGAGGCCAGGTATACACGGCCCAGCCCGTGCAGGGCTTGGGGGTAATCAGGTTTCATATCAAGGGCTTCAAGGTAGTACTGCTCTGCCTTGTGATAATTGCCCTTCCTGTAATAGACGTATCCCAGGTTGCTTAAAGGATAGTGGGGAGTCATGTACAAAAGATCGTGGGCGACTTCCTTATAACACTCTATTGCCTTATCCCATTTATTCTGTTCCACGTAGGCGGAACCCAGGTTGTTTAAGGCGGCTGAATATTTTTCGTTTAACTCAAGGGCCCTTTTGAAATGCTCTACAGCCTTTTCAGGCTTTCCTTTGGCCAGGTAGGTAAGGCCCAGGTCATTGTGAACGTACGGGTCATCAGGGTTCATCTCCTCTGCCTTGAGCAGTTCGCGCAGAGCCTTTGTATAATTGCCCTCTGCCATGTGGGCCTCTCCGAGGTTTCTTGAGGCCTCGGCCTGTTTCTCCTCAGGGCTCGGCCCCCTGCTGCCGGCACATCCGGCCAGAAACAAAAGGGCCACTACACCGGCGATAACTCTCAATGAGATTTTCCACTTCATAATGCATATTCCTTTCCGGCTGCTTACCGGCGAAGCTGTATCACCCTGACTTCTTCGTGCTCGTACAGGTAATCCACAAGCGCCCCGGCAAGTTTTTTGCGCGTCAGCAACAGGCCGCCGCCGCTGTTTTCAGGGTGAGATACAAGCCACCCGGGAATCTTGACAGATGTATTTCGTATCCGCGGACGATCTGCGGTCCAGTACATCGGATCCTTTTCATAATCAACCTGCAGATCCTCTGAAAGGACTTCGAAGAGCTGCTCCATGTCCTGGAATCCTTTTACCTGGATAACCTGAAAGCCACTGTTTTCTATGACCTCAACGGCATCTCCCTTCAGGCTGCCGTAGTCAACCACTATTTCCGACTGCCCGCCGCCGGTTAGCATGTCCGTGTTGGCCTTGACCTGGAAGCCGCCGTAAGGAAAGGTGACCTCCACGTTTTCGTGGTACTGGTAGCCCAGGGTTTCGGTAATCGCCTTTACCAGCAGAGCAGGATTGCGCCGCGGATCGGCAAGCGGTACCTCCGGATGCGAAGGATTTTTACGGGGCTCCCTTAACACCCAGCCGGAGACCTCCTCCTTGTCCACCCATTCCTTGAGCACTATGTCATGGCGGGTGGATAAGTACTTATAAATCGCGGGCGGGGTGCGCATCTCCGCTTCGGAGATAATATTGAGACAGATCCTGGAGTCCTGCTTTATGCTATTATATATGAAATTGCCGCGCACTGCAATCAAAACGCCGTCGTCCTCAACAGATATGCGTTTTTTATACCCGTCCGGATCTATTGCATTGACCAGCTTTTCCAGTATCCAGGAAAGTTCGGGCTCGCCCGAGACATACACCACTTTCAGATCCGGCCAGTAATCCCGGACAATCACCTGGTCGCCAGGGGGCAGGCCCTGCTTTCTGGTGAAAAGCAGCTTTTTGCCGCTGCCAAGCTCGATTACCGGGGTGCTCGACAGGTCAAGGCGGAAATCGCCCCCATACCTGCTGGGGAAAAAATAAATCCCTCTGTCGTGAAGCTCGGCATCCACGATTTCGGCTGCCCTTGCAAACACTGACAGGTCCCTGAACCAATTGACCTGCGGAGGGGTAGAAGCCGGCTCCCCGGTTTCCTCATCCTCCTCCTCTGTTTTGTCCTCCGAGTCCGGGGAAACAACCTTTTGGCCGGCCCCGGAGCCTACAACCAGATCCTCCGGGATCTGTTCCTGCGTCTCGCCGGTCTCCGGGTCTTTAAACAGCTCGTCATACCAGGGCTCATTTCTGATATCCGACTCGGGCAGCCGGATTTCGGCGCCCTCCTGGATTTTGTCAAGATCCTCGATTTCAGGGTTTAACTTGCGGAACAGCTCGACACCCTGCCGGTAGGACTTTGTGCCCGGTCTGCCGAACCGTTCGGCTATCAGGCGCGAGACCCAGTCCCCGTAACGGACTTCATAAACCTCTGAATGATCCTTTAAGGCGTCGGGCAGCTTGGTTATGGTGATAACTGGCATGCTCACGCTTCCGCTTTCCTGGCCCTCAAGGGTGCCCGGCTCCAGGACGCGCAGCGGGACCAGGATGCGCTGCTGCGGATAGATCAGATCTATGTCCTCAACATACGGGTTGATGCGCTTGAAAATCTGAAGAAACCTCGGGAAATCGCTGTGGGCGATGTCACCGCGCTGCTTTAGAATCTTGATGACATAGTCTTCTTTCTGGACAACGTAGAAATCGCAGAGCACGTCTTTTCCATGGTAGCGCTGGACCTCGTAGTCCTTCTGGAAAAATGCAGCATCAGCGCGCACCGGCACCAAAAGGATCATCAAGGCGGCAAGCCATGTGCATAATCGGTAGCAGACAGGTAAAAATTGCGATTTCATCCGGGTTATACCTTTTTAAGATCCAGTCTACCCGCAATTTCCTCGGCTGTGCGCCGGACAAAAACCTCCAGCGGCTCGCCGGACAGGGGCTTGCCCGGCTCCGGAACCCTTGCAAGGTCCGCGGGGCGGACCAGTTCCGGATTGTTTATCAGTTCAGGCTTCGGCGTGATCCCGTATTCTTCCGGGAAGCGGTCTTCAAAATACATCTGCTGGAAATCGGCGAATTTCAGTGCATGAGCCGTGGAATCAAGCACGGCGCTTTCATTTTCGCCTATTTTTCCGGAAGCTTTTGCCGCAGCCAGCCCGGCCAGACATTCTCCGCCGTGGGTGCAGACCACATGGCCGTTTCGGTTGGCCCGAAGCTGCCAGTCCATTATATCCTGTTCAGAGACCTCTACGACACATACCTTCCGGGTCCCGGCACGCCTGTTGTATTCCGAGACAAGGCTTATTACCCGAGGCATTGAAACCGGGTTGCCGATCATGGCGGCCTGGGCCACGCTGGGCTTGACCTGGACCGGCTCAAAGCGGCGCTTTTGCGGATCCGGCTCCAGGTAATAACTGTAGACGGGGTTGGCGTGCTCTGACTGCACGCCTATTATCCCGGGCAGTTCCTCTATTATGCCGAGCTCGTGGAGCTTTAAAAACCCGCTCATTATGGCCGTGATATTGCCGGCATTCCCGATGGGTGCCACCACGGCCCGGGCGCTCATGTCATAGTCAAATCCCTGGGCGATCTCGTAGGAATAAGATTCCTGGCCCAGGATCCGCCAGGCGTTCTTGGAATTAAGCAGGGCCACGTTATAGTTTTCCGAAAGGTGCTCCACCACCTTCATGCAGTCGTCAAACACGCCGGGGATTTCAAAAACCCTGGCGCCGCTTCCCAGTGGCTGGGAAAGCTGCTGGGGCGTGACCCGCTTGTGCGGCAGAAGCACCGCGGATTTTACATCAGGATGCAAATAAGAGGCATAAAGCGCGGCAGCGGCAGAAGTATCGCCCGTGGAGGCGCATACCGCAAGAACATCCGAGACATGCCCCTGACGGATCAGGTACCTGATATAGCTCAGGGCGCTGGCCATGCCCCTGTCCTTAAAGGAGGCGCTCGGGTTCTGGCCGTCGTTTTTGAAATAAAACCTGCAGCCCGCCTTTTCCTGCAGGCGCTCA
>JAWOFF010000052.1:0-5640 GCA_046482325.1 Desulfosalsimonadaceae bacterium
CGCCGCCCGGCCCCCGGGGGACAGAGCTATGCCGGTAAAAGAGCACGTCCTGGCCATTGACAACGGCACCCAAAGCCTGAAGGCAATGATCTTCGACATGGCCGGCAATCTTCTGGCCATGGAGAAGCTCCCCTTTGAACCCTACTTTTCCGAAAAACCGGGCTGGGCCGAGCAGGATCCGGAGCTGTACTGGCATACCCTGTGCAGTGCCTGTCAGCGGCTTTGGCGGCAGCAGGGGGTTGAGAAAGAAAAAATCGCCGGCATGGCCTTGACCACCCAGCGCGGCACCGTCATTAACGTGGACAAATCCGGCACGCCCCTGCGGCCCGCTATCCTCTGGCTCGACCAGAGAAAAACCTTCAACCTGCCGCGGATAGGAGGCTTATGGGGGGCTTTATTCAAAACAACAGGGCTTTCCGGGACTGTGGCCTGTTTCCAGCGCGAAGCCGAGGCCAACTGGATCAAAGCCCATCAACCCGGGATATGGAAAAACACCCACAAGTATCTGCTGCTCTCCGGCTTCCTTACCTGCCGGCTCACCGGAAACTTTGCCGACTCGGTGGGCTGCCAGGTCGGCTATATCCCCTTTGACTACAAACGGCAGGGCTGGGCCGGGGCTTCAGACTGGAAATGGCGTGGCATTTCGCTTGCGCCGCATATGCTGCCGGAACTCGTCCCCCCCGGGGAACCCCTGGGGGCGGTCACCGCTGAAGCCGCCCGGCAGACGGGGATTCCCGAAGGTATTCCGGTAATAGCGGCGGCTGCGGACAAGGCCTGTGAAATTATCGGCGCAGGCACCATGGATCCCGCCACAGGCTGCATCAGCTACGGCACCACCGCTACCATAAACGTAACGCACAGCCGCTATCTGGAACCCACTCCCCTGATACCACCCTATCCTTCCGCCATTCCGGGCTGCTTCTCTCTGGAGGTGCAGATTTTCCGGGGATACTGGATGGTGACCTGGTTTAAACAAGAATTCGGCAGGCAGGAACAGGAACAGGCGCGGAACCTGGGCGTGGATGCGGAGGCGCTTTTTGACCGGCTCATCGAAGGCACACACCCCGGGTCGATGGGCCTGATGCTACAGCCCTACTGGAGCCCGGGCATCATACAGCCCGGGCCTGAGGCCAAAGGTGCCATTATCGGATTCGGGGACATCCACAGCAGGGCCCATGTGTACCGCGCCATCCTGGAAGGGCTGGCCTATGCCCTGCGCGAAGGCGCCGAGCGCATTCAAAAACGCACCAAAATTCCCATCAAAACGCTGCGGGTCTCCGGGGGCGGGTCGCAAAGCCGGCATGCAATGCAGCTTACAGCAGATATATTCAATATTCCCGCCGCAAGGCCGCATCTTTACGAAGCTTCCGGACTGGGCGCTGCCATTAATGCCGCTGTAGGCCTTGGCCTTAAGCCGGACTACGCCGCCGCTATAAGCTCCATGACCCGTACCAGTGAGGTTTTTGAACCAAATCCCCAAAATCACGAGTTATACGATCAGTTGTATACCCGGGTGTATAAAAAGATGTATAAACGCCTGAAACCTCTTCACAAGGACATTCGCAGCATTACCGGCTATCCCCGATAGAAAATGAAAATCTTGACAAAACCATTGCAAGCGGGCTATTGGAAAAAATGGAAAGCCTGCAGCCTCCGGCAGGAGGCGAATGATTTATTATTCATCAATCATACCAACAGGGGCGCCTTATGCATGGAAAAATTAAAGTCATCAGCTGGCTGGCGGGAGTTTTCATCCTTTTTTCCCTGACAACAGCGCCGGCAGGCGCCGGCATAGAAGAGCATATCAAAAAAACGGAAACCGGCTTCTACTATACCGTTCAAAAAGGCGATACCCTGTGGGATCTTTCCGAAAAATTCGAGGATTCCCCGTGGCAATGGCCTGAGCTTTGGCACTACAACCCTGAAATCGCCAACCCGCACTGGATCTATCCGGGGCAGAAAATCCTGATCTACAAAAAACAATGGGCGGAAAAACAAAAAAAGGAAAAAACTCCTGAAAAAAAAGAAGAGAAAAAAACTCTCTACCACTATGAAATGATCGACTCCGTTGGCTTTATAAGGAACCAGGCCGTTACCCCCTGCGGCACCGTTTTCAAGGTGAAAGACGATAAAGAGCTGGTTTCAGAGGGCGACCGGGTATACATCTACAAGGGAGAAGGCCCGGAACTAAGGGCCGGGGAGTTATATACCGTTTACCGCACATTTGAATCACAAAAAAGGGCTTTCCGTAACACCACACCGGGCATCCAGCATTACCTGACGGGCGTTGTTGCCGTAACCGATACAGAGCCGGAATACGTAATCGCCAACGTGGTGAAAGCCTTCCGGGACATCCACGCGGACGACCATGTAATGCCCCTTGTTGCGCGTTCTCCGGACATTGAAATCAAAGAAAGCGTGCCCGGCCTCTCGGGAGAGGTGTTGCTGTCTGAGGAAAAAAACGCCATGATCGGCCAGAAGAAAGTGCTTTTTATCAATAAAGGCCGGCAGGACGGGGTAAAAAGAGGGCAATACTACGAGATTCTGCACCAGCCTGTAGGAAAGCCGGAAGAGCATAAAGGGGAAATAGCTCTGAAGCCCTACAGCATCGGTCGATTGCTGGTACTGCACGTAGAGCAGAGCACCGCATCCTGTCTGACCACGGAATCCAGAAAAGCCATTGCCCCTGGCGACAAGATCCGCAGCCCGCAGTAAAAAGCGCCTTTCAGGGTTTTTCCTGCTCCCAGGTCACCCGCAGAACCTCCTGATAGGTGGTTACCCCTGCCAGGAGTTTTTTGACCGCATTCTCCCTCAGCGTAACCATGCCGTCTTTATGGGCCTGCTCCCGTATGACGGACAGGTCTGCAGCGGCCGTGGTCAGGCGGCGAAGCTGCGGTGTGTAGGGCAGGACCTCGTAAACCGATGTCCTGCCGTAATAGCCCGTATAGCGGCAGTAAATGCATCCCTTCCCGCGATACAGACGCACCGGCCCCTCTTTTCCAAGGTCCAGCCCCATTTGTGAGAGGCTTTTGCCGTCCATATCAAATGACTCGATGCACCTGGGACAAATCTTTCTGACCAGGCGCTGTGAGAGCACGCCGGTCAGGGTGGCCTGAATCAGAAAGTACGGCACGCCGATATCCTGGAGCCGGATAATGGCGGAAGGTGCATCGTTGGTATGCAGGGTGGAAAGCACAAGATGGCCGGTAAGGGCTGCCTGGACCGCATTCCGGGCGGTCTCCAGATCCCTTAACTCTCCCACCATTACCACATCAGGATCCTGGCGCAGAATGTTTCGCAGGATCGTGCCAAAAGTGACATCCACCGCCGGCTGTACCGCGATCTGGTTGAATTCCTCGTGGATCATCTCGATGGGGTCCTCGATCGTGGTGATATTAATATCCGGGGTGGAAAGGCGCCGCAGAGTCGAGTAAAGCGTCGTGGATTTGCCGCTGCCTGTGGGGCCGCAGACCAGGATCATGCCGTAGGGCATGGAGAACATCTCCCTGTAGCGTTCAAAATCGGCTTCTGTAAATCCCAGATTCTCCACTTCCTGGAACAGAATGTCGGGGTCCATGATCCGCATGACCACCTTTTCCCCGAATGCCACAGGCACAGTGGATATCCGGATTTCCATCTCCACATCGCCCTTGTCCGTCTTGATCCGGCCGTCCTGGGGCCGGCGCTTTTCAGCAATATCCATGCGCGAGAGGTTTTTGATGCGGCTGACAATAGCGGAATGCACTTTTTTCGGCAGGTTGTAAACGGTGTGCAGCACACCGTCGATGCGCATGCGCACAAGCACCGTATCCCTTTTGGGCTCGATATGAATATCACTTGCCCGCTGGTCAAAGGCATAACTTAACAGGTGGTTTACAGCGTTTACAATATGCTGGTCATTGGCAGGCAGTTCCTCCGGGGATTTAAGCCGGACATACTGCTCCAGGTTGCCCAAATCTATGGTGCCGCCGCCAAACTGCACCTCCGCGGCGGCGATGGAGCGCTTGAAGCCGAAAAACTCGTTGATCAGCCGGATGACATCGGACTTGGGGGTTATCACGATGGTAACCTGCATCTGGCTGACCCGGGCGAGGTCTTCCATAACTTCCGGGTTAAAAGGGTTGGAGGTGGCCACCACGAGCTTTCCCCCTTCCACGCCAATGGGCAGCACCAGGTGCTTCATGGCGAAATTGCGGGGGATGGTGGTGGTGACCAGGTTCAAATCCAGCTTTACCGGATCCACCTTTTTATAGACATAGCCCCAGGACTCTGCCAGCGCCTGGAATATGGCATCCTCATCCAGCTGGAGTGCGGCGGCATCCGCACGCTGGGGCTTCAAATGCGCGATGACATCCACAATGGTGGTGGGGTTTTCCACGCTGAACGCCCCAGCCAGGTTCCGCGACTGATTGGCCCGGGCTTTCTCAAGCTGGGCCCGAACCCGCTCTTTTTTCTCGAAAACCTCCTTTGCCTGCTCTTTTGTCAACAGCCCCCGCTGGACGAGAACCCGGCATACGGATTTATCAGAGAAAGGGTGGTCTTTTTCAATCGTCATAAACAGCCTGTTACCGCATTATTATATGAATGGTTACCTCTAAAAAATATTTTATTATATAGCAGTCCGAGCATTTTGCAAAGACCTCTATCGTTTGTACACGCTGCTGACCGCGGCCCGCCCAAGGCAGAAACATCCGGGACCCGAAGACAATGTATGGTTTTCTATACAGAGATGCATTTTTTCATACAAGAATTTCCTCCCCCTGCCTGCTTTCTTCCGCAAAAAAAATGTCTCTTTCCCTATGAATATACAAAGCACACCCTACCTAATTCACTGTAATTCGTTATATATTTTATCATCCCCGCATGCGTTTCCATGAAAAGGCAGCATTTTTTCATTCCTGGCATGTAGCTTGCAAAAAATGGCTTCCTAAAATAAAACAAGGAGGTTTTATCCTTTATAAACTCTGCAACAGTCTGCATCAGACCGCTTGATAAAGGCTAACCATTCGAAAGAATGGGGCGCAAAGGAACCGGCCTACGTCCACAAAAGGATACGGCGGCGGGCTTGCCGGGCGGATTCTTCACCTCCTTAGGTGTTGCTTTCTGCACGGTACAAAAAACACTTTAGGAGGTCCTTTCCATGGATACGCACAAGAACCACGCAACACCCTTTTTGGTTATACTTTGTTTGCTGTTTTTTTTATTTTCTCTTCCCTCAGCAGTCTCTGCTGCGGAACTCACCTTAAGTTGGAACCAACCCGACGACAGCCGGGTAACCGGTTACAAAATCTATTACGGTGAATCCGGTACCGACTTCCAATCAAAGCCCGACCAGACCATTAATTCGGCGGAACAAACAAGCTGCATCATTTCCGGCCTGGTTGAGGGGCAAACTTATGCATTTGCCGCAACCAGCATTGATGACGAAGGAAATGAAAGCGGTTTTTCTAAAATCATTACTCATTCGGTCGGGTCTTCAACAAATGATTCAGACGAGAGTGACGTTGACGGCGATGGCTACACAGTGAGCGAGGGCGACTGCAATGACAATGACGCCACAATTTATCCCGGCGCTATTGAAATCTGCGGCGACGGCATTGACCAGGACTGCGACGGCAGCGACCTGCCCTGCTCGCAGGA
>JAWOFF010000057.1:0-23232 GCA_046482325.1 Desulfosalsimonadaceae bacterium
CCTGACGGCAGGAGCGGGGCTGGCTGTGCTTGCAATGGCCGCCGGCCGGGGGCCGGCTGTGTTTTTTGTGCTTCTGGTAATGGGGGTGCTGGGGATTGTTTACAACACCCGGCTGCTGCCCCGGGGGCACCGCCGGCACAGAACCCGTATCCGGGATATTCCCGCATCAAAGACGGTGCTTGTGTCTCTCGCCTGGGGCATTGTAACCACCCTTCTGCCAGCCCTGTACCATCAGGCAGGGCTGCATTGGAATACTGCAGCGGTATTTTTCTGGATCTGCGGCCTGGTTTTTGTGCAGACTTCATTTTTTGATATCATGGATATGCAGGGCAGCCGGATTGTGGGAAAAGAGACGATTCCCATTGTACTGGGGGAAAAGCGGACCATGAGGCTGTTAAAGATTCTTACCGCCGCTATGGCGGTTTTGATGTGGATAACAAGCGCTTCCGGTTTTATCACCCTATCCGGCCTGCTTGTTGGTTTCTGCCCGCTGCTGATGCTCGTTTTTCTCTACATCCACGAACACGGGGAGTTCTCTCCTGGTTTTCGCCAGAGTTTTCTGATGCAGAGCCATTTCCTTCTTGCGGGAGTGCTTGCTGCGGCCGGGAGCATCGTCTTTACCTGAAGGGCGGTTCATGGCCCGCAAGGAGACGGCGGATGTTGTCTTTGTGCCGGACGATGATCAAAACAGCAATAACGGCCGCTGCTCCGGCGAGAATCCAGGACTTTTCAATCAAGAGCACCGCCGGGGGCAGTGCTGCTGCAGCGGCAAGAGATCCGGGTGAGACCCGCCTGGTAAGGGCGGCTGCCGTAAGAAACAGGAGAAGTGCCGTCAGAAGCGATAAAGGAGAGATCAAAAGAAAGCAGCCGGCTGCGGTGGCCACTCCTTTGCCGCTGGCCCTGCATCCCAGGTACAGGGGGAACAAGTGCCCGCAAAAGGCGCAGACCGCGGCGCCTCCCATGGCAAGAGGATGGATAAGGCCTGCGGAAGCAGGACAAACAACTCCTGCCAGATAAACGGGCAAAGCGCCTTTTGAGCCGTCCAGAAGCAGGGTGGCCAGCCCCAGCGCCCGGCCTCCGGTTCGAAGTGCGTTTGTTGCGCCGATATTGCCGCTGCCCGCCCGGCGCAAATCAACGGATTTGATCCATTTCACCAGGAGCAGCCCGAAGGGGATGCTGCCCAGAAGATAGGAAAAAATTAAAATTCCAGTTAATTTTAATGTGATAGAAAATTTAAGACTTACCATTTCCAAAGGATTTTTTTCGATTGCATTGGTTGATAAAAGAACGGAGGCAGGATGGACCCTGTTGAAATTCCGATAAACGGCGAACTGGATTTGCACACCTTCCGCCCCGGCGAGGTAAAAGCCCTGCTGGATGATTATATCACGGCCTGCCTGGAGAAAAAGATTTACATGCTTCGTATTATTCACGGCAAGGGGCAGGGAATATTGAAAAAAAAGGTACAGTCTGTTCTGGAAAAAGACGGCCGGGTAGCCCGGTTTGGCGATGCCGGAACGACGGCCGGCGGGTGGGGGGCAACCCGTGTGGAATTAAAGCCGGTTTAAGATCCCGGCCCGGCGGGAATCCGCCGGGCCGGGATCGTTTTTTATGCCTGTCTTTAAGCTAGTGGCCGACAGCCAGAATCCCGCTTGCAGCCAGCGTGAGGATAAGGGCTTCCAAAAGGGCAAACGTGGCATAAACATAGTCCTTCTTTTTAAGAAAAGTGGGGATGATCGTCAGGTAGCAGATTATGGTCACTGCTGCCAGAAAGGCGATACCCAGGAAATTCAGGAAATCCCCGTATCCCAGCAGCTTTGCCCAGCCCCAGCCGCTTTCAATGCCGGCGATTCGCAGATAGTCGCTGGAACTCATTTGCCAGTAGTTCGGCAAATCCTCCATCGGTATGCGAAGCGGTAAAAGCCCTGTAACATAAATTATAAATGTGACAAACAGGGCGAGCAGGCCAAGGTACATGCCTTTTTCAAGCACGCTGGCGTAAAGAAGTTGTTCTGTACTGGCTTTTTTCCGATCGATTTCAGCTTGAGCCATATGTCGCCTCCTGTGATTTTTTCTTGATGCCTATCCGATTCCCAGTCCTTTTAAAAGGGCCTTGATGCCTGCAAAAGCCAGGATAACAATAACAATCCAGCGGACCATCTTCGGTTTGGCGATTTTCAGCAGCCGAACCCCGACGAAGGAGCCGAGCATAATGCCGACCACCGAAGGCACAACCATCAGGGGAATGACGCACCCTTTATTCAGGTAAACCCAGGCGGCCGATGTGTCGGTGATCGAGAGCAGGAATTTGCTGGTTGCCACACTGATTTTCAGGGGCGCGCCCATGACCAGGTTTAAGACCGGGACGTTGGCCCAGCCGGCGCCTAAGCCGAACATGCCGGCCATGATGCCGACGCCGACAAAAAGCAGCAAGCCGATGGGGGTTCTGTGGATCTTCCAGTCAATCTCACGGCCAAGGGTTTCCTCGTAGTAGACGCCATAGATTTGCAGTGCGGAAGACAGTTTGTCTGGTTCCTGGATGTCGGGGAATTCGGCTTTTTTGGCCGTCAGCATCAGCACACAGATAAAAAGAATCACCACGCCGAGAAAAATCTGTACGAGATAGGTGGGCAGGGCCAGACCGATCATAGCCCCCGCGATGGCACAGGTGGATGCGATCAAGGCGACGGGAATGGCCAGGCGGAGGCTTGCCAGGCTGGATTTTAAAAGCCCCGGCCCGGCTGCCAGGGCGCCTGTCAAGGCAACGAGCAGGCCCGCCCCCCTGACAAAGTCCAGGTGAAAGGGGAAAAAGCCACTGATAATGGGCACGTAAAGAACACCCCCGCCCACGCCGCCAAGGACGGCAAAAATCCCCATTATAAATGTGACCACAAACAAAATCAGCGGCCAGAACCACCAGGGATGCTCAGCTGCGGGCATCGCAGCAGATGGTTCGCCGGCAAATGAAGGACTCGTTAGCAGAAAAAATAATAAAACCGTACCGAAAAGAATACCTGAAACTCCGCCCCATTTTTTCATCAACACCTCCTCGGATTCTTGCTTGTTAGGACCAAGGGCCGGTAGAAGCCATCCGCTGGGTTGCAATGACTACATTGTTCTATTTTGCCAAACTAATCTGATTACATAGAAACCGCTCCCGTGTCAAACAGAAAACCATATTCCTCAGGCAAAACTCTGTTGTCTGCCCGCAGGCTGCGTGATATGGGAATCTGATGATGAAGAGGGAGCCAGGGGTTTTTCCCATACTTTTTTTTGTTATTTTTGCAACCGTAACCGGGGTGGGGATTGTTGTGCCCCTGCTTCCGGTTTATGCCCATGATCTTGGAGCCAGCGGTCTCTATATTGCTTTGATTTTCGGTGGGTTTTCCCTTACCCGCACTTTTTTTCTGCCCCTTTTCGGCCGCTGCTCGGATCGCAGGGGGCGCAAGCCGTTTATCAGTCTCGGGCTGCTGGGCTATTTTGCGGTGGCTGCTGCCTTTGTCATGGCGAAAAACCTGGAGACGCTGATCGCGATCCGGATTCTTCAGGGGGTGGCATCGGCGATGATTATGCCCGTGGCGCAGGCCTATGTGGGTGATATCACGCCTGCCGGAAAAGAGGGCGTCTCCATGGGCATGTTCAACATGTCGGTTTTTCTGGGCCTTAGCATCGGGCCTTTGCTTGGCGGGGTGATCAAGGACTGCTTCAGTCTCCGGGCGGCCTTTGGGTTTATGGGCGTCCTTGCCTTTGCGGCTTTTTCTCTGGCGGTTTTTTTTCTGCCGCCGGCAAGCAGGGAATCCATTGTTGCCAGCGGCCACCGGCCCATGCCCTGGCGCGGTCTGCTTTCGGACCGCATGATCGCCGCTCTTTTTGCGGTCCGGCTTGCCTATGCCACCTGCATAGGCATTATCTGGGCATTTCTTCCTCTCTACGGGGACACGCGTTTTTCGCTTTCCGGCTCCTTGCTCGGCCTGCTGGTGATGCTGGGGGTTTTTGTTTCCGGGATGCTGCATCTCCCCATGGGATGGGCGGCGGACCGGTTTAACAAAGGCCTGATGGTCACGGGCGGTGGACTTGTTGCCGCCCTGGCGATTCTTTGGCTTGCCCTGGCGCAGAACTGTTGGGGTCTTTGTGCCGCCAATGTGTTTTTCGGCGTCGGCGGGGGCATCTCCATGCCTGCGCTTATGGCGCTGGCTGTAATTTCCGGAAGCCGCACAGGCGCCATGGGCTCGGTGATGTCTCTTATCACGGTAGCCCACAGCATGGGGATGCTGCTTGGCTCTTTCTGCGGCGGCATCATAATGGATGCTGCCCGGTTGCAGTATGCGTTTCCGGCAGGCGCTGCAATCATGACAGCCGGGGTGCTGTTTTTTCTTCTTTGGAAACCAAAAAAAACAGGAGAGAATCTATGAAGAGCCGTCGGCATGGGTGTTACGCAGTGATCACGGGAGACTTTATCGGGTTCTCGCCCCTTTCGGCGCAGACCCGCCAGCAGCTCTTTCGTCTGACGGAAAAAGGGGGACGGCGTCTTAATGAGATTTTTGGCCGCCGCAGTCCGGAACCGGTGGATATTTTCCGGGGCGACGGCTGGCAGATGCTGTTCCCCGATCCCGGGATCGCTTTTCGGGCGGGTCTTTTTTTCCGGGCCTTTATCCGCTCCCATGCCGCGGGGCGGTATACGGACGTGCGGATGGCCGTTGGCGTGGGCCCCATTGACTATGCGCCGCAGGGCCGGATTTCCGCGGGCGACGGAGAGGCTTTCCGGCGTTCGGGAAAACTGCTGGAGACCATGATTTCCGCACGGGAAGGCACTTTCCGTTTTGCCATGGACGATTCTGCCGCTGCAGACGCAATAGACGGCATGGCCTTTCTTGCCGGGGCCATTGCCGAAGGCTGGACCCAGAATCAATCCCGGGCGCTTGCCGGAGTACTTGCCGGCATGAGCCGGAAGGAGATCGGCGCTTTATGGCCGGGCAAAATCACCCCCCAGGCTGTGAGCGGACATTTAAAGCGGGCGCAGTGGGCGGCCCTGCGCTTCGGGGTACAAAACTATGAAAAATCGATCCGCGCTATTGCGCCTGATGCTCTATGATAAGCCGGCGCTTGTCTTCTACCTAAACTGAGCGTTTCAAATTTCTAAAACTATTTATTTCTGAATTATTTTAAGGTATTTAAGCCATTTTTAGCTTTAAAAATTTCAAACCCTCCGGGATTTTCAATTTTACCGCATCTACCGCGTCAGATGATGTCTCGCATAGCTGCCTATAGCTCGACGGTCATCTTCCTTGTATCTGCGGCAAACTTGAAAATCGCTCAATTTAGGTTCTACTTAGGTGATCCTGCGGCTGATCGGGGTCATCACGACCCGGAAACCGATATAATTACCTTTGAAATCCGGATAAACGTTGGCCCGGTAGCTGCAGCGCAGCTCATGAGGAGAGTTGGACCAGGATCCGCCGCGAAGTATTCGTCTGCCGGTGTTTTTTTTGATCAGCGGGTTCTTCTCTCTGTGTTTTTTGTAGGCATCCTCCAGGTAGACATCCAGGCACCATTCGTAGACGTTGCCGCTCATATCATAGAGCCCCAGGCCGTTGGCCTGTTTTTGGCCAACCGGCCGGGTGGTCATGCCGGAGTTTGCATAATACCAGGCCAGCTTTTCCAGTTCCCCGCCGCCGGGGTATTTTTCCGCCCTGCCGCAGCTTCGTGCGGCGTATTCCCACTCCGCCTCGGTGGGAAGCCGAAAATGGTAGCGGCCCTTGTTCATAGAGTCCAGTTTTTGAATAAATTCGTGGGTGTCATGCCAGGAAATCTGTTCCACAGGGTGGGCATCGCCTAATCTAAACCATGCCGGGTTGTTGGTTTTCATCATTTTCCAAAATGCCGGGGACATGATTTTTTTCCACTGCTGCTGGGTAACCGGGTATCGGCCTATCCAGAATCCGTCCAGCAGGACCTTGTGAACCGGGAATTCATTGCGGTTGCCTTCTGCGTCCCAACTGCCGCAGCCCATATGGTAAAAGCCGGAGGGAACCCAAGCAAACTCCATGCCGGTTAGCGGCTCCATCCATATATCGCCTGGATTGTGAATGTCTGCCCGTATGCTTTTTTTGTTTTTGCTCTGCGAGCCGGTGGAGCCTTCCGCCCGCAGGCCGGGCTTCTCTGCCGCCGGAGCCGGCGCCGTTTCGGCCGCTGATGCTTGCCGGGCAGTCAGCAGATTCTGCTCGTTTAGCCGCTCAATAATTGTTTCAAAGTCGGGTGGGCGCTCGCCGGGGGCAAAGCGCAGGCACTGGCTGATCAGCTTCCGGACTATCTCCGGGATATCCTGCCTGGGAAACGCCAGCCCCTCTGTTTTGATACGGCGGAAGCGTTCATCGAAGTCTTCATGTTCGTAAGGGAGTTTTCCGAACCATATGAAGTAGCAGACAAAGCCGTAGGAGAAGATAAGACTGGCAATGCCGGCATTTTCGTTTCGCAGCAAAATTTCCGGGGCGGACCAGTTGGGGGTGAACTGGGCATTGGCGGTATTGGCTGTTGCGCTGCTCAGCCGCTGCAGCCCGCCGAGATCGCCTATCAGAAGTTTGCCATGGGGATTGAGCAGAAGGTTGGAGGGTTTGAGGTCCTTTACGATGAAGGATCCCGTGTCGCTGTGGCAGAGGCGTTTGAGTATCACAGCCAGTTCCATAGCCAGGCGCTGGCAGGATTTGGGGGGGAGGGGATGATTGTCCAGAACGCGGTTGAGCAGGTTGTTCGGGCAATACTCCATCAAAAGGATCAGGTACGCTCGGGCCTGCTGCCTGGAAACCTGTTTGTCCACCAGGTGAAAGTCATAGATCTCCACGACGCCTTCCCCCTTGATCTTGCTGTAATAGGACTGCACGGCATGGAAATCGTGGGATATTTTGGAATCCATCTCCCCGGGGGTGTTGCGGGAGAAGGAGCGCTCCACCATGATGGGGACAACCTTGACGGCCCGCTCCTTGAGATTGTCGCGCACATGATAGACTGCGCCGTTGACGCCTTCACCGATTTTGCTGATGATTTCATAGGTCGGGAGACATTTTTTGATAATATCTTCCATTGCCTTACTATTCCCTTGTTTGTAGTCCCGGAGAGCTGCCCGTGCTTGCCGGGCTGCTGGAGTCAATCAAGCTCGACAATAATGAAGCTCGTATTGTCAATGAGTCCTTTTTCCGAGACAGCGGACAAGAGGGCGCGCCCGTTTTCGACCGGGTTTGGAGAAAGACAGCGGTGAATCGCGTCTGCATCCATTTTATCGCTTAGACCGTCGCTGCAGAGAAGAAAAGCGGCCGGCGATTCTATGGTTTCGGTATGGATAAAAACCGAATGATTCTGCCATGAGCTGGCAAACAGAGGGCCGAGTCCGAATTCAATTAAGTTTTTGTATGGATGATTGTGCGCGGTTTCCTCCAGAATCAGGAAATTGTCCAGCAAGCCCTGCACCACGGAATGGTCATGAGACACGCAGCACAGCTGCTCCTTTGCAATTCTGTATATCCGGCTGTCCCCGGCATTGAAGGCATGCACGGCCTCACCGGAGATGAAAAGGCCGGCCACTGTGGTGCCGCAGTTGGGCGGCAGAAGCTGGCTGGAGGCAGATTGTATGTCTTTTAAAAGAAGCGGTATGGCGCTCGAATGCAGGCTGTCCGGCTGGCACCGGGCCTTTAGTTCGCTGCAGACAAACCGGCTGGCTCTGTCTCCGGCTTCATGGCCTCCAAGGCCGTCGCAGGCGGCCAGAAGCAGCGAATCTGCGCTAAACCGGCTTTCTTTGGCAAGGGCCTCGGCTTGAACAATCTCTGCGCCCATCAGCAGGCAGTCTTCCTGCCGGCTTCGGGGCCCTTTCTGCATCGCTGCAAATATCCGGACGTTCATGCGCGTAGAGGTTGAATCGGCTTTTTGTATGGATTCTTTAACAGTCTTGAAAGCCTAAGAGCGCTCCGCTGTTTTTCGCAACTGTAAATTTTGGCTATGCTGACAGAATTCATGCAAATATTCAACACCTAAACTGAGCGTTTCAAATTTTTAAACCTATTTATTTCTGAATTATTTTAAGGTAGTTAAGCTATTTTTAGCTTTAAAAATTTCAAACCCTCCGGGTTTTTCAATTTAGGCAACAGTCATTTTGCGAAATGATCGGTGTCAGGACAAAATGTTCTGCTGTTTTAAGCGAAAGCTGTAGATGCATACGGCAAGGGTTATTGCATAGCCCGCCAGAGCCTGTCCGAGGCCCTGGCAGAAGAATTGGCGGAGGGAAGAATCAAGATGAGAAATGATTTTCCCTGAATTTCCTGCGGATGCAGCGCCAGCCGAATTCGGGGCGGCCCAGGTAGGCCAGGGCGTGCCGGAAGAACTCCTCTGTCATGGATTGCAGGATTTCTTCCTTTTCTTGTTCATCAATGAAATTGCGGGTTTTTTCCTGTTCAAAAACAAGAGTATCTCCCAGCAGTTCCTTCACTGCGGCAGCGGATGGGAGCTCCTCGGAGGTTTGCTGCCAGACCTCGTCAACCGGGATGGGGATGCGGGCGATCAGTTTCACCAGCCAGCGGTCACCGGCAAACCGGCGCGAGGCGTCATAGAGCTTCAGGAACAGTCCGTTCTCCAGGGGAACGCCGCGAATATAAGTTTCTTCCATGAGAACTCCTAAAAAAGGTTCAACTGCTGATAAGCCGGCTGTCTGTACTTTTTTTCCATTACCGTCTCGCAGAGCAGCTCTTTGTCTATATCGCTTATATAGGGCGAGGGGGCCCGGCCTTTGTCTGTGCCGTATATGCGTCGCCTTTTTGCCTGTGTCAGAATCAGCTGCGTCCCGGCCCGGGTCATGGCCACGTAGAAAAGGCGCCGCTCTTCCCGGGGGTCGGCAGCCGGTTTTGCCGGGCTGTGCAGGGGGATCAGGCCGTCTTCGCAGCCTGCAATCAAAACTATGGGGAATTCCAGCCCCTTGGCTGCGTGCATCGTAAGAAGGGCAACCTTCTGACTCTTTCGGTCATAGACGTCAGGATCGCTCTGCAGTGCTGCGGATTCGATAAAGGCGGCTGCATCTTCTCCGAAGGCCTCTGCCATGGCAAAGATTCGGGCGAAGGCCTCGTCCGCACCTTCGGCCCTGCAGGCTGCGGCAAACTCCGGTTTGTCTTTAAGATAGGACATTTTTCCCGGGACCGTCAAGCCTGTCATGTCCCGGGAAAAACCGGCCAGGGTGGCAAGGAAGTCCTCAAAGGCCGGGCCCGCCGCTGGAGAAAGCCCTGCTGTCTGCGTTCTTTCCGTCTCCGCAAGAAGCCCGCTTACCGGCAGTTTTTGGGCTAAGCCAAGGTTTTTGACAGTTTCAATAGTCTCTTGCGTTATATCCGGGGCCAGAGTTTTCATACAAAGCTCCAGGTCGCCGTAGGTGGCGCATCCTTCTATGAGCTTTAAGCAGGCCAGGATTTCCTGTACGCCTTTCCGCCGCCATATGTTTGATTTCCGGGCCATTTGAAAAGGGATGCCGGCCCGGCTGAAGGTCTCGGCAAGGATTTCGCCCTGGGCCCGGGTGCGGAACAGGACGGCAAAGTCGGAAAAGGCCCGGTAGCTTCCGTGGCGGGCCTGTTCATGACCGCCGAAATCGTCAAAGTCCATGCCGGTGCCGCCAACCATTTCTTCTATGCGCTTGCCGATGGCAACAGCCTCCGCCTTTTCGGACACTGTCTGCAAAAATTCCACCGTGGCCGGGCCTTCAATGCCTGAGCTGACCCGGGCGTTGCCGGTGTTTAAGCTGTGGCTGCGGATTACCTGGTGGGCTGCTTCCAGGATGGTTTCCGCGGAGCGGTAGTTTCTGTGAAGACGGATCTGCTGCGCGCCGGGGAAATCCCGGGCAAACTCCCTGAAGTATTTGACGTCTGAGCCGCGGAAGCCGTATATGGACTGGTCCGGATCACCAATGACACAGATATTGCCGTCAGGCGGGGAAAGGGCCCGGATGATGAGGTATTGGCCGTAGTTCAAGTCCTGGTATTCATCCACGAAAACATAAGGAAAGCGGCTGCGGTAGGTATCGCGCACGCTCTGATCGCTTTCCAGAACGCCAACGGTATGAAATATGAGATCCTCATAATCATAGAGCTGTTGGGCCTCCAAAAGATTCTGGTAGGCCTGGTAGACGGCGTTTAAAATTTCAGGATCAAGGTCTTTCGCAATTGCGGTCAAATCCTGGCGGGGGCCCAGAATCTGCTGCTTGGCGGCAATGATTCTCTCAAGTACACCCTCCGCCCGCAGCGGGATATGTCGGCCCTGACTTTTCAGCTTTGCCATGGCCTCGCTTACAAGTTCCGCGCGTTCAGTCTCGTCGATAACGGCCGCCTGGCGGAAAGACCCGGTTTCTTTCAAAAAGCGCAGGCAGAAGGCGTGAAAGGTGGCGGCAAGCGGCAGCTGCTCCTGGGTGCCGCAAAACCGGGCAAGCCGCTCGCACATCTCGCCCGCTGCCTTGTTGGTAAACGTAAGGGCAAGGATCTGATCCGGCCGGACAGTCTGCGTATTGATCAAGCGGGCAATCCTGCAGGTAAGGGTCCTTGTTTTTCCAGTGCCCGGCCCTGCCACCAGCAAAAGCGGTCCTGATCCGTGGCTGACAGCATGCTCCTGCTCGGGGTTCAATCCGGAGAAAAGGTCGTTAGCGTTCGGCTGTGCAGACTCTTTTGTCTGCTGCAGCGGCTCTTTCTGCGGCTCCGGGGTCTTTCGGTCTTTCTTGCTGCCGTTTTTTGCGGAGGGTTCTGCTTTTTTCCCGCCTTTTCCCGCCTCCGGGGCTGCAGCTGCAAACAGGCTTTGCTGGCCTATCAGGCGGTCCCGCTCTTTTGGATCAAAAACCTTGATTTCGCCGTACTGGCCGTCAAAGCCCGGCGTGATATGCACCTGCCCCGCCCGCATGCGCCTTATCGCCTCCGTTAAAAGCGGCATGCCCGCCGCATCGATTGTTTCTATCGGCAGGGTATGCAAAACGGCAAGTTCCGCTCCGATGTTCAGCTGAATGCGCTGGCATGCCGCCTGCACTTTCTTGCTTTTCGGCCCGGTGCCCACAATCTCCGAGAGGATTTCCGGCAGGGGAATTACACTGTAGTAGGGATGGGTTTTTTCAGGCTTTTCCCCTTCCGCGCGGGTGGCCAGGGCCTCAACCCGGTGGAGCACGCCCAGTGTGAGGGGGTGACCGCATACCGGGCAGATGAGGTTACGGCGAATGGCCTCCTTCGGGTGGAGGTTGACGCAGCATTTGCGATGGCCGTCCTGGTGATACTTTCCTTCCTGGGGGAAAAACTCGATGGTTCCCTTGAAAGCCCAGGGATCTCCGGTTTCCAGGGCATCCCGGATTGCATAAAAGGAGAGCTCCGTGTCAAAGAGATTTGCCTCGCGGGCAAGGTTGGCAGGCGAGTGGGCATCTGAATTGGAGACCAGGGTCAGCCCGTCCAGGTCTCCGACCCGCCAGTTCATGGGCGGATCTGATGAGAGGCCGGTTTCCACGGCAAATATGTGCGGCGTGAGATCCCCGAAACAGGCCCGGACAGAGTCGAACCCGGATTTTGAGCCCAGCATGGAAAACCAGGGTGTCCAGATATGGGCCGGGATGAAAAAGCCTTTTTCTGAGGTTTCCAGGAGGATTTCAAGAAGATCCCGGGTATCTAAGCCCAGGATGGGACGGCCGTCGGAGCGGATGTTGCCGATCTGCTCCATACGGCTGTTAAACCGGGCTGCCTCGGAAAGATCGGGCAGAAGGATCAGGTTGTGGGTTTTGCGGGTTATGCCCTCTTTTTTGTAAATGTTGCTGATCTCGCAGGTCAGCATAAAGCGGACCGGCTCGTCCCCGTTTTCCTGCTCCGGGCTCACCTGGATCTGTTCTTCGCATTCAGCCTCCAGTTCGGGGCGCAGGCGGAACAGACCGGGCTCGGCAGGTACGAGCTGCTCCCGGATTTCCGAGAACCAGCCGGGATGGGTGAAATCTCCTGTGCCGAGTACGTGGATGCCTTTCTGTCTTGCCGCAATGTAGAGGTTGGGAAGATTCAGGCTTTTGGCGGTAGCCCGGGAAAAGCGGGAGTGAATGTGTAAATCAGCAATGAAATACATTGGCCAGTACCATTATTGTCTTTTAATTTCAAGCATCTAAGATAAAATCTACTCTCACTCATATCAAGTTCCGCCGTTTTTTTACAGAAAAAAATGCTTGCCTGCAAGGCGGCAGGCAGTTTACTACAGGGGGGCTCGGCCGCCGGTGAAAGCAGGCGCTCTGCCCGTACTTGAGCGGGCTGCCGGGGAAATAATAACAAACCGGCCCTTGGAGATTTCCGCGCAGCAGCAGGCGGCCCGGGCCGTTTTTACCGGAGATTTGTATTATGGGCCTTTTATCCGCAACACTGTCCCTTGCGCGTTACCGTGTGGAGGGAGGGATCTCCGATCCTTTCCTGGAAAACGTGCGCGAAGGGCTGAAAAACAACATGATCCGGGATATCGACAACGATCCCGCAGAGAAAAGCTTGGGCTGGACTTCTCTGGATTCGCCTTTCCAAACGGATTTTGACAGGGCGGAGCTGGTTTTCGGGACCCACCTGATTTTCTGCCTTCGAATCGATAAAAAACAGATCCCTGCCAAGGTTATGAACAAACACCTGAATGCCGCTGTGGCCAGGCGTCTGTCCCAGACCAAGCGCAGCAGCCTGACCCGGAATGAAAAGCAGGAACTGCGCGACGAGGTTGCCCGCCGCCTCTACCTGCGGATTCCGGCTACGCCCGGCATTTTCGAGGTGGTATGGAACTACGAGCAGGGAGTCCTCTGGTTTTTTTCCACCCAGAAGGCGGCCAACGAGGAGCTGGAAACCATTTTTTCCCGGACTTTCAAGCTCTCCATTGTCCGCATGTTTCCTTATACCGAAGCCGATCTTGCATGCGGACTCTCCGATGAGCAGAAGGACCGGCTTTATAAGCTGACCCCTTCGGATTTTCAGGGAGGCGCTCATGCTTGACCTGGCAGTTGCCTACAACCGGTATAAATACCTGGGAAATGAGTTTCTGACCTGGCTGTGGTTTATGATGGAAACCGATAAGCCGGGCCTTGCCATGCCGGAGGCGGAAAATACGGATCTGGCGGTCGGCAGCCGGATTGTTCTGCAGAACAGCCGGCACAACCGGGAGGAGACCGTAACCATCAAGGGAGACGGGGCCGGCCTGGAAGAAGGCGTTCTTGCACTGAAAAAAGGCGCGCTGGTCACCGAAATGAGCCTGGTGGTCAAAAACCCGGAATCCGAATGGCGTTTTGCCGTAAAGGGCGAGAGCTTAAATATCAGCAGTCTGAAACCGCCGGAGAAAGCTCCGGCAGAGGCGGCAGAGGACATGGAGCAGCGTGTGCTGGAGCAGCTCGAGCATGTGGAGCGGGCCGCGGGGTTTCTGCATCACCTGTACCGGCAGTTTATCCAGCTTAGGCTCTCGCAGGACTGGGATAAAGCCGTGGTTCCGAAAATCCGGCGCTGGATCCGGCAGGCGGCTTCCTGAGGGGCCTGCCATCCCTCTGTTATGGGGCTTTTCCGGTGCCGGCAGTAAAAAACCTGCTGGAGAAAAGCAAATTTCAGTTAAGCGATTTTGAACTGATCGAGCTCAACGGAACAAATCCCTTGGCATGGCCACCCTTTGCGGCGGCGGCATCTGCCCTGACCGGCTCCGGCGTTTTTACCGGAGGCTTTCGATAAAGCACGTATCATCGTCGTGGTCGTGGTCGTGGTCGTCGTCATCGCCTGCAAAAACCGGGAAATCCCGGTAGGCAAACGGGTCGAAGACTGCGGTCATGGAAAAGAAGTTCTCATCAAAGGCGGGCTCCCCGGGGGCGGGAGCCGAGAGCGGCCAGGGCCCTGTCCAAAGCGGTGACAATGACCCACCCGGCATCTTCCACCGTATCCGGTGTTGCAAGGTTGTCAAACCAGTTGTAGTTGTTTGTGAGCGCACTGTCCGCATCCGGGCCGTGTAGGATAACGTTGAACAGGACCAGGGGACTGGGGATTGTCCCATTTCTCCGCATTGTCTGTATCCGCGTCGTAGAAGTTGTTGTCCGCTGATGCGGCATGTTGCCGGGGATATAGGCCTGGGCTCCGGGATCAAACTGGCGCAGCAGGGTGGCTTCCCATGCCAGAACGTCTTCAGGTGTCCAGTCCCGCGGGATCAACGTCGATTCAAGCCCGAGCTTCTGGCCCGGTGCGTGGAATTCATAGGGCAGAAGAGCGGGATTGGCGGTGACTTCCGCGATTCGCTGGTTTACTTCGTCCACGTAGCCCTGGATCATGCTGCGCGCTTCCGCGTCCAGCGCGTTAAATCCCTCTTCCAGCTCCGTATCGCTGTAGCCGGTCACCCGTACCAGGATGTCCTGGTTGAGGTATTCGTTGTTTTCACCGGCCCCGAATATGGCTGCCAGTGTGCCGTTTGCCGGGCGCCGGTATTTCTCCATCTGCCAGAGCCGGTCCGTGGCAACAGCGTAGCCCATCTTCTGGAAGACGTCATGAAGACTGTCCGATTCCGCTCCCTCGATAAACCAGACGCCTTTGTCATCCCGGCTTGTCGTGACCTACGCACCCGATAGGACGGGAAGGGCAAGCACTGCCAGGCATAGGAAAATCGGCAACCAGAGCGTAGATTTCATTTGACCTCCTAATGTCGCGGTTTCCGGTTAAAAAAAGCCGCCTTGCGGCGGCTGTCCCATGGAAAAAAAGGACCGGCGGTGCTGCGGGGCGTTCCGCGGAGCCGGCAGAGAAAGGCGGAAAAAACGATCGGCATGAAAATGGCAACATCCAAAAATTTGTTTTTGCCCGAAAACAGAAGTACTTTTGTATACAAACCGTTATACTTGTAATCGACTTTCCGGCTTCTGTCAATACGAATGCAGCCCGGTCGCGGTCACCAGGGGCATTTTTGCGCCCGGGCTGCAGCCTTGCAATCAGCCTTTCGCAATTACCGGTGATGTCCAGATGATAATGCAAAGATTAGTAGTGGCAAAAGACCCGGCGGGCACCGGGGCCCTTGTCAGCCATGGAAGGGGGAATACATGATTCATGAGGCGCGGATTCGCCATTTGATCGGAGCGCCCCCCAGGCGCGGGAGCTATGTGCTCTACTGGATGCAGCAGGCGCAGCGCACGGAATACAACCACGCCCTGACTTTCGCCGCCCGGGCGGCAGGCGAAGTGGAACTGCCGCTGCTCGTGGGCTTTGTTCTGACCCCCGGTTTTCCGGAGGCCAACCTGCGGCATTACCATTTTATGCTTGAAGGCATCCGCGAAGTGCGGGAACGGCTGCAGTCCCTGGATATCGGCTTTGTGCTCGATATCGGCGAAATGGTGCCTTCCGTGCTGCGGCTGGCAGAGGAGGCGGCGTGGGTGGTAACCGACGTGGGCTATCTGCCTGTCCAGCGCAGGTGGCGCAGGGAGGTGGCAGAAGCGCTTGCCTGTCCCTTTACAGCCGTGGAGACGGATGTGATTGTGCCGGTGGCCGCGGCTTCGGCAAAGGAGGAGATAGCCGCCCGCACCCTGCGTCCCAGGCTTCTCAAGCAGAGGGACATGTTCCTGGATGCCCCCGACCCGCCCGGGGGCAGGGGCCTGCCGGATCGGCTCCCGGCCGGGGGCGTGGAGTGGGACGATCCTCTCCGGCTGCTAGGCCGGGTGGGGGTGGACCGGGCGCCGGGCCCGGTATTTCCCTGCAGGAGCGGTCAGCAGGCTGCAAAAATGGCTCTTAGCCGCTTTATCGACCGGGACCTGCAGTACTATGACAGCCGTGCCAGGGATCCGGCGGCCTGCTGCCAGTCCGGCCTGAGTCCGTATCTGCATTTCGGACAGATATCTCCTGTGGCTGTATACCGGGAGGTCAGCGGGGCGGATGCCCCGGAAGCCTCCAAAGACGCTTTTCTTGAGCAGGTTTTTGTCCGGCGGGAACTGAGCGTGAACTTTGTCTATTACAATCCGGGCCCCGACAGCTATGAGCAGGCCGTTCCCGGCTGGGCCAGGGAGAGTCTGCATTTGCATCACCGGGACCCGCGGCCGCAACTGTATTCGCAGCAGGAGCTGGAGGCGGCCGACACCTCCGATCCCTACTGGAACGCCGCTCAAACGGAGATGTGCAGAACCGGCCGGATGCACAACTACATGCGGATGTACTGGGGCAAAAAAATTATCGAATGGAGCCGGGACCCGGCCGAGGCCTTTGCAGTGATGCTTTTTCTGAACAACAAGTATGCACTTGACGGCCGGGATCCCAACAGCTTTGCCGGGGTGGCCTGGTGCTTCGGCAGGCACGACCGGCCGTGGAAGGAGCGGCCGGTATTCGGCAAAGTTCGCTATATGAACGCCCGCGGCCTGGAGCGCAAGTTCCGGATCAGCGAATACGTGGACAGGATTCGTCTGCTTGCGCAGCAGGGTTAAATGGTGTATTATTTTCACCGATTCCGGTGCGGATTTTTTTGAAGACCTCTACAATTTTTTGCGTTCAGCCGATGTGGCGCCAGAGATCCGCGAGCAGCTTGTGCGGGCCAATGCCGTCCGTTTTTACGGGCTGGAAAATTGCGCTTAAGCCAGGCCCGCCCGCAAGCCTTCAGCCCTGGCGAACCTGCAGGGAGCGCATTCGGTTGATGGCACCGGCCAGGTCCAGGGGACGGAAGCCGGCGTTTTCGCCCATAATATAGGGCGTTAAAATGTCCAGCCCCCCTTTTTTTATATCCTCCGCCACCTGTTCCGCCACTTCGCGCAGCGTGCGGATGCCATCCATGTACCGCAGCGCGTAGTGGATGGCATAGCCAAGGGCGTTGCTCTGGGAGGGGTCCACCAGTTGTTCCAGGTCTGCGATATCAATATTTTCTTCTCCGAACTGGATTGAGTGCACCCCGCGCCCGGCAATTTTGAACTTGTTATTACCCTTGCAGGGATTAAAGCTCCCGGCAAGCGGATTGCGGTTCCGGATGGTTCCGAAATGCGCTCCGCCTTCCTCCCGGCGGCCGGAGCCTGCTTCTGCTGCAACCCGGCGGGCGGTTTCCGTGACGTCGTGGGGCTGATAGGCATTCATCTGGATGATATGGCCGGCTACGGCAAAATAGTCCCCGGAGCCCCCCATGACCAGGATGGTGGAGATGTCGTGGTCTGTAAAAAGCTGGCGGACCTTGTCGATAAAAGGGGTAATCGGCTCCTGGTTTTTTTTCACTATCTGCTGCATCCGTTGGTCCCGGATCATGAAATTGCTGGCCGATGTGTCCTCGTCAAGCAGGATGGCCTCAGAACCTGCTTCCACTGCCTCGGCGATGTTGGCCGCCTGGGAGGTGCTGCCGCTTGCATTTTCAGTGGAAAAAGCGCTCGTATCCTTATTGAAGGGCAGGTTGTTGATAAAAGGCGAAATATCGGTTTTTTCGATATTGCGGCCGTCTGAAGCCCTTATTTTCTGGGTGTTCTGGACTGTAACGGCCAATTCCCTTCCGTCGCCCGGGATGTGGTTGTAGATGCCCAGTTCAATGGCGCCCAGCAGTGTGGATTTTCCGTGGTAACCGCCGCCTATGATCAGGCTGACGCCTTTGGGGATGACAAGGCCCGGGACCCTGCCCGCATTCGGCAGCTCCAGCTCCACGCGCAGGGACGGCGGGGATTGAAACGGGATTGCTTCTTTATGCGGCATGGGACGGGGATCTACACCGCTTCTGCGCGGCAGTATGCTGCCGTCTGCCACAAAGGCCACCAGACCACGGTCGAAAAGCTCCTCCCTTGCTGAATCCGCGTCTTCGGCTGTTCTTATGTGCCGATCGAGTGCTTTCTGGTCCAGGCCGCCGAGAAAAAGCGTGTGCTCCACAATGCGGGGGAGCTCTTCAAAAAAGATGGCCGCCGCCTCATCCCCGGCAATTTTGCGGCCAAAGGCAGGCAGTCCGATGCGAAAGCGGGCCTCCACGTACTGCTCGTTTATGACCATGGAGCTTCGCTCCAGGATTTCCTGGCCGGGCCTGTCAATGGTGATCTGTCCGCCTTTTCCGCTTCCCCTCCGGCCGCGGGAGAACTTTTTGCAGCACCCGAAGAAACGGCGTGTAAGGAAGTCGCGGGCAGCAACCCGCCGGCTTGTGTTTTGCGTGATTTCCGGTCCGAGCCCGGACGCCTGCCGGTCAACCCTTACACGGGCCCGGCTTGGAGCTGCAAAGGGGTCACCCTGGATATGATCGAGAAAGAGTTCATAGCGGGGGAAGCTGTAGCCGCCCTGAATGTCCTTGTAAGCCTTGTAGCCTTTGCCGCTTATCCGTTCCAGGTTTTTCCGCAGGTTTTTCTCCGATGCCATCTCCATAGTATCTGTCTGCTCCAATGCTTGCTGCTGTGGTGCCGTGGCTTGTTTGGCCGGGCATTTGCTTTTTGTTTTTGTTTTGTGGGGTTATGCGGTGCTGTCAGGAGGGGTAGGCGCCTCCTGCTCCAGGGACCGGACAATGTCCAGCAGGGGAGGGTGGAGCTGACGCCATTTGGGGTTTAAAGCCTTTCCTTCGTACCAGGTAAAATCTACGGCCACATACTGTTCAGGGATGGTATGCCGACCGCCGGCGCCGTAGGTGACCTTTGGATAATACTCCACATAAAGCATGCGGTGCGGATCGATTGAGAACTCACGGCTTATGTTTGTGGCGATATGGCCGGCGCAGCTGCGGATTGACATTTTGCTGCCGGCCACATCACTTGCAATTATGATATAAGGGCGCAGCAAAGGCACTGAACTCTGCCTTCCCCTGGAGCGGTCGTAGATTCTCAACCGGCATTTACCGCTGGCGAGTTTGAGCTTGCCACCCCACCCCTGCCAGGCGTATATATCATCATAGATAATCGTTGCCATAACAAATTTAGCATAATCAGCAAAATAGCCGGATGCAAGAAGAACCAGTAAGTTCTTGACATATGGGTCAAAGTATGCGCATGCCGGGGTCATTTTCAGGCCCTTTACCGGGCCGGCCTTTAGGGAGACCCTCTGTTTATGGGAAAGGAAGCTTTGCAGATGAGCGAGGCAGGCCGGGAGAACACTGCCATCCGGATTTTTCTGGATGACAAGGAAATTGTGCTGCTGGGCACGGCCCACGTGTCAAAAGAGTCCGCGGAGGCTGCGGAGGCCCTGATAGAGGAAGAGAGGCCGGATACGGTCTGCGTTGAGCTATGCCCCTCCCGGTACCAGTCCATAAGCCAGCAGCAGCAGTGGCAGGATATGGATATCGTCCGGGTGATAAAAGAAAAGAAATCCTTTCTGCTGTTTGCCAACCTCCTGATGGCCTCCTTTCAGCGGAGGATCGGGGACAAACTGGGGATCAGGCCGGGAGAGGAAATGCTTCGCGCCATTGCCGCGGCAGAATCTGTCGGCGCCCGGCCCTGCATGGCGGACCGGGATATTACGGTGACGCTCTCTCGCACCTGGCGCAGTACCGGAGCATGGAACAAGCTGAAGCTGCTGTTTCAATTGCTGCTCTCCATTGGCGGGGTCGATGATATCAGTGAGGCCGACATTGAGCAGATGAAGCAGGGGGATATGCTGGAGTCCATTCTCTCTGAACTCGAAAAGAGTCATCCCTCTCTTCGCAAGATTTTAATTGATGAGCGTGACCGCTATCTCTCCCATAACATCCGCAATGCTCAGGGGCCGAAGGTTGTCGCGGTTGTGGGCGCGGGTCATGTTCCCGGCATCCGGAGGTATCTGGGCGAATCCATCGATATTGCCCCGCTGGAGACTGTCCCCCCGAAGGGCAGGTGGCTTGGCATCCTCAAATGGCTCATTCCTGCTGCTATTCTCCTGCTTTTCGGGTTTGGCTTCTGCTACGGCGGAACCGAAAAGGCAACGGACATGATTTCCTGGTGGGTGGCGGCAAACGGGATTTTTGCCGGTTTAGGCGCAATAATCGCCTTTGCCCACCCTGTCACCATCATGGCCACGATAGCCGCTGCGCCTCTTACTTCATTAAATCCCATGATTGCAGCCGGATGGGTAGCAGGGCTGGTGGAGGCCTTTCTGCGAAAGCCCAAAGTCCGCGATTTTGAAAGCCTCTCCAAGGATATTCTCTCGGTTAGAGGATTTTGGAAAAACAAGGTTACCCGGCTGCTGTTGCTGGTCATGCTGGCCAATATCGGCAGCGGCGTGGGCACTTTTCTTGCGGTGCCGCTGATGGTCAAAATTCTGGGGGCTTAAGCCCCGGGCTGCGCCGGCTCTGAGGGGGCGTCCTGATCGGCTATCCGTACGACAGTGCGCTGTCTGATGCTGCCGTTTTTTGCCGTATAGGTCATCCTGACCGGGATCAGCCGGTTTGCCGCATACAGTTGAATGCACTGCGGGTAAAGCTCCCATTCGTGGGTCAATCCCTTTTTTTTGATGCTGTCCGCAGTGTCGTTCTCCTCTATCGCAAACGCGCGCTGGCCGATAATGGGGCCGGTGTCTTCGCCGTAGTCAATAAAATGGACTGTGCATCCCGCAACCTTGCATCCGTAGCGGAAGGTATCGCCGTAGCCGTCGGTTCCGGGAAATGCCGGCAGAAGAGCTGGATGGATGTTCATGATTTTCGGTCTCATTGGATCGGTATTGACCCGGTCGATGAAGTAGGGGCTTAAGTTGCGCATAAAGCCTGCCAGCACCAGAAGATCAAAGGGCTGGGCCGACATGTGCGAGAGCAGCTCTGCCTCGCAAACGGCGCGTCCCCGGAAATATGAGGCCGTCCTTTCAGGCTCGCTGCCCGCCGGGAAAAACGATTGTTTTTCCAAAACAGCGGCTTCATCATAGTCTTCCGGCAGCCGGGCGGGATCCGGATTTTGCCGAAAGCCGGCAAGAATACTTTTGTAATCGACAACAAATGTGTCAATCCCTCGCTTCTGCGCTCTTTTCAGGCCTGTGGCCTTTTCATTGTCGGCGCCTGCAAACACCACGCGGCCGTTTATCAGGCCGTTTTCACAGGCCGTGAGCACTGCTTCCAGGTTGGTGCCGGAGCCGCTGATAAGGACTCCGATGCGGATGGGGGCGGACATAATGGTTATTCCTTTCCAATGGCTTCCATGATTGCCTCCGCCTTTGCGGCAGAGAGATAAAAGGGATCTGCGGCTTCCGAGGATACGGCCGGATACGCCTCGGCATCCTTTTTTTCCTTTTCAAAGACAGACAGCGTCCGGCTCTTTTTGTCGTTTACGCTGAGCGTGTATATTGGCCTGGCAAAGTCCGATTTTTTGCGCTTGCTGATAAAGCTTTGGCACTCCAGGTCTTTTACCAGCCTGAGGAGCTTTTTGATTTTGGAGGCTGCGATCTCGTTTCCCTGCTTGTCCTCCCAGACGGTTTTCTGCTGCGTTTTCTCCCGGCTCATCTTATCTGATGCATCCTTTTCGGGGGACTGCTGCGTGCGTGCCAGCCGGACTTCGGTGTCTTTGCGGCGGATTTCAATTGCACGGACCTTGTCCGCGGCCGCTGCAAAAACGGTTTTGTCCCGCAGCGCATCCACGCCCACGGCAAAGCGGCTGCGGAAGTTCTTGCGGGCATGGTAGACCCTGGGATCATCTGCGAGCCTGACAAAGGTATGCCGCCGGGAGGGTGCCGGTTTTCCCACGGCAAAAGAGCGCAGCAGTTCCTCGTCCGACCAGGCCCGGACGCTTATTTTTTCGGCTTCTCCCAGCTGATAGCGGCTATAGTTTTGGGATTCGGATACCATGGCGGTCAATTTGAGCCCGCTGATAATATCGGTCATATTATCGACTTTGCTGCTCCCGGCCGGATAGCCCGGGGGCATGATCTGCCATTTGTCGCCTTTTTTCTCCAGCCTGACCTCGTTATCCGGCCCCTTTACAGCAATTTTTGTGATTTCCGCCTTTTTCAGCTCTTTTAACTGCGGCAGTTCATACAGCGTGCGGCCGGAGCGGTGAAGCAGCAGGTACAGTACCAGAACAAGGACAAGCGCGAAAAGAATGAGGTATTCCTTCTTGGGTTTCATTGCTGGCCTCTTTCTGTATTGTTTTATGATTCAAACAGCATCCGGATGCGTTTTTTGCGCAGCCTGCGCCGCCACCAGGCAAACAGGCCGCAGACGATGACCAGGACCGGCAGTCCGGCGATGTTGGCCGCTTTTACCAGCGACCTGGTCGCGGCCGTGGTCTCTGCCAGCGGATTGAACCGCTGGGTTTTGCTGCGCAGGGCCGCTATATGTGCCCGCTGGTTGAGAATATCAATTATATTTAATACAAAGGTGGTATTAGGGCTTCGGCCCTTGCGGTCGATCAGGTTGTCCTCCAGAAGGGCGGAGGAGCCGATCACAGCGATTTTCGCGGGCTTGCCCGAGTTGATGAAGTCCCGGCCGCTTTCTATCCGGGACAGATCAATATCCGACTTGTCAGCGGCCTGTTCCTGCTTTTTTTCCTTCGTCTTTTTTATCGGCAGCGAGTCCGCTTCAAACCGGCTTTGAAAGCCTCCCTCCAGCAGAAATGCCAGATTGTGGGGAGAAAATTTTTCCTTTTCTTTCGGCGGCTGCATAAACATGGGATTGAGGGTGATCTTTCCCTTGGCAAGCCAGGAATCCCCTGAGGAGGTAAACAGTTTTTCGGCTTTGATTCCCTGCTGCCTGATCCGTTTTTCAATCAGCTCAAGGGGGGAGTTTTTGACCGTGATCATCCCTTTGATGTTTTTCATGAAATCCAGTTTCTTGTTGATGTTTTTGTTCTTGATCTGCGGTGCATAATAGACGGGTTGCCTGCTGCCTCCGGCCCGGCCCGGGATGTTTTGCTGGTAGCAGTTTTTATCCAGCACCAGGGCCTTGCCGAGACGCAGCCCGTAGTGCTTGAGAAGTTTGGCAAGTCCGGAGTCGAAAGGCTCATAGGCAGGCTGCTGAAAACCGCGCTGCTGCCGGGGTTGTTCGGCTTTCTTGTAGGCATCGGCAAATATGGCCAGGTTGGTGCCGCGCATGAGGGCCTGGTCGATCCGGAAAAGCTCATAGTCGGTGAATTTTTTCGTGGGCCGGGCGATGATAAGGCAGTTGAGGCTCTCCGGAATCTGCTGCTCATCCAGATTTATGCGCTTGATGGAGTAGTTTTCGGACAAATGCCGGTTCAGGTTGCCCAGCTGTTTCTGCTGGTTTCCGCCGCTCTGCATCATCCTGGGGGTAAGCGAGGGACTGCCGTGGCTTGCCAGATAGCCCAGGTCTTCATTTATACCGATCAGGGTCTCCATGTTTTCGTTGATCAGCTCATCAAGCCGGTTTGTATCAACGAGTTCGTAG
>JAWOFF010000094.1:0-14299 GCA_046482325.1 Desulfosalsimonadaceae bacterium
GCTGTGCTTGCAATGGCCGCCGGCCGGGGGCCATTGCAAGCACAGCCAGCCCCGCTCCTGCCGTCAGGACAGAGAGCCAGAGCCGGTTATCCTGGTAAAACGTCGCCCTGTCCGGGTCACTGTAGCGATCAGAGGAGATATCAATCAAATTGTTGTAGGTATGCATGCAGAGAATATAGAGCACCGCTATCCCGGCATCAACGACGGTGATCGAAACGCCCAGCAAAACCGCCGCGGCATAGGCCAGGCAGCCGGTGCCCATTGCCAGATAAATATTGGAGAGAAGCAGGTAGCGGAGAGCGATAAAGGCAAACTGACGAAAAGTTCCGCCTTTTTTTATCAGCGAATTCTCAAGTTCACGGTAAACCCGCTTGATAATCCAGTTCGGAGTCGAGGCACCCGCGGTGATGCCTATATGCCGACAGCTTTCCAGGCCGCTTAGCTCCAGATCAGCTTCGGTTTCGATGTGCCGGGCGGTTTTTCCCGACTCAGCGGCAATCTCGTAAAGCCTGCGTGTGTTGCCGCTCTCCCGCCCGCCTACAACCACCACGGCGTCGACATAGGATGCCAGCTCCTGAACTTCCGCCTGCCGATTTTCAGTGGAATCGCAGATGGTGGCGAACACCTTGTAATGCGGATAATTTTCTTCCGCCCACCGGCGCACCTGGTTAAAAAAGGCCGTATTCTGGGTAGTCTGGGAGACAATAATGGCCTTTTGGAAACAGGGAAGCTCCCGCAGGGACTCCATGCTGTTTGCAGTATAGCCCCGGCCGCCGGCATAGCCCAAAAGTCCCTGCACCTCCGGATGCTCCCGGTCGCCGATGATAATGACGGCATAGCCGTTTTTGGCATGTCTGGCAATTATTGACTGGACCTTGATCACGCGGGGGCAGGTGGCGTCCATCACTGAAAAGCCGGCTTCCTCAAGCCGGCGCCGTTTCTCAGGAGGCACGCCATGGGCACGGATGATAACCGTACCTTCGCCGGAAGCCGGTATTTCGTCAAGAACAGAAATCCCCTTCTCTGCCAGTATAGAAAGCACCTGCGGATTATGAATCAGCGGCCCGTAGGTGAAAATGGGCCCTTCCCCCTTATTGGAGGCATCAAGAGCCATCTCCACGGCCCGCCTTACCCCCATGCAGAAACCGGCGGTCCTTGCAACCGTTATTCTCATCTACTGCGGGGTTTTTTCAAAAAATACCTTGTGGTCCACAAGAGCCAGGGAGTGAATGGCAGCTTTCACAAACTTCTGTTCCCCGAAAATGTTGATCAGCTTCCAGCCGCCGTCTTCCGGTTCCACCGTATCCACGGCCTCCATGATCAGCTCCTGCTGATCACCCTGAATCATGTATGCACTGGCTTCGCACATATCAGCCTTCCTCTGGTTTTATATATTGGATTTCAACCGGTTAAAAACCGGCTGCAGATGCACCTCGATCAATTCCTCGATTAAATGCGGCAGGGGTATGGATGCGGTTCCGATGATCTCGGCATTTTCCTGGGAAAGCGGGATGAGCAGTTTCCTGGCCCTCGAGGAAGCCACGGCCTCCGCCATCCGTGAGGTCACCTCCCCCATCATGGCATTGGCCATGATAATGCTCACAGGGCCGATGATCAGGTCCACCTGCTGGGAAGTGTGCGCTATGGCGTTTTCCCCCGAGGCCCCCCTGTTGGCCCGTGCCTTCAACATTTGCGCGGTAGCTATGGCGTTGGTTCCCAGGGCGATAATTTCCATGTCCTCTTCAAAATATTCCCTGAGCCGCTTTATTACCGTAGCGCCTATACCCCCGCCCTGACCGTCGATAATGCAGATTTTGACCATATTCCTATCGCTCCGGGCGCAATAGCAGATCCCAGAATACCACAACATAGGGATGATTTAAATATTTGCAAGCACCACGCCGGCTTCTGTCAGAGTTTTTTGATCTTCTGCCGGTTTTTCCGCTTCCTCTTGGGCGGCTTTTTGCTCGGCCCCTTCTTCCGTGTATCCGGCACCCATCCTTGCTCGCCGTCTGAGTCCGGATCAGCCCCCTTGATTTCCATGTATTCGGCCATATCAAGCCTCTGTTCAAACTCAGCCGCTCCGATTACGGCCGCACCCTGCGAGGCTGAAAAATCGGCCACTTCATGGTCAGAGCTGACGACCAAAGCTTTTTCCCTTTCAGTGCGGGCTATTCGCTTGATTACAGCGTCAGCGGTTTCCCCGTGACGGGAAAATTTTACTTCTATGCCCTTGTGGCTGTCCTTTCGCCCAAACACAGAGTGCTGGGAGGTGCCGTCAAAAACCACGGTAATGGCATGGCCTTTAACCCTCTTATAGGCGGCCAGCCTCTCCAGCAGTCCTTCGCGGCCGAGCTCCAGGTCCTGCTGGTCCAGAGGACTCAAAGTCTCCGAACGCCGGATCAGATTGTAGCCGTCCACAACAATATGGAGTCCCATTTTTCCGCCCTGCCCTCTATCCGCTCAAATCCGGCTTGAGCAGATTCAGCAGCCGATCCAGATCTTCATTGTTGTAGAATTCGATCTCCACCCGCCCCTTGCTGCCCCGGCGCCGGATCTGCACCCGGGTGCCGAAATGCCGGGACAGATCTTCTTCCACACTGGCGAAGTAGATATCCTCCGGGCCCTTTACCGGCTCAGGGGCGGGTTGGCCGCGAGCGTTTAAGCGCTGTACCAGCTTTTCGGTCTCCCGCACGGAAAGGCCCTTGGAGATGACGGCCGCAAAAGCCTCCTGCTGTATTTCGGTCGTCTCTGCCCCGAGAAGGGTCCGGGCATGCCCCATGGACAGCTCCCCTTTTTCGATGGCCCCCTGAATCCTGGCCGGCAGATGGGTAAGACGCAGAAAATTCGCCACCGTGGAGCGGCTTTTGCCAACCCGCCGGGCAACGCTTTCCTGGGTCAGTCCAAACTCATCCATCAGACGCTGATAGGCCTGAGCCTCTTCCATGGGGTTTAAGTTCTCCCGCTGGATATTTTCAATAATGGAGATCTCGATCAACTCGGCATTGCTGATATCTTTTAAAATGACCGGAAGCTTTTGCAGCCCTGCCATGCGGGCTGCCCGCAGTCTGCGCTCCCCGGCGATCAGTTCATAGCCCGATCGCGCCTCTCTTACCAGCAGAGGCTGAAGCACGCCCTGGCTTTGAATCGAGCCGGCCAGATCAGCCAGTTCCTGCTCGGCAAACTCCCGGCGCGGTTGATAGGGATTGGGATAAATTTTATCAATATCACATTCAAAATAGCGGGGGCCGGACTTCTCCCCGTTTTCCCCGATATCCGGAAAAAGGGCATCCAGACCTTTGCCAAGGCCGCTTTTGCGGCCTTTTTTTCCTTTGGCGCCGCTGTCAGCGGCTCCGCTCTTCTCGTCTGCCATTATTAATCCATCCCTTACGCTTGTCTCTGGCTCCTGCGGCCGTCGGTGATCTCCGCGGCCAGAGCCCTGTAGCTGGCCGCTCCGGTCGAGGAGGGATCGTAGGTAATTATCGGCCTGCCGTAGCTCGGCGCTTCGCTCAGCCGGACGGTGCGGGGAATTCGGGTATGGAAAATCATATCCTTGAAATAGGTTTCCGCGTTTTTCGCCACCTGGCCGGAAAGATTGGTACGGCGGTCAAACATCGTCAGCAAAATGCCTTCAATTCGCAAGGCCGGGTTCATGCGCTGCTTAATGCGCTTTATGGTCTGCAGAAGCTGACCAAGGCCCTCAAGGGCGTAAAATTCACTCTGCAGGGGAATAAGAACGGAATCTGCGGCAACCATAGCATTCAGGGTCAAAAGACTCAGAGATGGGGGGCAGTCCAGAATCACATACCCATAACCCTCCACACCGGGCTCCAGAATCGAACGCAGCACGCGCTCCCGGTTGTCGTCTGCCATCATTTCCACTTCAAAGCCGATCAGTTCCACGCGGGAAGGGACCAGGCAAAGAGATTCCAGGCCGGTGGGAATAATAATATCGCTGAGCTCGCTTTGGCCGATCATGCCATGATACAGGTTGCGGTCAAGCCCCGCCTTGTCAATACCCAGACCGGTGGTGGCATTGGCCTGCGGATCGCAGTCCACAAGCAGCGTTTTGCTGCCGGCTGCAGCGAGGGCGGCAGAAAGGTTGATCGCAGTGGTGGTTTTACCCACCCCGCCTTTTTGATTGGCAACGCAGATAATATGTGTCATAATTTAATTCTTTTAGCATAAAATTTGCCGTTTGAAAAGCAGATTGGTCCTTCCTATATTTATATGCAGTCTTTTGTAAAACCTAAAAAAAGCAGCAGCACTTGGATAAAATGCACAGCTTTTGCAAAATAACCGCACTGGCGATGGCCTGTTTCTACTTTTTCTGCGCCTCTGCCGTCCCCGCGGCCTCTGCGCTTACCATCCAGGAGGAGAAGGACCTGGGAAAAGAGTTCCTGCAATCGGTGCGCCAGCGTTATAAAATCATCGAGGATCCCGCTGTGGCCGATTACATCAACAAAATCGGCCGGCGGGTCGTCGCAGAGCTGCCGCCCCAGCCCTTTGAATATCATTTCTATGTCATTGAGCAGGACACATACAACGCCTTTGCCGGACCGGCAGCACATATTTTCGTCTACAGCGGACTGTTTGAAGCCCTCTCAAACGAAGGCGAGCTGGCCGCCCTGCTGTCTCACGAGATCGCCCATGTCTCCTGCCGGCATATATCCAAAATGATTGAAGCCAGCAGAAAAACAAATATCGCGACCCTGGCGGGCCTGATTGCGGGAATGCTGATAGGCCTGGGCGGAGCCTCCTCTGTGGGCAGCGCCGTAACCATGGGTTCCATGGCTGCAGGGCAATCCGCGACCCTTGCCTATACCCGGGAAAATGAAATGCAGGCGGACCAGTTCGGGCGCCGGTATCTGCAGCAGGCCGGATACAACCTCCACAGCATGCTCTCCCTGCTGAAAACCATACGTAGCCGGGAGTGGTACAGCACAAAGGAGATCCCAACCTATCTGCGCACCCACCCGGCAACAAAAGACCGGTTAACCTATCTGTCCACGGAGCTATCCGATCAGCCCGCCCCGCCGCTCAAGACATCCCGCGCCTTTGAACGCGCCCGCATCCGGCTCAAAGCCTTATCCGGGGACACGGAACAGGCATTGAAACACTTCCGGACAAAAATCCGCAGGCAGCCGGAAAATGCAATGGCACATTACGGCTACGCCCTTGCCCTGGAGCGAAGCGGCGCCCCCCGGGATGCAGAAGAGCACATGCAAATAGCCCGGGCCGCCTATCCGGAGGACCCTTATATGACAGAGGACCTGGGCAGAATATACTTTTTCACCGGCGATTTCAAAAAAGCACTGGAAATGCTCAGTGAGGCCACAGAAAAACCGGAAAACGGGCCGGAGGGATGGTACTATCTCGGCCGCACCCAGCTTGCCCTGAAAAAACCCGCATCTGCCCGAAAAACATTCTCACGGCTTGTGGAAATGTATCCGGACTACCTGCCCGGCCTGTATTTTCTCGGCAAAAGCTATGCCGAACAGGAGGATCCGGGAAACGCCCATTATCACCTGGGACTGTACCACCTGGGCAGGCAGGACCCGGAAATAGCCGCCTATCATTTGGAAAAAGCCTTAAAGCACCTCACAGATAAGGAAAAAGCAGAAAAGGCCAGGCAGCTCCTGGAAAAAAACAGCCATTCCCCCCGCGCTCCCGAACAACCGGGGCCCCGGGACTCCGGGGGCAAAAAAACCGGCCCTTAGCTCTTTGGGCCGTTACCCGGCCCATCAAACGTTGATGCTCTCGTAAAAAATCAGTTTGGGATGGCAAAGTAAAAAGTTTAAGATCAAGGCGCCGCAAATCCCGAGGAATGCAGCGTACATATGAGTACGTGAAATTCCGGGGGATGCAGCGCAACGCAGATATTGGACTTTTTACGAAGCCATCAAACGTTGTCAAAGTGGGAAAATTTCATGGTGAAGTTGCCCCGGCCCTGAGACACGGAACGAAGCGCGGTGGAATAGCCGAACATTCTGGAAAGCGGAACACTTGCGGAAATCACCTGAATTTCGCCTTTGGCGGAGATGGATTCAATCTTTCCGCCGCGGGCGTTTAAATCACCGATCACCTCTCCCATAAAATCCTCAGGCACAAACACCTCTGCATCCATAATGGGCTCCAGCAGATAAGGCTCGCCCCGCCTGAAGGCTTCCCGGCAGGCCATGGTGGCGCATACTTTGTAGGCCAGCCCGGAGGCAAAGGCCTCCTTGTAGTCGCCTCCGGTGACAACAACTTCCACATCCGCCATCGGGTATCCCATCAGCTCCCCGTACTCCATGGCATCATGAACGCCCTGTGAAATTGCCGGTATATACTCCTCCGGGATCTTCTCAGTCTTTATCTCGGAGCGGAAGCTATTGCCGCTGCCCCTCGGCAGGGGCTTTACTTTGAGCTCCACTGCAGCATAGTTGCGGCTGCCGGCAATTTCCCTGTCAAACTCGGCTTCGGCGCTCGCCGATCGGGCGAGGGTTTCCCGGTATACCACCTGCGGCCTGCCCACATTGACATTGGTATTGTATTCGCGCTTCATGCGGCTTATAACAATGTCGAGATGAAGCTCCCCCATTCCAGACAGTATGGTCTGCCCGGTATCCTCGTCCTGCTTGACATGAAGGGTTGGGTCCTCATCCATGAGTTTTGCCAGCGTATGCTCGAGTTTGTCCTGGTCATCATGGGTTTTGGGCTCAACAGATACCGAGATGACCGGCTTGTAGTATTCAATTGCCTCGAGAAGTACGGGAGAGTCAGGATCGCACAGGGTCTGGCCCGTGCCGGAATCCTTAAGCCCCACCACGCCCACAATGCTTCCCGGTCCGGCCGAATCGAGCCTCTCCCGCTTGTTGGCATGCATCCGCAGGATTCGCGATATTTTTTCCTTCCGCCGCAGGGTGGTGTTGTAAACCTCGCTCCCCGCCTTCAAAAAGCCGCTGTATATCCGTACAAAGGAAAGCTTGCGGCCCTCGAACATGGAAACTTTAAAGATAAGCGCCACAAGCGGGCCCTTTTCTTTGGCAGGAAAGGAAAGGGGTTCTTCCGTATCCGGGTGCCTCCCCTCAATAGGCGGCGCTTCAACAGGGCTGGGCAGAAAATGAATCACCGCATCCAGAAGGGGCTGGATGCCCTTGTTGCGCAGTGCTGCCCCGCACAGCACAGGCACCAGGGCAAGCCGCAGGGTTGCCCGGCGTATGGCGGCCATTAAGGCTTCTGTCTCAATGGGTCGCTCTTCAAGAAAGGCTTCCATGAGATCATCGTCGGTTTCCGCGACCTGCTCAAGCAGTTTTTCCCGGTATTTTCGGGCGGATTCCAGATGCTGCGGCTCAATGTCGGTGATCTGCATCGGGGCCCTGGGCTCGTTTCCCTCCCAGACGATCTGCTTCATTTGCAGCAGGTCAATAACGCCGCGGAACTGGTCCTCACTGCCCACAGGAAGCTGTAGTATTAAAGGATTGGCATTCAACCGCTGCTCAATCATTTCAACTACGCGGTAAAAATCCGCTCCCACCCGATCGAGCTTATTGACAAAAGCGATTTTGGGCACCAGATATTTGTCCGCCTGGTGCCACACAGTCTCTGACTGGGGCTCAACGCCGCCCACGGCGCAGAACACACCCACCGCACCGTCCAGCACCCGCAGGGAACGCTCCACCTCGATAGTGAAGTCCACATGGCCCGGCGTATCGATTATCTGTATCTCGCAATCCTGCCACTGACAGGCGGTTACCGCCGAGGTAATGGTAATGCCACGCTCCTGCTCATCCGGCATCCAGTCCATAACCGCTTCGCCGTCATGGACTTCGCCGATTTTGTGCGAGCGGCCGGAATAAAAGAGCACCCGCTCGGTCACGGTCGTTTTGCCGGCATCTATATGGGCTATAATGCCGATATTTCTGATTCTGTTTATCCTTCGCTGTTCTTTCATCTCACCAACAACATTTTTGCTTGCAGGGGAAACCGGATGTCAATGTGGCCGGCAAGCGTATCTGATTCCCGGCCCCGCACAAGCAGCTTCACCCGATCCACGGCGGAGACGTTTAGTACCAGGGAATTGACAATGGAATAGACCGTCAGCATCTCTGTACGGATTCCCCCGGGATGGTTTTTGGAGACCGCAGCCGACAAATCCACGTAGGCCACTGCATCATCTGTAATATAGAGGGCGCGGAGTTCCGTGCCCTCAGGTATTGTTCGGACCAGACCGCCTGACGGCCCCGCAATCAGGGCCTCCACAATCCTGCGGCAGTAAGCCTGCGGCGGCTTTGTCTGATCTATGCCGCGGGCTTCGCTGCCAAGACAGGCAGGCTCTTTGGCGGCAAAATACAAATAGGCGGGCCTCTCTCCGGCCTTCTCCGCAGGAAGCATTTCCTCGAGGGCTTCGGTTTGGAAAGTGTCCCGGGCCCCGGCGGAAACAGGAGCGCGAAAAGCCAGTGCCAGACCGAACGCAAAAACAGCGGCCAGTATCAACCTTTCCGGGAAAACGTCCATTCCGCCTGAAAATCTCATGCAGCCCCCTGATGGCTTCCGCCCCGGCAGCCTTTTGCGGCCAAGACCGCCGGGTCCTCAGCAAATGCAAATTGTAGTAATTTATGTCATCTGCCGGGCTTCTGTCAATTGCATAAGCATCCCCGGGTAAATTTGTTTCTCCGAAGGCGGATCTTGCAGAACAAAAGCCGCGCCATCAATGGGCCGGGGCCGCTGCGCCGGTTTTCTTTTATGCCTGCCGGATTTTTTCGTCTATGGGTATATACCCATAAGCCTTTCCAATTAATCAAAATCCGGCTTATTCGGAAAAATTACCGGCAGCAGAACAACTAACTTTGCTTGACTTTATCAGAGCATTCGTGCCATAAATTTAATCTTTTATAATTCTATCTTTTTGCCGTAATTTTTATTAGTTAGCCGATGCGGGCGCCTGTATTCGGGGCGTCCGGCAAACTGCAACAGCAGGCTGCCCGCGCGCAGTGCCGACCCTCGGCGGACAGCCGGCTGCAACCTGTTTTCAGGAGGGCTGCATCATGATAGTCGCCAAACGAAAACCATTCGAAGAAATCAAGGGCCTTATCCAGGGTTACAAAAAAATCCTTGTTGTGGGATGCGGCACCTGTGTCGCTGTATGCCTCGCCGGCGGGGAAAAGGAAGTCTCCGTTCTGGCAGCTGAGCTCAAACTCAGCCAGAAATCCGAACCGGAGCCGGCTCAATTCGGGGAAGCAACGGTGCAGCGCCAGTGTGACCGGGAATTTTTAAGCGAACTCGACGATCTGGTCGGCGAGTATGACGCACTTCTTTCCATGGCCTGCGGTGCCGGTATTCAGTTTCTGGCCGAACGCTTCCCTGACACGCCGGTTTTCCCGGCGGTGGACACCTCCTTTATCGGCGTCAACCAGGACGTCGGCTGGTACGAAGAACGCTGCAAAGCCTGCGGGAGCTGCGTACTCGGCATGACCGCCGGCATCTGCCCGGTCACCATGTGCGCCAAAAGCCTCTTCAACGGCCCCTGCGGGGGGACCAACGAAGGCAGTTGCGAGATTCACCCGGATCAGCCCTGTGCCTGGCACATGATTTACGAACGCCTGGCCAGACAGGGGCGGCTCGACAAGATTATGGAGATCTGCCCGGCAAACGACTGGCGGAACCAGAAGCCCCAAACCTTGATTCAACCGGGCTACGAAGAGCGCTACGAAGCAACCAAATAACACGCTGACAGACGACTGACCAGGTAAAAAAAGGATACAACTATGAAATCGGGAAGTAAACTGGAAAGAATACTGGAAGCCGGGCATTTCGCCTTCACCGGAGAGCTCGGCCCTCCGCGGAGCGCCAGCATCGAGGCCATCCGGACAAAAGCCGGGCACCTCAAGGGAGTGGTGGACTCGGTCAATATTACGGACAATCAGACAGCCGTAGTCCGTATGTCAAGCTGGGCCGCCAGCCTCCTGGCGCTTGAGGCAGGGCTGGAGCCCAACTACCAGATGGTATGCCGGGACCGCAATCGCCTGGCAATGCAGGCTGACGTGCTCGGCGCCTATGCCATGGGCATCCGCAACATGCTCTGCCTCTCCGGCGACCACCAGCAGTTTGGCGACCATCCCCAGTGCAAAGGCGTTTTTGACATTGATTCCATGCAGTTGATCCAGGCCGTGAAAAACATGCGGGACAACGCCGCCTTTATCAACGGCCAGGAAATGGACGAGCCGCCGCGGATGTTTATCGGTGCAGCCGCCAATCCCTTTGCCGAGCCTTTTGAATGGCGCGTCTACCGTTTGGCCAAAAAGATCAACGCCGGCGCGGATTTTATCCAGACCCAGTGCATCTATAACATGGCCAAGATGCGGGAATGGATCAAAAGGGCCAGGGACATGGGACTTACCGAAAAAGTCTACATCCTGGCAGGCATTACCCCCATGAAGAGCCTTGGTATGGCCCGGTACATGAAAAGCAAGGTTCCGGGCATGGATGTCCCGGATGATATCATCAACCGCCTCAAGGGAGTTGAGAAAAAGAAGCAGGGCAAAGAAGGCATTGCCATCGCCTGCGAACAGATCCAGGAGTTCAAGGAAATGGAGGGTGTTGCAGGCGTGCATCTCATGGCCATTGAATGGGAGCATCGGGTTCCGGAAATCGCCGAGCAGGCGGGAATGCTGCCGCGACCCGAAGTATAAACGGCAACCGATCATCCCTGGGACTCATGGATTGTCCAGGCAATCCCCACTGCAGCCGCCAGGACAAAAAGGAGAATTCGACAGATTATGAAAGATAAACATGTCATGATCATGGGCGGTGGAATCGCCGGAATGACGGCGGCAAAAAATCTGGCCGGCTTCGGGATCAACGTCCATCTGATCGAAAAATCGAGCTTTATGGGCGGCCACGCCATCGGCTACACCTGTAAAGCCACCACGGAATGTCTCCAATGCGGTGCCTGTGCAGTTGAAAAAGTCCTCCAGGAGGTCGCACAAACCCCTGAGATCAAGCTGCACCTTGCAACAACAGTGGAAAAGCTCTCTTCCGGAAACAAGCAGCTCAATGCAGAACTAAGCAGAGGGCCCCGGTTTATCGATCCCGAAAAATGCACCAATTGCGGCCTCTGCTACGAAAAAGCACCGGAAAAGGGGGTCGTGCTGCGCGGATATTCCAAAAACAACCACCCCCTGTTTGCAGTAACACCGGAGGGCGCTGCAAAGCACCGGGATTTTCTCTCCTCCGTCTGCCCGGAAGGCGCTATCTCCGTTGACGCTCAGCCTGAATCGGAAACTCTCAACGTGGACGCCTTGATTGTAGCTACCGGCTTCACCCCTTTTGACCCGAATCAGAAGCCTACCTATCGTTATGCGGAGCACAGAAATGTGATAAGCGGTTTGGACATGGAACGGATCAAACGCGAACACGGCTCGCTGGTCCGGCCTTCCGACGAAAAGATACCGGAGAAGATGGCTTTTATTCAATGCGTGGGCAGCCGCGATGAGCGATTGGGCCACCTCTGGTGCTCGCGGGCCTGCTGTCCGTACGCCCTACGCTCAGCCCGGTCGGTTAAATCCAAGTCCCCGGACACTGAAATTACAATTTTTTACATGGACATCCAGAACATAGGCAAAAATTTTCCGGCCTTCTATCAGGAATGCAAATCCGAATTCCGCTTTATAAGAAGTATTCCGGTGGATATATTTGCAGAAGAAGGCGAGCGCTTGAGCCTGCGGGTATTTGATGAAGAGCAGGGGACGGCGGGAATGGAAACATTTGACCTTGTGGTGCTTTCCGTGGGCATTATGCCCAACCCGGAAAACGCTGCAATTGCCGGCCTGCTTGGTATCGAACTGAATGCGGATGGGTTTTTCGCCCATGACGACCCACTCAACAAAACCGTAACTTCACAGAAAGGCATCTTCACAGCCGGTACTGCCAGCGCTCCGAACACCATCGCAGGCTCCATGGCCCAGGCCGGCCAGGCTGCCGGTGAAGTCCTGAAATATCTGGGGGTGACCCAATGACACAAGCGAAAAACGCCCGTGAAACAGAAAAAATCAGTATTGCAACCGATGTCCTGGTCGTCGGCGGCGGCTATACCGGCTTAAAAGCCGCCATATCCATTGCCGGCACCGGTTACCGGGTAGTTCTGGCGCAGCAGCAGGACAGTGTCACTGCCGACAGGCCCGGCCTTTTGGGCATTGATACAGCCCTGCAGAAAGAGCTTGACGAGCTTGAACGCGCAGTGGAAGCAGACAGCCGGATTGAACTGCTCCGGCAGGTGCACATCCATTCGGCAGCCGGTGTAGCCGGGGATTTCACCGTCCGCATGACCTGCAGCGGAGAAAAGGCAGAAAAAACCGTTGGTGCGGTTGTAATCGCCACCGACATCGCTTCGGTTCCGCTAAACAATATTTACGGCCTGGATCTCTCCGGGCGTGTCCTCTCCCTGTCGGATTTCGAAGAAAAACTGGGTTCCGGCGACTTTACCCAAAAGCTCGCCGATCAAAACCAGACTGTTGCGTTTCTGGCGGGATTTGCCCAGGAAGGAAGTCCGCTTCTAACCAGACGGATCCTGGACTCGGTTCTTGCTGTTCAGCAAGCAGGCAAGGGGGCTGCCGCCTATGTTTACATAAACGACATCAAGGTGGCTGCAGACGAGTTGGAGCGCCTTTACAAGGCCGGCCGGGACAAGGGAGCCCTGTACTTTAAACTGCCGCAGCCGCCGGAGATACAGCAGCAGGACGGCGCTGCCCGGATCACTTTTCATGATCCAGTGGTCCGCAACGACATTGAACTCTCCCCTGACATCCTCGTCATTGAAGAGGCAATGACCGCCAACCAGGTAAACCCGGAGCTTGCGGAAATATTCCGTATTGATATGGGCCCCATGGGGTTTCTGCAGACCGATAACATCCATCGCTTTCCGGTCAATTCCAACAGGGAGGGCATTTATGTAGTGGGCTCTGCAAGTGAAATCAAGGACCTCTCCGATTCATGGACGGATGTAGAAAATACGGTGCTCTCCCTTCAGCAGCTCTTGGGCGACGGCACCAAAGAGGTTCCGAAGTTCCGTGCGGAGGTGGACAGAGAGAAGTGCGTAACATGCCTTACCTGCTACCGGTGCTGCCCTCACGGGGCTATCTACTGGGATGACAAAGCCGTTATTTCGCCGGTTGCCTGCCAGGCCTGCGGCATATGCGCAAGCGAGTGCCCCCAGGAAGCGATCCAGATCACCGGCTACACGGACGATGAAATTACCGGCCAAATCCGGACCGCTCTTGCCGAAGGGGAAAAAGGGGCTCCGCGTATCATTGCCTTCTGCTGCGAGAACTCCTCCCTGGAGGCCGGCAAATCGGCCGCTATCTTTAAACGGCAGCTGCCGGAAGGCCTGCGCATGATCCAGGTACCCTGCGCCGGCAAAGTGGATATCCATCACGTGCTTACCGCATTTATCGAAGGTGCGGACGCTGTTCTGGTAATGGCCTGCCATCCGGGTAACTGCAAGTCCGAGACCGGAACCACCTTCGCCCGCTGGCGCATTAATAACGCCTATCGCATGCTGGAAGAGACCGGCATTGACAAAAACCGCCTGGAATATGTAACCCTGGCAGCAAACATGGCCCCGGATTTTGCCAAAATTGCTGTTGAAATGGAGGCCAGGATCAGCTAAATTCTATATTGACCTTTTACCGGAATGGGCATAAAGTAAAAAAACTTGACAACAGTGTTCTGATGCACTCATCAGGCCCATTATAGATCTACTTTTGGAGGAAACCATATGGGAGAAGCAGCAATCAAACTCGGCGGGAAAAAGGAAAGTACCTTCCTTGACAAGGTCAAGGATCTCCTACCAGAAGGCGGAAACCTGAACCTGTGCCTTACCTGCGGGGCCTGTTCTTCCGGATGCCCTGCAACCGGGCTGGAAGGGATGGATCCGCGCAAATTTCTTCGAATGGCCGCCCTGGGGCTTGATGAAGAAGTAACAAGCACCCCCTGGGTCTGGCACTGCACGCAATGTCAGCGTTGCATCTACGTATGCCCCATGAAAATCGACATCCCCCGGATGGTTTTTTATGCAAGACAGAGCTGGGCAAGGGAAGAGAGGCCCAAGGGACTTATCAACTCCTGTGACATGGCCCTTCGCAACGATTCCTGCAGCGCCATGGGGGCCTCTCCCGACGATTTTACATTCGTGGTGGAAGACATTCTTGAGGAATACCGGGAAGCCCAGCCGGAGTTCAAGGACATGGAAGCCCCCATCGACAAGGAAGGGGCGGAGTTTTTTCTGAATCAGAACTCCAGGGAGCCGGTAACCGAACCG
>JAWOFF010000107.1:0-68196 GCA_046482325.1 Desulfosalsimonadaceae bacterium
GGGCGTCGTCAAGCGGTAAGACACAGGATTTTGGTTCCTGCATTCGGAGGTTCGAATCCTCCCGCCCCAGCCAAAACTTACACGGAAAATACAGAATTACGCCAATGGAAAACGACTATATCATTTTCGCCGGCAATTCGAACCCGATTCTCTCCAAAGCCATTGCTGACTATCTGGATCGCCCACTGGGGGAAGCCAAGGTAAAAAGATTCAGCGACGGAGAAATACAGATTGAAATCAACGAAAACGTCCGGGCCAAGGATGTTTTTGTCATCCAGTCCACAGGTCACCCAGTCAATGACAACCTGATGGAGCTGCTGTTGATGGTCGATGCCTTCAAGCGTTCTTCGGCAAAACGTATCACGGCAGTTATTCCTTATTTCGGCTATGCCCGCCAGGATAAAAAGGTGGCACCGCGTGTGCCGATAAGCGCCAAGATGGTGGCCGATCTGCTGACAACCGCCGGAGCCAACCGGATTATTACCATGGACCTGCATGCAGCACAGATTCAGGGCTTTTTCAATACACCGGTGGACAATCTGTTTGCCGCTCCTGTGCTGATCGATTACATGAAGAAAAATTTCTGCGACAACACCGTCATCGTTTCGCCGGATGCCGGGGGCGTGGAACGTGCCAGGGCGTTTGCCAAACGGCTGGGGGCAGATCTTGCAATAATTGACAAGCGCCGCGATGCGCCCAACAAAGCCAGGGCAATGGCTGTTATCGGAAGTGTAGAAGGGAAAAAGGCCATTATTCTGGATGATATGGTGGATACGGCCGGCACTTTGACAGAGGCTGCCAATACCGTGGTTGAAAGCAGGGCGAGCGAGGTCCATGCCTGCTGCACCCACGCGGTACTCTCCGGCCCGGCCATCGAGCGGATCAATGACTGCGCGCTTTCCACGATTGTCACAACAGATACCCTCGCGCTCTCAGACAGAGGACTGGCTTGCGAGAAAATCAAGGTTCTCTCAATCGCCAGTCTCTTCGGTGAAGCCATTGTGCGCAGCCATACCGGCGATTCTGTCAATTCTTTGTTTATTTGATGAACAACAAACCCGTTTATGGAGGAAAATAGAAGTGGAGCGATATCAACTCAGCGCAACCCAACGTGAACAAACCGGCAAAGGCGTCGCGCGGAAGCTGCGCAGTCAGGGCCGGATGCCGGCTATCCTGTATGGAGCAAACATTGAGAGCACCCCTCTTTCCGTGGATATACATGACCTGGAGGTACTGCTGAACAAGGTCAGTCCAAGTCAGGCCCTGCTTGATCTGCAGGTACAAAACGGCGGCAGAAGCAAAACCACTGTGATGATCAAAGAACTGCAGATGGATCCGGTAAAATTTAAATTTCTGCATGTTGATTTTTATGAAGTAAAAATGGACCAGCAGATCACCACCACCGTTCCGGTTGCTGCCGTGGGCACTTCTAAAGGAGTGGAAGAAGGCGGCATTCTGCAGATCATCCGCAGGGAGCTGGAGGTAAACTGCCTGCCGGGCGATATCCCGGAACAGGTGGAAATTGACATCACGGATCTGGACTTAGGCGACTCCGTTCATGTGGAAGACATCAGTCAGAGCGGAAAAATTGAGATTCCCTATGAAACCAATTTTACCATTCTGACGATTGTCAGCCCGGCCATGGAAAAAGAAGAGGAACCAGAGGCTGAAGAGGGCGAAGAAGGTGAGGAAGCCGAAGGCGGCGAAGAAACGGGCGGAGAAGGGGAAGAAGAATAGCCGCCCCGCCCGGGCAGCCGGCCCTTCTTTTCTGCAGTAAAACGATGAGTAAAGCTCTCTGGTTGATAGCCGGCCTTGGCAACCCCGGCCGCAGGTATGCCCGCTCCCGGCACAATGCGGGATTTATGGCGGCCGACCGCATCGCGCGGAGGTGGGGGGTGCAGATGGGACGCAACAAATTTGATGCGGACTTCGGGACGGGAAAAATTGACGGGACCGATGCGGTTTTGATAAAACCTATAACATATATGAACCGCAGCGGAGTTGCGATCAGCCGTGCAGCCGGTTTTTTTCAGATACCTTTGGATCATGTGCTGGTGATCCACGATGATATTGATATTGGATATGGACAAATCAAAATCAAAAAGAAAGGAGGGCATGGAGGACATAACGGCTTGCGGTCTATCAAAGATGCCTTTGGCTCCGGGGATTTCCCCCGGATCAAGGTGGGCATCGGTCGCCCCGATGAACCAATGGCGATAAGTGACTATGTTCTGGGGAATTTTTCTGCCAGCGAACTTGCGGACTTTGAGCCGGTGCTGGATCAAACGGCAGAAGCTGCGGCTGTAATTCTGCTGCAAGGTACGGACCAAGGCATGAACCGTTTCAATTAACGTTATCCAAGGTATGATGCTCTCGTAAAAAGTCAATTTGGGATGGCAAAGTAAAAAGTTCAAGATCAAGGCGACGCAAATCCCGAGGAATGCAGCGTACATAGGAGTACGTGAAATTCCGAGGGATACAGCGCAACGCAGATATTGGACTTTTTACAAAGCCATCAAGGTATGTTTTTTTAACTGATTAGTTAAGGGAGGGTTGACATGGAATGGATATTGAATAATATCCCGCTGAGTTGCACAATTGTTGGATTTATTGGAATTGCGTATTCGCTTATTGTGGCCGGAGCTATTAAAAAAGCTCCGAAAGGCGATCCCAAAATGATCGAAATCGCCAATGCCATTGAGGAGGGCTCCATTGCCTACCTGAATCGGCAGATGAAAAGCATGGCGATTGTCGGGATCATTATTTTCGTGCTAATTTTTCTGGGCCTGGGCGCAAAAACGGCCGTAGGCTTTTTGGTGGGTGCAGTAGCCTCCTATCTCGCCGGCTATATCGGCATGCGGGTCTCAGTGCTGGCAAATCTCCGGGTGGCCGAAGCCTGTAAAAAAGGGCTGGCAGCGGGCCTGAGCCTGGCCTTCAAAGGCGGCTCGGTTACCGGCATGCTGGTGGCGGGCCTTGCCCTTGCCTCCATCGCCGGCTTCTTTACCTACATGACCGCCAGCAGCCCGCAGGACATGCCGCTTGTTGAACAGGTAGTTCCCCTTGTTGCACTCGGCTTCGGCGGCAGTCTGGTCTCCATCTTTGCCAGGCTCGGGGGCGGCATTTTTACCAAAGGTGCCGACGTGGGCGCCGACCTGGTCGGCAAAGTTGAAGCCGGCATTCCCGAGGACGATCCCCGCAACCCGGCCACCATTGCTGACAATGTGGGCGATAACGTGGGCGATTGTGCCGGTATGGCAGCCGACCTTTTCGAGACATACGCGGTAACCGTTGTCGCAGCCATGCTGCTGGGAGCGCTGATCTTTGCAGAAAACACCATGGCAGTTCACTTTCCGCTGCTGCTGGGCGCGGTATCCATTATTGCCTCCATCATCGCCACTTTCTTTGTCCGGATGGGCAAAAGTGAATACATCATGGGCGCCCTGTACAAAGGAATGTTCGGAGCCGCCATTCTGGCAGCCATTGCATTCTACTTTGTAACAACAAGCATTATGACAGAAATGAACGGCATCCCGGCCATCAACCTGTTTTACTCTGCGCTGATCGGTCTGGTTTTGACCGTTATCATCGTTATTATCACCGAGTATTATACCGGCACATACAAACCGGTTAAAGGCATTGCAGAAGCCTCCACCACCGGCCACGGCACCAACATTATCGCTGGTCTTGCAGTAAGTCTGCAGTCCACCGCAGCCCCGGTGTTTGCAATCTGTATAGCTATCGGCCTTGCTTACGGATTTGCCGGACTCTACGGCATCGCCATTGCCACAGTGGCAATGCTGTCCATGACCGGTATGGTTATCGCCATTGACGCTTACGGCCCGATCACCGACAATGCCGGCGGGATTGCCGAAATGGCGGAAATGGACGACTCCGTGCGCGCTGTCACCGACCCCCTCGACGCAGTCGGCAACACCACCAAGGCGGTTACCAAGGGCTATGCCATCGGCTCCGCCGGGCTCGCCGCACTGGTTCTGTTCGCCTCCTATACGCAGGAATTTGTCCTGCAAGCAGAAAAAGCAGCCGAGGAATCAGGCGGTCTTGCCGAAACGATCTCCTTTGATCTCTCCAATGTGGACGTTATCATCGGGCTCTTCCTCGGCGGACTGCTGCCTTACCTGTTCGGCTCCATGGCCATGCAGGCAGTGGGACGCGCCGGCAGCGCTGTTGTTGACGAAGTCCGCCGCCAGTTCCGCGAACTGCCGGGAATCATGGAAGGCACTGCCAAACCGGATTATCACACCTGTGTGGACATTGTCACCAAACACGCTCTCAAAGAAATGATGGTTCCCGCACTACTGCCGGTCGTTGCACCGATACTGGTCGGCTTCCTGCTGGGCAAAGTAGCGCTCGGCGGCCTTTTGATCGGCTCCATTATCACCGGTCTGTTTGTGGCCATTTCCATGACCACCGGCGGCGCCGCCTGGGATAACGCTAAAAAATACATTGAAGACGGCTTTTTCGGCGGCAAGGGAAGTGATGCACATAAAGCAGCTGTTACCGGCGATACAGTCGGCGACCCGTACAAGGATACGGCAGGTCCGGCAATCAACCCCATGATCAAGATCCTCAATGTTGTGGCTCTGCTCATGGTGCCGTTTTTGATGTAATTTGCAGTACGTGACTTGAATGCAACTGGAAGAGGGGTTACGGAGCAATCCGTCAACCCCTCTTTTTTTATTGAATCAAGCCGCAAAAGATGGTATAAAAATATTTTATGCAAAGAAACCATCAAAAGCACTTTAGTGGTGAATTGTTATGGCCAAAAAAGCGGAAGCCCAGAAACAGAACTTTAAGGAATTTGAGGTGGGGGATCTTGCGGTATATCCGGCACACGGCGTAGGACGCATCGAATCCATTGAAAGCCGGACCATTAACGGAGATAAACACAACTTCTATATTATGAAGATCATTGACAACGGCATGGTGATTATGATCCCCACCAACAATGTCGAGTCAGTCGGTCTTCGCGAGGTAATCCGGGAAGACGAGATCCCGGAAATCTACTCCGTGCTGAGACAGAAAAAAGAAGACATCTTCGACAACCAGACATGGAACCGGCGGTATAAGGAATACATGGATAAGATCAAAACCGGCTCGCTCTACGATGTTGCCGAGGTATTCCGGGATCTTTTTGTGCTGAAACTAGCGAAGGACCTGTCTTTTGGCGAACGCAAGCTGCTGGACACAGCCCGGGGACTGCTGCTCAGGGAGCTCTGCATTGCCAGGGATGCCGATGAGACAGCCACCTGGAACGAAATCGAATCCCTGTTTACACCCCCTGCCCAATCGCAGTAATTTCTCCATGAATGGCGGGAGGGACTTTACGTTCCAGTTCCATGCCGAAGCCGATGCAGGCAGGAGGCTGGATATCCTGACTGCCGAGCGACACCCTCAGTTGTCTCGCAGCACCGCAGCCCGCCTAATCCGTGAGGGACGCATCCGCGTCAACGGCAAGCCGTGCAAGCCCGGCTATAAGCCTGCGCCAGGGGACAGGATAAGCGGTGAAATCTTCGAACCCGTCAAGGAGGCCCTCCCTCTTGAGGCCGAGGCCATCGATCTTGACGTCATCTTTGCGGATGCGCACTGCCTGGCTGTAAACAAGCCTCCTGCAATGGTTGTGCATCCCTCCCCCGGACACACCGTCGGAACTTTTGCCGGCGCTCTGCTCTACCATTTTCCGGAAATCCAGGGGGTAGGCACCGCGGCAGAGCGGCCGGGAATTGTACACCGCCTGGACAAAGACACCTCCGGGCTTATCCTTGCTGCAAAAACCCCTTCCGCCTTTCAAAACCTGACTGAACAATTCAAAAAGCGCCGTATTGAAAAACACTATCTGGCCCTGACCTATGGACGGCCGCCGCAGGAGAGCGGACGCATTGATCTGCCCATAGGCCGCCACCGGGAGGACAGGAAAAAAATGTCCGCCAGAAGGCACACAAAGGCCCGGCACGCCTTAACCTTCTGGCGGCTTTGCTGTTTCTGGGAGGGGATCTCGCTTATAGAATACCGGATAGCAACCGGCCGTACCCATCAGATCCGGGTACACAGTTCCGCCATAGGCTGCCCCATTGTAGGCGACAGAGTATATGGCCCGAAAAAGCCTTCCAGGCTTTTGCACAACCCGAGACTCCGGAATGTTAGCCAGGCGGCGTCGCGCCAGATGCTGCACGCCTGGAAGCTGCGCTTTATGCACCCGGAAAGCGGAAGTCCGGTCTGTATCCAGGCGGAGCCGGCTGCGGATATGCAGTTGATACTGGAGAGGCTGCGTGAAGAGTCCGGCCGGGACTGCTTTACAAAAACAACGGTCATCGGGCCGGAGGATCATTAGCCTGTCCCCTTAATAGAGGCCGGGCATTATCCCTTGCGTCTTAGCGCCAGGGTACACCGCTTATCCTCTTTATCAAAGGTTAGAACGATCTCCTGGTCATCGCCCTTATTCTCCGCCAATTGCCTGTACCTACTCTTGATTCGCCTTTCGAACTCCTCGGGCGACTCCTGGTTCCCGCCTCCGAATTCATCCAGTTTCTTTTGCTGAAAATTCCAGAATGACCTCATTGAAGGGGAACTGGGGCCCCGGGGCTGTTCGGATTCCGGCTGTGATGAGGGCTCATTCAGGCCGGCTCCAAACTGTCGTCCCTGTCGATAGGCTGCCTCGGCGTTCTCCCAAAGCTGCTGCCAGGCCTTTTGATGATAATAGACCTTCCACTGCAGGTTATCCAACTGGTATTCAAGCTGCTTGGTGGAAACTACGGGGGGAACCCTGTAGCGCTGAATTTTTTCGACAAGTTCCATATGGCGGGGGTGCGGTTTGTTCCGCCGATCTGCCAGATAAGCTCTCAGCTTGCCATCCATGGCTTCCACCTGCCTCTCCAGCTCAGTAAGTTCTTTTTCCACCGCTGTTCGCCTTTGCTCTGTTGATTCAGCCATAGCATCCAGCCCCTACGCATTTCGTATTTTTAGCCCATCAAATATTCATTAGAATACAAGGAGTTACCCAAGGCTGCGCCTATTTCCCTCTATCAGTTCCGGCTCAAATTGTAAAGCAGGGGCCTGGCCGGCCACTGGCACAAAAAAAGCGCGCCGTTTGCCGTAAAAGGTAAAAACAGACGCGCCTTGCAGAAGAGGATATGGACGGCAAAACCGGCTTTCCTGCCATTAATTCCGCAATAACGGATGTTGGGGAAAAAAGTACTACGAAGCCATTACATCCGGATTGTAGCAAAGCCTGCAGCAATCCAGACAGCGATCAGCTTCGGAAAGAGCGCTTTGTTCGCTGATTACCAGATCTACCTCATCAAAGGTATGAATCCGCTCGGAAACAGGCAATTCGGGGGTTTGCACGCGCCGCCGGTCCCGTTTTACACCTTCCACCGAATCAAAAATGGTTTCCTGGATGTGTTTGTTCAAGATCGCCTTCGGCTCCGGAGTTACAGGCTTGTTTCGCAAAAACAGATTGATGGAGCGGGCAGCCTTGCGTCCCCCGCCGATGGCGTCAACAACAAGCGCCGGTCCGGTTGCGGCGTCACCCGCAGCAAAAATATAGGGCACATTGGTCTGATGGGTGGCGGGGTCCACCTCGAAAGTGTTCCAGCGGGTCATGGACAAATCATCCAGCCGGTCGCCCTTCCCACGGAATTCAGCCAGCGGCGCCTGGCCTATGGCCGTAATGATGGTTTCAACCTCCAGCACCGTCTCTGAGCCCTCAATGGGAACCGGCCGTCGCCGTCCACTGGCATCCGGCTCACCAAGTTCCATTTTTAAATACTCCAGTCCGCAGACCCTTTCCTGTTCATCGCCCATCACGCGGTTGGGAGACGCCAAAAAAATATACTCAATGCCCTCATGTTCAGCAGCCTCTATTTCCACGTCATTTGCGGGCATCTCATTTCGTGTGCGGCGATAAACCAGGTAAACCTTTTCACAGCCCTTGCGCACGAGGGTTCTCGCACAGTCAATAGCCGTATTGCCGCCCCCGATAACAGCGGCGCGCCTGCCAACGGCAACGGACTCTTCATTGCCGACCCGGGAAAGAAAGTCAATCCCTGTAAAGCATCCGGGCAGATTCTCTCCCGGGATCTTTAACTGATAATCGTTCCATGCTCCGATGCTGAAAAATACGGCGTCGAAACCTGCGGCAATCAGGGATCCAAATTCAAAATCGCGCCCAAGCCGGACGTTGGTGTGATGCTCAATGCCGGTGTTTAAGATCCCCTCGATCTCCCAGTCCAGGACTTTTTTGGGCAGACGGTATTCAGGAATCCCATAGCGCAGCATGCCTCCCAGCCGGGGCATAGCCTCGAATATGCCGGGATGATGCCCGACCCTGCGCAGAAAATACGCACAGCTCAATCCTGCCGGTCCTCCGCCAATCACCGCCACCCGTTTTCCGGTATCCGGGGCGGTCTCAATAGGTATACGCCTGCCGGCGTTCATTTCATAGTCTGCGACAAAACGCTTGAGGTGATTGATGGCTACCGGCTCATCCTCAATGCCCCGGCGGCACCAGGACTCACAGGGATGGGGGCAAACCCTGCCGCAGGTCAGCAGAAGGGGATTTCGCTCCCGGATTGTATTGACTGCTTCTTCATACTCACCGGTTTTGATATGCTGAATATAACGGGGAATGTCAATTTCTGCGGGGCAGGTCTGCGCACAGGGAGCCACGGCATCCTCAGTTGTGTTTAAATGCAGCAGGCGCTCGGACATGGTCCGCACCTTCAAAATCGGCTTGGGACAGGCACGCTCACACGCTCCGCAGCCAACGCATTTCTCCTTGTTCACAACAGGATAGCCCTGCTCTCCCATCTTTATGGCATCAAAGGTGCAGGCCCGGATACAGTCGCCAAAACCCAGACAGCCGATCCAGCAATCCCTTTTGCCGCCGAACATGGCAGCTGCTGCTTTGCAGCTGTTTAGACCTTTATAAAAAAACCGATCCGTAGCCCTGCTTCCGCCGGTGCAGTCATTATACGATTTCAGCGGCTCCGCGGATCCGGCTTCCAATCCCATAATCGCTGCGATTTCCGCCACATTTTCCGAACTGTTCAGTATACAGACCGAAGGAGGGGCTTCCCCTTTGACAATGGCCTCTGCAGCCGCGGCACAGCCGGTGTATCCGCATCCGCCGCAATTGGCGCCGGCCAGCAGACCTTCCACCTTGGCGATCCTCGGATCCTCATAGACATAGAATATGCGCGAAGCAAAACTCAGAGCCAATCCTATAACAAGGCCGAGTCCCAGCGTAAAAAGTACAGATTCGAGCACGACTTTCCTCTTAATTGTTCAGAATTCCAGATTAGGCAGCGGAAGATGCCCCGCGCCTTGCAGCCCAGGCCAGTGGAGCAGGATGCACCCCGGCTTTATACCATCCCCTTGAAAGCCATAAATGCCAGGGATAAAACGCCTGCTGTTACCAGACCGATAGAGGTATCCTGCAATGGTTTCGGCACCCTTGCCAGGATAATCCGTTCCCGCACACCGGCAAAGAGAATAAGGGCCAGCCCAAAGCCAAGGGCATAGGCGATAGAAGCGATAAGCGCCTGCAGAAAGGTGTATTCCTCCTGCACGTTTATCAGGCAGACACCCATAACTGCGCAGTTTGTGGTAATAAGAGGCAGAAAAATGCCAAGCCCTGCATACAGGGCGGGAATGCTTTTCTTGAGAAACATTTCAACAAATTGCACCAGCGATGCAATGACCAGAATAAAAGCAATGGTGCGCAAAAATTCAATGCCCAGGGTAGCCAGAAAACAGGTGTTTATCACCCAGGTGATAACACCGGCCATGACCATAACAAAGAGGACCGCCATGGCCATGCCCACGGCCGTCTCCATTTTTTTGGAAGTGCCCAGGAAAGGACAGTTCCCCAGATACTGCGCCAGCACAATGTTGTTTATAAAGATACAACTGATGACCAGAACAAAGATATCGCCCATTATTTAACTCCTGTGTGAACTTCCACCGCGCCGGCCTTAACGGCTTCCGGCCAGATTCATCAGGCAGAGCATGAGCCCGAGGCACACAAATGCCCCGGGTGCTTCCACCATGAAGGTAAGAGGCTCAAATGAAGGACCGAAAACTTCCATCCCGTAAAACGTTCCTTCGCCCAGCACTTCACGCACAGCCCCCAGCGCTCCGAGCGAAAGGGTGAACCCGATGCCGATGCCGAGGCCATCTGCCACCGCGTACACCGGCTTGTGCTTGGAGGCAAAGGCCTCCGCCCGGCCGAGGACTACGCAATTAACAACAATCAGCGGAATAAAAATTCCCAGCTGCAGGTATAGGGGATAGGCAAAAGCCTGCATCAGCAGTTCCACCACTGTAACAAAAGTAGCAATGATGATGATATAGCAGGCGATACGGATTTTGGGTGGAATCACGTTGCGAAGCAGCGAAACCAGGAGGTTGGAGCAGACCAGCACAAAGGTCGTCGCAACACCCATTCCCAGACCGTTGGGTACGGATTTGGTCACCGCAAGGACCGGGCAGAGCCCGAGGACCAGACGAAAGGGTGGAATCTCCTCCCATAAGCCTTTGGTAAATTCCTGAGCCAGTGTCTTTGCCATAATCTTTATTTCCTTCTATCCGGAAAAAGTTGACAACTGTTTTTGAATCCGGGGTTTTACCTTATTGTAAAGATTCCCGGCTCTTCTGACGGCCGTACATACAGCCCGGGAGGTAATAGTGGCACCGGCCATGGGGATTATATCTCCGCCATCCTTTTTCACATTCGTCTCAGTGCCGATTTCCACTCCCTGGAACTGCTTTTTGAAATCTTCATGGGTCTCTACCCGGGCGCCCACGCCGGGCGTTTCATTATGGGTGGTAACGCTGACGCCATGGATTTTACCGGTTCTCACGTTTACGGCAACCATTGTTCCCACATCGCCCCCGTAGCCGCTGCCTTTGGTTTCAAAGGCCACCACTCCGGGCTCTCCCTCATAAACGCCCACAAAAAAATTTCTTTCAGTTCCGTCAACCTGGAGCGAGAACCGATCCTGAATCGGATTATTGGAAGCGCCTTCCAAAATCTTCTTGATGGCCGGCCCCTTGACGAATTTGAGAACCTGGCTGTCAATACGATCCTGCGTGTTGTTCCGGATGGCAGCCAGCAATCCACCGGAGAAGCTGCTCAGAATTGTCAGCACAAGAACCATTTTTACCATTTCACGCATAATTGATCACCTTTCGCAAGGTCTTGGGTCGGATTTTATCAATTATCGGGTTGATAAGATTAATCAACAGAATGGCAAACACGACCCCGTCGATATGAGTGCCAATATTACGGATAAGAACCGTCAAAAAACCGCCAAGCGCTCCATACAGCAACATGGGGATAAAGTTTACCGGTGATGAAGAATCATCTGTGGCCAGAAAGAAAGCGCCCAGCAGGGAATATCCGGTCAGAACATGAAAGCCGGCCCCGGCATATACCTGCGGGTTGGCCTGATGAAAAACAAAAGCTGTAATAAACATCCCGGCGATAAAGGAAAGCGCGATTTCCCAGCGGATATAGCCCCGGAGCATAAGATAAATCCCGCCGATAATCAACCCCAGCGCACAAGAGGTTCCAATGCCGCCCACCTGCCGGCCGAGCAGCAAATCGGCGGCAGAGAACCCTTCCACAGCGGCGGATCCGAATGATTTGGCCAGCAATAATGGAAAAACGGGATTGAAATCAAACTGGTAATTGACAAGTGCTTTATTAAAATCGAGGAAGCCGGGCCAGGAAATCAGCAGTACCGCAAATGCAAAGGCCACCGGATTAAAGGGATTTCCCCCCAGTCCGCCGAAAATCTGCTTGCCAATGACCACCATAAAAAGAGTCCCTACAACAACCACCCACCAGGGAGTAACAGCGGGCAGCATCATGGCAAACAGCATACCCAGCAGTGCGGCATTTCCATCGCCTATGGAGACCGGCCGCCGGGTTAAAAAATTCATTATGAGCTCCCAGATCATGGCCGAGGCGATCGAGAGCGCAACCAATGCCAGGGCGGCAAGACCGTATTGAAACAGGCCCGGGATTACCGCCAGCAGGGTGGCCAACAGGATATTGTAATTTTTGAGCGAAATCTGACTTCCGCTGTGCCAGAACGGGGCATGGGATACAGTCAGTTTGATGGACTCAGGCATTGCTCTCCTCCGCTTTCATGCGCTCCAGCATGTGTTTGCCAAGTTTGATATGCTGAAAAATGGGAATCCGGGACTCACAGACAAAAGCGCACAGTCCGCATTCGATGCAGGCATCCAGCTCGGCCTGGGCGGCCGCCTGTTCATACTGCTCCGCCTCCAGCAGCCGGACCAGTATATTCACCGGGATATTAACAGGACATACCCTAACGCATTCACCGCAATTTATACAGGCCGTGCCCGAAGATTCCGGTATCCGGGAACTGTCCTGAATCATGATCACATCAGTATCAGCTGCAACCGGCTGTTCTATGGTATAGACCGCGGTTCCGGTCATGGGGCCGCCGAAAATAAGCCGGTCGCCTTCCTCCAGAGTTTCGTTGAAGGTGTCCAGTATATTTTTAACCGGGGTTCCCATCGGTACGGAAACCATCCGTCTGCTGCCGTCTTTGGAGATAAAAGTCGCCATCTTGGTCAGGGGAAGCCGGCCTGTATTAAAGGCAGCCCCGATAGCGGATACCGCCTCCGCATTAAAAAAGGCCACATCCGCATTTCTCCCCTCGCCTCCGGCCTTTATCTCATCAGAGAGAATGTGGCGGACAATCAGTTCCGGGTTTGCGGTCGGATATTCCGAATCCACTGTTTTTACGCCCGCGCCGGCGGCTCCGGCCACCTGTACCAGATGCTCGGGAACGGCCAGTATAACATTCTGAATGCCCGTCATTTTTCTGAGGGCATCGATGCCGGTTTTAATCGATTCAATGCTGGTTTTGACAAAATACTGGTTTGTAATGGCCAGAAGATCGTGTTCGGCTCCGAGAACCACAATCGCCTTAATCCGCCGGCCGGGATCAAAAAAGGGAGAGAAATCAGGTTTTCCGGGAAGTCCTTTCAGGAAACAGGCTGCTGCCTCAAGGCTGGGGTTCTTGCTCTGCTTCTTGAACTCTTCGTCAGGGACCTGCTCGGACTCCGGATCCACAGTAATGCTGACTGCAGTCATCTTCTTCTGCATCATGCCAATAAAAGGCCTGACATCTGTGATTTTTCCGGATCTGCTGGCCAGGCCGTAATCGTCCGAATCCGCCGTGGCCCGGAGGCACTGGCCGCTTTTTACGTGTTCGCCCGCTGCAACTGCAAGATCCTGGCTATGCTCCAGCGGAGCGTCCAGCAAAAGTTGAATTTTTTCAGATACCGGGACATCAGCGGGCTCGGCGTCGCTGTCCACAATGGCCTCGTATGTCAGCCTCGGTTTGATAAAGCCAAAAAATGATCTTTTCATGGATCAAAACCTTTACCGGTCTTTCCTGGTTGTAAAGTGTCAAGTATACGCGATCATTCCGCCACCGCTCAGCTTAATAGGCGTGGCACTGACTGCAGTCGGATTTTGCGGGCCCCGCCCCAAAATCCTCATGACAGCCCGCGCACTGGGTATGAAAGGCCTCGGTGCGATTCCGGGGAACATGGCATCCCGAGCACCGGCTCCGATCAGGCACGACACCATAGTCCTCGTGGCATCCTATACACTGCCTGTGGAAGGCTTCCTTTCTGCCGGGCATCCCGCCATTGCCCATGCCCTCCTGATGGCAGGCAGTGCAGGCCTGGGGCTGCTGAGAATCCCCCTCCTCGTAGTTGTGGTGGCAGTCGCTGCAATACAGGCCGTACTGCCGGGCATGGGCCTCATGGCTAAACATCCCTTTTTCGCCCAGGGCCGGCTTATACTTGCTTTCTGCACCATGGCAGCTACCGCACTCCCCCGGCTTCTCTTCGCCGGCCTCCTGAAAGGCATGATGGCAATCCTCACAGTACAATCCATAGGAGTCGCTGTGGGTCTGGTGGGCGAACAATACGTCGTCGCCTGTAGCTGCAAACATTTTACGGACCGGAACTTCCGGGCTTTTCGAGGGAAACGCGGCATAGCCCAGAATACCGACGACAAGGCAGACAGCTAATAAACCGTACGCCAAATTCCGTTCGTTTTTCGAAGTCATGCGATTTAATTCCTTTCCACAACCGAGTACCTGCCGCCTCCAACCCCTTTTCAGCCGGGAGGGGCAGCCTTTGCCTCCCTCCGCACCTTAAAATCCGGGGGCTTTTTTTCAAATAAAGGCTTGTTCCGAACAGCCGAACTGCCTGCCCGGCTTGCAAAAGAACGTAAAGACTTTTTCGTATTAAGTTACAAGAGTTTTGTCAAGGACTTTATAGAAGGCCGGGATGCGTGAATCGCTACGGCGTCGCAATTGCCGCACCGCTCATGCGCCACACCCATGCGCTCGGCTTCTTTTGCGGAACAGGGGCATTCGCCCTAGTCCGCTTTTCTGCGCAGAAATGTCGGTATATCCAGATCCGTGTCATAGTTGAAATTGCTTCCGCCTGCATCCTCCCCTCCGGCTTTTTTGGCCTGCTTGCCGCAAGATCCGCCCCTGGATCCCGAAGAAGACCCGCTTTTCTGCTTTTTGGCCTCATTGCGGATGACTGTTGGAATATCGTAATCATCCATTTTCATGTCCTCCTCGGTCAGGTCCCGGACCTTGCCCCTTGGCTGAAAGCCCTCTGCGGGGAACTTATGGACCTTGTCCTTAACCTCCTGCATATTCCGATCGCCTATGCCGGTGGCAATAACGGTGACCCGCATTTCATCTCCAAGGGAGTCGTCCACCGCAGTACCCCATATCAGTTCTACATCATCATTGTTGATCTCGTTATAAATGCGGTCCGATGCCTCCATGGTCTCCTCCATGGTAAGATCCGAATTGCAGGTGATATTCATCAGCACCCCGCGGGCACCAACAATCGAATTATCCTCAAGAAGGGGGTGGGAAATGGCCCGTTCCGCCGCTTCAAGGGCCCGGTTCTCTCCGCTTGCCACGCCGATACCCATAATGGCCATCCCCGCCTTGCTCATGGTGGTTTTAACGTCCGCAAAATCCAGGTTGATCAGGCCCGGATTCATAATCAGATCGGTAATTCCCTTTACACAATGATGCAGGATTTCATCGGCTTTTTTAAACATTTCAATAAGGGTTGCCTTTTTTGAGGCAAGCCCGCGCAGCCGGTCATTGGGAATTGTGATAACTGTATCCGCCACCTCCCGCAGTTTGGAGATGCCCTCATCTGCATAGCGGCTTCGCTTTTTTGCCTCAAAGGTAAAGGGTTTGGTCACCACTGCCACCGTAAGTGCGCCCATCTCTTTGCAAAGCTCCGCGATTACCGGAGCCGCCCCGGTGCCGGTGCCGCCGCCGAGACCGGCTGCTATAAAGACCATGTGGCTGTCCGCCAATGCCTCCCGCAGAAGCTCCGTTGATTCCACGGCCGCCTCCCTGCCGACATTCGGATCGGCCCCGGCTCCCAGACCCTGAGTCAGTTCCTCGCCAAGCTGAATCTTGGTGTTGGCCTTGGCTTTGGCAAGCGCCTGGGCATCCGTATTGGCGGCTATGAACTTGACACCCTCCAGATTGGCGTCGATCATATTGTCAATAGCGTTGTTACCGCCGCCGCCGACTCCGATCACCTTGATTTTGGCTGAATTGTTGTTTTCCACATAGGTAAAATTCATGGCGTCACCTCCTTGTATGTTTCGGGATAGCAATATTTGCCTTAATCTTCACTGTTGCTTCTATATGATTTCTTTCACCCAGGCTTTCATGCGCTTCATGATCCGGTTGAAAATATTGTTGTCGCGAATCCGGAACTTCTTTTTCTCCTGATTGCGGGCCCCATATATGACAAGCCCCACGCCCGTGGCGTACATGGGACTGTTTACCACATCCACCAGGCCGCTCACCCCCTGCGGCCGGCCGATGCGCACGGGCTGCTCGAAAACAGATTCGGCAATTTCGGATATGCCTTCCAGAAGCGAGGCTCCTCCGGTCAGAACAACCCCGGAGGCAATGGCATTTTTCAGGCCCGCCTGCATCAGCTCCCGCTTGACCAGCGTAAATATCTCTTCAACACGCGGTTCCAGAATCTCCGCCAGGATCTGCCGCGGCAACTTGCGCCCTCCGCGTCCGGAACGATCTGAAATCTCTATGGTTTCGTCGTTTCCGATCCTGTCCGCAATACAGGTACCGTACTTGAGCTTAATGCGTTCGGCTTCGGCCATCGGGGTCCGCAGTCCCACGGAGATGTCGTTTGTCATGTTGTTGCCGCCAAGCGACAGCACAAAGGTATGTTTTACATTGTTAGCGGAAAACACCGCCAAATCCGTAGTGCCGCCCCCAATGTCGATCAGACCGGCCCCAACCTCTTTTTCCTCAGGGCTCAGCACCGATTCGCAGGAGGCAATCGGTTCAAGTATGATATCGCAGACATCCAGACCTGCCTTATTTGCGCACTTGACAATATTTTGCGCCGATGTCACGGCGCCGGTCACAATATGGATGCGCGCTTCCAGGCGCACGCCCGCCATGCCCACGGGGTTGTTAATTCCCCCCTCCCCGTCGACTATAAACTCCTGGGGAAGCACGTGAATGACCTCCCGGTCCATGGGAATGGCAACAGCCCGGGCCGCTTCAATCACACGGTTCACATCGGCCTGGGTAATTTCCTCGCCCTTTATTGCAATGACGCCGTTGCTGTTAAATCCTGTCACGTGTCCGCAGGCGATGCCGGCATAGACGGAGGAAATTTCGCATCCCGCCATGAGTTCGGCCTCCTCGACCGCTTTTTTTATCGATTCCACGGTGGATTCGATATTGACGACAACGCCCTTGCGCAGTCCGACAGATGGATGGCTCCCGATTCCGATAATATTTACCGTGTCGGCTTCCAGCTCGGCAACCACGGCACAGATCTTCGTGGTACCGATATCGAGTCCGACAACAAGCTCCTCCTTTGCCTTCACCTTAAACCTCCTTGTTGGCTTCGCTGCTTTTCTGTTCTGCCGGGGTTGCTACAATGCGTTTCGGGTTTTGTGCATTCAGGTATTCAAGGGGCTGCAACTCCCTGTTTGCCTCTATATAGGCAAAAATCCGCCGGATCCGCTGAAGCTTTTGTTCATAGCCGTCGTATCCCAGATGAATTCTCTCTGCAGGCCCGTTGCTCCAAACGGTAAGTCCCATTTCCCGGTCCACGGCAATCTCATGCACCGCAAGGCCCCGCGGGCCGGCCCCGTCTTCCAGGCATTGCAGAAGACTCATGACAGCCGAGGAAACCTTTGTCCGTGATCCATCTGGCTTTTTCCAGTCCGCGCACTCAAGCCCTGAAATAATCGGCAAGCCCGTCATTTCAGGGGGGGCCGCTTCTTTAAAGATTGACCCCCTGGAATCAATAAGAAAAAACCGCCCCACATCCAGAACGGCCAGGGGCCTGTGCTCACGCACAGAAACGCTCAGGCGCGAAGGCAGCTCCCGCCTGACAGAGGCAGAACGAATCCAGGGATATGCAACGAGCCGCTTTCTGACCATGGAAAGGTTTACTGCAATAATATTGACCTCCCCTTCCAGGCCAGCCGTATCAAGCACCATTTCCCTGGAGAGCCTTTCCATGCCGCGGACATTGATGGACTCGGCATTGAAATAGTCGCACTGGATCAGGGCGTCATGGAAAAAAATAAAGGCCGCTGCCAGCAAAAAAAAACCCGCCATGGCAAGCAGGGCCGTACCCCCCGCCTTAAGAGCCGGCCAAAAAGAGACTCTTTGCCTGGCGCTTCCTTTTTTCAGACGGTTTTTCCGGTTGTTTTTATTCACCGACAATTCGCACCTCCGGCTCCAGCGCAACGAAAAATTTCCTGTACACCGCTTCCCGGACAGTTTCCATAAGCCGCAGGATATCCGCAGCCGTCGCCCCGCCCCGGTTTACAATAAAGTTGGCATGTTTCTCCGACACCTGCGCCCCGCCGACCTCCATACCCTTCATCCCGGCCTTTTCTATTAGCCTGCCGGCAGGCTCGCCGTCCTGCGGATTTTTAAAAAAGCAACCTGCACTGGCAGCACCCAGCGGCTGACGCTCTTTGCGCTCTGTGAGCAGGGTCTTTGCCTCCTGCTCCAGCTCCAGGCGATCCCCCGGCCTCACGGCAAAGCAGCCCTCCACAATAACCGGCGGGTGCAGCGCATCCCCTTCGAAGCCCGGTATTTCAAGCCTTCTATAGGAAAAGCGCAGTGCGGAGCGGGGAAAACGTTCTACACTACCGTCTCCGAACAAAACCCACGCCTCTGCCAGCACATCGGCAACTGCTCCGCCGGCTGCACCGGCGTTCATAACCATCGCACCTCCCACGGTGCCGGGGATCCCGGCGGCAAAATTTAAGCCGGCAAGCCCGTTTTCCCTTGCAAAGCGGCAAAGGCGGCCAAGGTTCTCCCCTGCCATGGCCCGTATCAAGCGGGCGGACCGCTCCGGTCCGGACTCCAGCAAAAGCCCCTTCAGAGCCCGCCCGGTATCGATAACCACCCCTCTTATGCCGCGGTCTCTTACCAGGAGGTTGGAGCCGCCGCCGATCAGGGTGTAGGGTGCGCCTTCCGCAATCAGCCACCGGACAAGGCCGAAAAAATCCTCCTGGTCACAGGGGCTTACAAAAATATCCGCGGGGCCTCCCACCCGGAGCCAGGTATGGGAGGCCATGGGTTCGTCAAAAAGGACCCTGCCCCTTACCTGCTCTTTTAAAGCGCTGCAGAATGTGAGACTGCATTCCATAAGCATTTGTATTATCTGTTTTTCTTCTGCATCCGGCGCAAAAACTCGACTCCGGTCTGCCAAACGTTGCCCGCCCCCAGTGTCAGAACGATGTCTCCGTCCGCGGCGTTTCCCTCTAAAAAAGTCACAGCGTCGTCTATCGCGTCAAAACAGGATACATCCTTGTGGCCATGGTGGCGGACCCCGTCGGCCAGTCCGCAATGATCCACGCCCTTGATTTCGGCTTCGCCGGCCGGGTACACCGGCAGGAGCACCAGCTTATCGCACTCGTAGAAGGAGCGGGTAAAATCGTCGAAAAGAGCCTGTGTCCGGCTGTAGCGGTGGGGCTGGAACACCACGATCAGACGTTTTACCGACCAGCTTTTGCGTATGGCCTCGAGCGTCGTCTTGATTTCCGTTGGATGGTGGCCATAATCGTCAATTACTTTCACCCCCGCAGCCTCGCCCTTCTCTTCCAGCCGCCGCTGCACGCCCTCCACCTTCTCAAGCGCCGCACGGATGCGATCAAAGGAAACCTCAAGCTCCATCCCCACTGCGATACTTGCCAGGGCGTTATAGATGTTGTGGAGACCCGGCAGATTCAACTCCACCTCGCCTACCTCGCCCCCCCGGTTATATACGCGGAAACGGCTTTTGCGGGCCTCAAACGCCACGTCTCTTGCCTGGATATCGGCCTGGGCGCTCAAGCCATATGTAATGCAGCGCTTGCGGATAAATGGAATGATGTCCTGGACCGCTTCGTTGTCCAGACACAGCACCGCCACCCCGTAGAAGGGCAGCCGGTCGATAAATTCCAGAAAAACCTTTTTGATGGCTTCCAGATCACCGTAGAAGTCCACATGCTCCAGATCAATATTTGTCACCACCGCAATGGAGGGTGAAAACTTCAAAAAGGAGCCGTCGCTCTCGTCTGCTTCTGCCACGATAAAATCGCCCTGGCCCAGAACGGCGTTGGTATTGATCTGCTTGAGCTTGCCGCCGATTACAACCGTGGGGTCCAGGCCGCCTCCTGCCAGGACGCTGGCCAGCAGCGAGGTGGTTGAGGTCTTGCCGTGGGCGCCGGCCACGGCAACGCTGTATTTCAGCCTCATGAGCTCGGCCAGCATCTCCGCACGGGGTATGACAGGGATAGAGGCATCCATCGCCGCACGCACTTCCGGGTTGTCCCTGGAAATCGCGGAGGATGTCACCACCACGTCCACGCCCTCCACCTGGGCGGGGTGATGGCCCTGGTAAATCCTGCCGCCCAGTGCGGCCAGCCGCTCGGTTACATCTGAAGCCGCGATGTCGGAGCCGGATACCCGGTAGCCCAGATTCAGCAAAAGCTCGGCAATGCCGCTCATTCCAATACCGCCGATACCGACGAAATAAATATGATACCTTTTGCGATACATAAACCTCTCCGCTATCCGCCCGCATCTCCGGATTTTTTTTGTTTTCCGCCCGGGCGGCCCCGCCCAAGGCAGTTCAGCATGTCTTCTGCTATGGCGCGCGCCGCATCCGGCCTGGCAAAAGCCCGCATCCGTTCCTGCATCTGCATACGGACGCCCTCCTCCCTTGCATAATAGTTGATTCGGCCGGCCAAAAGGCGTCCGTCGGCGGCCTCCTGAGGGATCACCTCGGCTGCGCCCTCATCCTCCAGGGCTTTGGCGTTATAATACTGGTGATTGTCCGCAGCATAGGGATAAGGAATAAACACCGCAGGAATCCCGGCAGCCGCAACCTCGGCGACAGAGGTCGCCCCAGCCCGGCAGATGATAAAATCAGCCGCTGCGTAGCAGGCGGCCATATCGTCGAAAAAAGCCTCCACCAAGGCGTCGATCCCGGCATCTTCATAGCCCTGCCGAACCATTTCCAGATCCGCCGTACCTGTTTGATGAATAAAGCGCATGGTTTCCGGCGATTTCAGACCGGGCAGCGCTGCAAGAGCCGCTGTATTGATTTTGTGCGCTCCCTGGCTGCCGCCTGCAATCAGAACATTAAACTTCTGCTTATCTTTTCCCGCTGCCTCTTTGCCGATATCACTGCGGATGGGATTTCCTGTAAAGCGGGTGTCTGCGCAGCGCTTTCCTGTCACCGTATCCGGAAAGGAAACATAGATCCGGTCGGCAAAACGGGCCAGCAACCGGTTGGTCATGCCGGCAATGCGGTTTTGCTCGTGTACGGCCCGGAAAATGCGGGCCGCCCAGGCTGCAAGGATCACCGGCGCTGCGGAATATGCGCCCATCCCGAGGACAGCATCAGGTTTAAAACGCAAAAAAATACCAAACGAAGCCGCAAAACCAGCGGGCACCTTTATCAGCGCCAGCATTTTGGCTTTAAAGCCCACCCCCTTGAAACCGGCTGCAGCAATTTCCACTGTTTCATAGTCGGTCCGGGACAACACGCGCCTTTCAATGGGCCGCCCCGTGGTTACGAAAAGCACCCGGCTTTTCGGCAGCCTGCGCTTTATTGCATCCGCAACAGCAATACCCGGGAACAGGTGCCCTCCAGTGCCGCCGCCTGCCACAATCAGGCGCAGACCCTGCAGCTCCTCGGGGCTTTGCTCAGTTCTATGTCCGTCTTCTGCTGTATTCATTTCTTACGTGAGAGTCCGATATTCATTAAGATTCCCACCAAAAGGAGATTGAAAAACAACGAACTGCCGCCGTAGCTTAGAAACGGCAGCGCCAGTCCCTTTGTGGGCAGCAGACTCAAATTGACGCCCATATTGACCACCGCCTGCAGGGCAATGGAAACCGTGATTCCCAGGGCAAGAAGGGAGCCGAAAAAATCCGGGCGGCTGCGCGCAATTTCAACGCCCCGCCACAGGATGATGATATAGAGGCTCAGGACAATAAGGATCCACAGCCATCCGCCTTCCTCACCGATTACAGAAAAGATAAAATCGGTATGCGGTGCGGGCAGATAAAAAAGCTTCTGATAGCCCTGGCCGAAACCCTTGCCCACAAGCCCCCCGGATCCAAAGGCCATAAGGGAATGAATGATCTGGTAGCCCTCGTCCAGCGGATACTTCCAGGGATCCAGAAAAGTCATATACCGCTTCAGCCGATACTGCGAGCTCATTATCAGATAGAGCACAAAGGGGGCCAGAACAAGAGAGCTCGCTGTCAGGTGTCTTACGCGGACCCGTCCTGCATACATAACAATCCATGTCAGCACCCACATGATCACCATGGAGCCGAAGTCCGGCTGAATCAGCACCAGGGCGGACAGAAGGCAGAGAATGAGCACATGGGGGAGAAAACCGATGTTTAGCTCATCCACCCGCTCCTGCTTTTTGCTTAGCGAATAGGCCATGAAAACCACAAGCGCCATCTTGGCAAACTCCACAGGCTGAAAGCTTACCCCCCAGATCCGCAGCCAGCGGGTTGCGCCCCCGGCCGTCTGGCCCACCCCCTTTATCAGCACCGCCGACAAGCAGACGGTGGCAGCCAGCAGCAGCAGATAGGTCATGGGCCGGTAAATCCGGTAGGGGACAAAGCGCAGCACTATCATGCCCAGGCAGCCGAAGCCGGCAAAGAGAAGCTGTTTCTCAAAAAAATAGTATTCGTCGCCGAACTGTTTGAGCGCGATCTCACAGCTTGCGCTATAGACCATGGCCACCCCGATGCCCACCAGCAGCAGCACCGGAATCAAGAGGGCGTAATCGCAGACGGCAGCCCCTGGCTGCGTCCCCGTCGAACGCCGCTTTCCGCCCGAAGCTTTGTTTTTTTCAGAATCAGCCATGTGCGCGCGCCTCCATCTTTCGGACGCATGCAATAAAATCGTCACCCCTGCGGGCATAGCTTTCATACATATCAAAGCTTGCGCAGGCCGGCGAAAGCAGCACGGTATCCCCGGCTTCTCCCAGGGCGGCCGATGTGCGAACGGCTTCAGCCATATCCGCAGCCCGGCTGACCGGCGCTTTTTCGTCCAGCTCGTTCTCGATTGCGCCTGCAGCTTCTCCCATCACGATTAAATGTTTCACACGTCCCGGCAGCAGTGGTTTGAGCTCGGCGTACCCTCCACCTTTCTCCCGCCCTCCCATAATAAGAATCACCGGTGTGGAAAAGGATTCCAGCGCCCGAACCACAGCGTTCACATTGGTGGCCTTGGAATCGTCTATGTAGGCGACCCCCTTTATGACCTCCACCGGCGACATGCGATGGGAAAGCCCGTGAAAGCCCTGCACCGTTTTTTCAATGCTCTCCGCGGAAACGCCCGCGGCTGCGGCGGCCAGACCGGCGGCAGCAATGTTTTCCCGGTTGTGAGCCCCGATCAGCGGGATATGACTGCAATCAAGGAAATACGGCTTGCGCCGCGGAAGGCAAAACCGAATCCGGCTGTCCTCCTGGAAGGCTGCTGCCCGGCTGTTTTCCGAGCGTGCATAGCCCAGCACCCGGGCCTCTATCTGCGGGATAAGCCCTGCCGCGGCAGGGTCTTCCAGGTTGAGCACGGCGGTATCAGAGGCTTTCTGATTTTCAAAAATCCGCGCCTTGGACGCGACATAGGCAGAAAAATCCGTGTACCGGTCAAGGTGATCGGCTGTAATGTTTAACAGCAGCGCCACATGGGGGCGGAATGAAACGATGGTGTCCAGCTGAAAACTGCTTAGCTCAACCACGGCAAAATCGGCCGCTTCCTGCTGATCTGCGTAGGCAATAAGGGGAGTGCCCAGGTTTCCGCCCACAAACACCGTAAACCCTGCATCCTCCAGCATCTGCCCGGCAAGCAGCGTTGTTGTTGATTTTCCGTTGGTTCCGGTTACCGCGATAATCGGTGTCCGGATAAAACGGCAGGCCAGCTCGATTTCCCCGATGACCGGCACGCCTTTTTGCGCTGCCCGTTCAAACGGCTCCATTGTGTGATCAACGCCCGGACTCACGACGATCATATCAGCGGACTGCATGCAACCTTCCGGATGAGCGCCCAGTTCCATGGAAATGTCCGCGCCTTCGAGATCCGAAAGATCAGACAGGGCTTCTTGCAGGCTTTCCGGTGGCGCGCTGTCTGTCACCGTGATCCTGGCGCCCCGACGGGCAAGAAAGCGCACAACCGCGCGGCCTGTACTCCCGAGCCCCACCACGACGATATGTTTGCCTGCAGTATCCAATTGCCAGCCTATCTAAGCTTCAGTGTACTGATTGCAATAAGCGCCATAAGAATCGAAACAATCCAGAACCGCACAATTACCTTGGCCTCCGGCCAGCCTTTTAGCTCAAAATGATGATGGAGCGGCGCCATAAGAAAAATCCGCCGGCCCCCGCTCATCTTGAAATAGCCTACCTGAACAATGACCGAGAGCGCCTCCACAACAAAAATACCGCCCACAATCATCATGAGGATCTCCTGCTTGGTGATAACTGCAACAGTGCCGAGAACTGCGCCCAAAGGCAGCGAACCCACGTCGCCCATAAAAACCTCTGCCGGATAGGTGTTAAACCAGAGAAAGCCCATTCCTGCCCCTGCAATGGCCCCGCAGATGATGGTAACCTCTCCGCTGCCATGGACGTAGGGAATCTGCAGATATTCGGCGATCCGGCTGTGACCGGCCACGTAAGCAAAAAGCATGTAGGTTGCCGCCGCTATGACCACGGGCCCGATTGCCAGCCCGTCCAGCCCGTCCGTAAGATTGACCGCATTGGACGTTCCCACAATAACAAGGGCGGCAAAGACTACATAGCCAACCCCCAGGTCCGGGCGAAAGGTCTTAAAGAAGGGCACGGTCACACAGGAGTCAAAATCCGGACTTATATAGATCAGGGCCCCTGCGCTGACAGCCACCAGAAACTGAAAAAGCAGCTTCTCTCTGCCGGAGAGGCCCCGGTTCCGCTTTTGAATCTGCTTGAGGTAATCATCCGTGAAACCTATGGCGAAATAGCCGCAGGCTACCAGGAGTATGATCCATATATAAGAGTTTCGCAGATCCACCCAGAGAAGGACTCCCGCCAGAATAGCCGCCATAATCAGAACCCCTCCCATTGTAGGCGTGCCTGCCTTGTCCTGATGGGCCTCAGGGCCCGCGCGCCGGATGTACTGTCCGATCTGCTTTTCACTGAGCTTGCCTATCACCCAGGGGCCCAGCAGAAAACAGATCAGAAACGCCGTAAGGCTCGCATAAATGGTGCGGAAGGTAATATAGCGAAATACATTAAAGGCAGATATGTCCGCATGCAGGGAAAACAGGAGATGATACAGCATAATCAGACACTTCCCTCTGTAGTTGAAAAAGGCTCCCGCTGAACGAGCGCTTTTGCGATCTCATCCATGCCGGTGCTGCGCGAGCCTTTCACCAGCACCCAGTCGCCAGGGGCCAGCTCCCGGCAGAGCCTGTTGAAAATCTCGTCTTTGCTGCCCGCAAAAACAACTCCCGCATCCATTCCTCCAGCCCTTGCGCCGCCGGCAAAATCTCCGGCAAAATCTCCGCTTGTTAACAAGTGGTCCACGCCCATAAGCGCCGCCTGGCGGCCAGCCTCGTAATGAAGCGCGGCGGCCCCCTCCCCGAGCTCCAGCATATCTCCCGCGACCAGAAAAGTCCTACCGCCTGCCCTGGCAGCAGTAAGCACCTCGATGGCCGCCTTCATGGATGCCGGATTGGCATTATAGGCATCGTCGATCACGTGTATTCCCCGGGCGGTAAGATTGTGGGCCATTCTGCCGCCAAGCGGCCGGAAACTCTCAAGCCCCGCTTTTACTGCCTCCCCGGAAACTCCAAGCACATAAGCGGTTCCTGCAGCCGCCAGCGCGTTGGAAACCATATGACGGCCCGGCACCTGCAGGGCTACCGCGACAGAGCAGCCCGGCAAAATGAGTTCAAACGCGCTGGCCGTACCCCTTTGCTCCACGGATTCTGCCCTCACATGGGCTTTTGCAGAGAACCCGAACCAGCATATGCGGTTTTGTGTTTTCCGGGAGAGGCGCTCTGCGTAAGCATCGTCAGCATTTAATACCACCGTACCGGAGGGCCGCACATGCTCAAAAAGCTCGGCTTTGGCTGCCATTACCTGGTCTACGCCCCTTACCCCCTCCAGGTGGGCCGGTCCGATATTGGTGATTACACCTACGTCAGGCTCGCTGATCTCGGCAAGCCCCCGGATCTCGCCCGGATGATTCATGCCAAGCTCGACAATGGCGGTTCGATGCGTGCAATCCAGCCGCAGAAGGGTAAGCGGCAGGCCGATCTCGTTGTTCAGGTTGCCCCGGGTGAAAATGATATTGCGCTCCCGGCCCAGAATGGCCGCAACAAGCTCCTTTGTGGTGGTTTTGCCGTTAGAGCCTGTAATCGCGGCAACCTGCACCTCCAGCCGCCTGCGGTGAAAGCTGGCCAGCTCGCCCAGCGCCTGGATGGTATCATCCACCAGAATGCAGCAGCCGCCGCTGCGCGCCCATTGGACAAGCATCCCGTGATCTGGCGGGACATCCTCCACGATGAGGCCTTTTATCCCTGTATTCATAAGCTTCGGTATAAAGGCGTGGCCGTCATAGCGTTCTCCCTTGACGGCAACAAACACCTGATCCCTGGAGATAACGCGAGAATCGATGCAGATGCCCGAAAAAACGCCCTCCGGGGAGCCGGCCACAAGGGCGCCGCCCGTAGCTGCCAAAAGATCATTGATATGCCAGTTGTCCCTTTTCTGCATCAGTTCATCGAAAGTGCGCGTATGGCGGTTTCCCGGTCATCAAAGGGCAGAACTTGGCTGCCCACGAGCTGATAGTCTTCATGGCCTTTCCCGGCAATAAGAACGCAGTCGCCCGGCTCTGCCGCCTGTATAGCCAGGAAAATGCCTTTTTCCCGGTCCGGCTCAATTGCGTATCCGGCTTCTGCAGCCTTTGCGGATCTGAGATGCGCCGGGGAAAAACGCCGCTGCATAACCCGGCTAACCCCGCCTTCGATGGCCGCGATAATCTGCATGGGAGATTCACTGCGGGGGTTATCCGAGGTGATCAGCGCGATATCGCTCATCTTTGCCGCAATCTCCCCCATTTTCGGCCGTTTGCCCGGGTCCCTGTCCCCTCCGCAGCCGAAAACGCAGATAATCCGGCCGGTAATAATGCGGCCGAGGGTGTCGAGCACATTTTCCAGCGCAGCAGGCGTATGGGCATAATCCACGAACACGTGCCGGCCGGTTGCATCCGAAATCCGCTCCAGCCGTCCGGGAACAGAGGAAAAGCTGCAAAGAGCCTTTCCAATCACCGAAGGTGCGATGCCCAGGGCTACTCCGGCAGCGGCGGCACAAAGCAGATTTTCCAGGTTAAACCGCCCAACAAGTCCGGAACTAATGTATATGGCCCCCGCCGGCGTCTGAATGCAGAGGTCAATTCCTTCCGGGCCAAAGGAGACGTTTTCCGGATATACGCTGTGATTGCTATCCATTCCCACTTGCATCTGCAGACAGTCGTGCGGAGCTGCGGCCGCCATGGCCGGGCCCGCCGGATCGGACATATTGATCACGGCAGCACATGCTGCCCGCTCTTGTCTCTGCCGGAGTAAATCTTTGAACAGCAGCTTTTTGGCATCCCTGTAAGCATCCATATCCGAGTGAAAATCCAGGTGATCCCGGCTCAGATTGCTGAATATCCCCGCATCGAACCCGCATCCCCGCACCCTGTCCAGCGCCAGGCCGTGGGAGGAAACCTCCATTACCACATGGCTGACCCCGGCCGTATGCATATCCGCCAGGATCCGCTGCAGGTCTGTTGCCTCCGGCGTTGTCAGGGAATTTTCCCACACCTTTCCACCGTATCTGCAGTTAATCGTTCCAATAACACCGGGCCGGGCACCGCCTGCAGCCAGGATATGCTCCAGCAGATAAGCGATCGTGGTTTTCCCGTTTGTGCCGGTAATTCCGATCATAACCATCTTTTCAGAAGGGCTGCCAAAAAAGCTGGATGCAAGCTGTCCCAGAGCCCTGCGGGAGCTGGCAACCCTGAAAAAAACAGTCCCCGAGGGGACATCCGCCTCCTTCTCCGCTACGATCGCGCAGGCACCCCGGGATACGGCATCAGCTATAAAATCATGGCCGTCCGCATTCGTACCCTGTATGGCCACAAAAATACTGCCGGGTTCCACTCTGTCTGAGCGGTGCTCCACAGAGGCAACCTCTCTGTCTTCTCGGCCTGCCACGGGAAAACGGCTGTTTTCCCGGTCCATAAGCGATAAAATAGACTGCATGCAGGCACTCAGCTTCATGCTCCCGGCTCCCGGCTCTTTACAGCCAAGTCATAATGTCTGTCTTTGTGATGCGGCGGCACATCCATGTAATTGAAAGCCTCCAGAATAATGCTTCGGAATGCGGGCGCCGCCACTACCCCGCCGAAATGCTGCTTCCGGGGTTCGTTTACAACCACCAGAGCGGCCAGCTCAGGTTCGTCCTTGGGAGAAAACCCGACAAATACGGCATTGTACTCGCAGTTTTCATAAGTGCCTTCATCAGTTAGCTTCTGGGCGGTCCCGGTTTTGCCGCAAACCGGATAGCCCGCAGGAACCGCCTTGCTGCCGGTGCCTTCGCTGCTGGTAGCGGCAAACATCATGGATTTGAGCTGTTCCGCTGTATCCACGGATATGGCACGCCCCCTGTTTTCAGGCTCCAGACTCTCAAGCACCTTTCCGTTCTCATCGGTTATTGCCCTGACCATGCGGGGCTTCATTAGAATTCCGCGATTGGCGATAGCGGAGACGGCGCTTATCAATTGTACGGCAGAAACCGAAACTCCCTGACCAAAGGCGATATTGGCGCGATCAATAGTACGCCAGTTCTGATAATGGCGTAGCCGGCCCGAAGTTTCACCGGGGCAGTCTATTCCGGTTTTCTGCCCGAACCCGAAATCCTTCAGGGTCTTGTAGAGGCTCTCCGCGCCTGTTTTTTCCGCAATCTTGGCGGCCCCTATATTGCTGGAGTACTTGACTACTTCCCTAAGGGGGAGCATCTCATGGGGATGGATATCTTTAATTACATGGCCGCCGGTGCGGTACCTTCCGTCTTCGCAGTCAATAAGCGTATGCGGAGAAAGCCTGCCGGATTCCAGGGCAGCGCCGATGGTAAAAATTTTCATTGCGGATCCGGGTTCAAAGGGATCGGTTATGGCCCGGTTCCGCCACCGGTATCGGGGATAGTCGCTAAAGGAGTTGGGATTAAAGGTCGGATAATGGGCAATAGCGCGTATCGCTCCGGTGCCGGGAACCATTACCACCGCCAGCCCGGATCGGGCGCGGTATTTCTTTACCGCGGCTTCAAGCGCGTTTTCCGTGATGTACTGAATGTTTGCATCAATGGTCAGGACCACGTTCCTGCCTGTTTCACGGGATGAGCTTTCGACTTCCCGGTAAAAAATACGGCCTATGGCGTCCTTTGCAATTGTGCACTGCTTTTTCTCGCCCTGCAAGTAGTCGTTGTAATAATATTCCAGCCCCTCCAGTCCGCCTCCCTCCACGCCGGTAAAACCCAAAACCTGGGCTGCAAGGCTTTTGTTCGGATACAGCCGGCTGAAACCGGGAATGTATTCCAGCCCCTCAATCGCCAGTGATTTCAACTTTTCCGCCTGCATTGATGAGACTTTACGGTCCAGCCATACAAAGGCTGTATCGCGGCCAAGCTTTCTTTTAACTGAACTCCGGCTTAGATCAAGGGTGTCCGCAATTTTCCCCGAGGCGCCGCCGGGGGAATCCACGGCTTCGGGGTGGGCTCCCACAGCGACCGTGCGCATACTCACCGCAAGTTCCTTCATATTCACGTCATAAATCGTCCCCCTCCTTCCATCAGCCTGCACCGCCCTTTTGCATTCTCCTGAAGCCAGCCGGGACAAATCCGTGTCTTGAACAACCTGCACGTAGAATGCTTTCAGGCCGATAATAAGATAGCAAAGGGTAAACAGCACCCCCACTACCATGATCCGGCAGTTGCGCCGCCTGATGCGTTCTCCGGTGATCTTGTTCTGCTTCATGGCAGCACCACCATTTGTTCCGGCTCAGGGGTTCTCAGATTAAACTGCCGGGCCGCCGCCCTGCTCAGGCTCTGGGGGGCAGTCAGCCTGGCCAGCTCGACCTGCAGGCTTTTCTGCATTTCCAGGAGCTCCTCCTGCCGCTTCTCGGCTGCGGTGATTTCATAACCGGTACGGATGCACTGTACCCCGCACCAGGTGTGAAAAAAAAACTCGACAAGAAAAATCAGGAGGAGCAGCAGAAACATCCGGACGAGCCCGGGGCTCAAGCGGGTGGATGGGGATTTTTTGTTTGTTTTCAGATTGCCCGCCACAGCCATGCCCCCCATTGATTACAATTTCTCCGCAACCCTCAGGCAGGCGCTCCTGGCCAGGGGGTTGCGCTGGATTTCCTCAGCCCCCGGCCGCTTGACTTTCTTTGTCAGCACCCGAAGCTTCGGCTCGTTGCCGCAAACGCATTCCGGAAAATCCCGCGGGCAGGTACAGGGATTTTCCAGGGACTTGAAACGATGTTTGACAATGCGGTCTTCAAGTGAATGAAACGAGATTATGCAGATCCGGCCGCCGGGCTGCAAAAGCTCCACTGCAGCGGCAAGAAACCGGTCCAGCGCCTCTAGCTCCTGATTCACCGCAATACGAAGCGCCATAAAAATTTTTGTGGCCGGATGAATTTTGCGCTTGCCAAGAACCCGCCCGGGAACCGCTGCACGCACCAGCTCCACAAGCTCGCCGGTGGTGGCAATCCGCTGTTTTTTGCGGCGGGCTACGATTTTATCAGCAATAGGCCCGGCCCATCTTTCTTCGCCGTAGTTTTTGAAAATCTGCTTCAGCGCACGGGCGGATTCCTCGTTGACAATATCCGCCGCCCGCCGCGGGCCGTCTTCATTCATCCGCATATCCAGAGGCTCTTCATGCCTGAAACTGAATCCGCGTCCGCTGGATTCCAACTGATACAGCGAAACCCCGAGATCCGCCAGAATAGCATCGACAGCCCGGATACCTATCTTCGCCAGTATCTCCGGCAGATTTACAAAATTGTCGCGGACCAGGTGAATATTTGCTTCGTAAGGCCGCAGCTTTTGGGCCGCCGCTTCAATTGCGCCTCTGTCCTGATCAATGCCAATCAACAGCCCATCCGGCAGAATTTTGTTTATGACGGCGGCTGCATGTCCGGCCCCGCCGACTGTGCAGTCAACACAGATACTTCCCGGCCGGCAATTCAGGCAGGCGAGAACCTCATCGACCATTACTGGGGTGTGGCGATATTGCATCGGATCAAAGCCCTAATTTGGCAATTTCGCTTTGAACCTCCTCATCCTGCATATCCTCTTCTTCAAGCTTAAGATTCTCTTCCTCCCAACGCTGCCTTGACCAGATTTCAAAATGATCCAGCACGCCGACCAGAACGATTTCTTTTTGAAGCCTGGCATAATTTCGCAGCTCAGGGGGAATCAAAATCCGACCCTGCCTGTCCACCGGGCAATGCTGCACCGCACCAATAAAAACCCGCCTGAAGCGGCGCATGGCCTCGCTTTTTTCCGCAAGCGAGTGGATGCGCTCTTCAATTTTTTCCCATTCATCCACTGGATATGCAAACAGGGCCTTATCCAGGCGCGTCACCATCAGGGCCTGCTCCTTCTTGGTCTGCAGGATCTCCCGGAACCTGACCGGAATGATAAGCCGCCCCTTTGTATCGATGTTATGATTGGAACTTCCCCTGAACAATGGTCCTGCTCTCCATTAACATCCATTTTAATCCACATTTCTTATAATACTACAGAAAGAATTCGTTATGTCAACAGGAAAACGATTTATATCTATTTTTTTTTCTAATAATTATTAGCAGTTAATTTTATATATACAGATGAATAAATAGTGGATATTTGTGGGAGGCTTGAAAAACAACGGTTTATCCGGCACTATTCTGGAAAACTTATAAAACACAGGCCGGGCAGCTCTGCCTGAATCGGGCAGCCGAAACGAAAACACCAGGTGTCTGGTTCAAGGGATCCGCACGGAGGCTAACGAATAAACGGGTGCTATGGAAACCCGGCACCCCGGAGACCGGTACCGACAGGGGAAACAGGCAGGCAGCACATGCGGCGGGGCTGCCGGAGGGATCTGTTCAGGAGGGATCGTTTTCGGCTGGCGGGACCTTATTCTGCTCTTCCCTGTCCGGCCCGTGCCACTGGCAGACATTTGCAAACTCATCAATCCAGGTTTTATGCCAAAGGTTCACCCTGCTGCAGTAGGCGGCGCGACCTATGAGGTGGGCCGCCACAGGAGCCGTCAGCAGTAGAAAAAAAACAGCGGCAAGCGCCCGCAGCGTAATCGGGGGCTCTGAATAGAAGGCGCCCACAGCCAGAAAAACAAGCCCGGCGCCCAAAGCCCCTGCCTTGGTTGCTGCATGCATCCGGATAATGGTATCCTGGAGGCGCAGCATACCGACAGATGCTATAAAGGCGAAGATCGCACCACTCAGCAGCAGAAAAGCCGTAATAATCTCCATCAGGAGCTATCCTCTTCTTTTTCTGTTTCTCCGGGCCCGCCCCCGGCCATCCGCTCCCGGAAACGGGCCAGGGCCACTGTACCAAGAAAAGCAATCAGCGCATAAGCGATGGCCACATCCAGAAATGCCCGCTCCCCCGTATAGATGGCAAAAACGCCCAGGCAGGAGACGATCAGAACCGATATCAGGTCCATGGCAACAATCCGGTCCGCGGCATCCGGACCGATAAGCAGCCTGATAAATGCAAATAAAATTGCAAGCGACAAAAGAACCAGCGCAAGCTCTGCTGTACGGGCAAGAAGAACGCTTTCCACAGCCATCAGCGAATCGCCTCCAGAACACGTTTTTCAATTCCCTGCTTGATTTGCCTGCGGGCTGCCTCCACATCATCCAGAAACATCACATGCACATACAGACATTTGCGGTCTCCGGACACGTCCAGGCTCAGGGTACCGGGCGTGAGTGAGACAAGGTTGGCCACCAGCATGATCTCAAAATCCGTCTGCGCATCAAGGCTCACTGCAATCACTCCCGGCCGGCTTGTCGGCCGGGGCGTGACGACATCCCAGAGCACCCGCAGGTTGGAGACCAGGAGCTGACCGATAAAATAGGCGGCCAGCCGCAGAATGCGGACGACCCGGCCAAAATAGGCGCTTGGCCCGTATAAGGGACGGGTAACCCACAGGGCCAGGTAGCCGATGGCAAAGCCGGCCGCAAACCCGCTCAGGTTAACCTGTCCCATGATCGCGCAGAATCCCGCTGCAAGAAAAAGATTCAGCAGAAATAAATGGCTCATACGCCCCCCAGCACGGCTTCTACATAAATTTCAGGATGAAGCAGCTCATGAGCTGCAGCCGAAGCTATTTCCAAAAAAGGAGCCGGGAAAAGTCCGAGCATCAGGGTAACTGCTGCAAGAGCGCCAACCGGAAGCATCATCCAGCCATGGCCGGCCCGGCCCTTATCCGCGGGCTCCTGCTCTTGTTCCGCGGGAGCCGGCTTCCAGAAAGCCTCCTGCCATATCTTTGTCATGGAGTAAATGGTAAGCAGCCCCACAACAGCAGCTGCGGCGGCAGCCACATAGGCCCCGGACTCAAGGCTTGCCCTGATCAGCATCATCTTGGCCCAGAAGCCGGAGAGAGGCGGAAATCCGGCAAGGGAGAAAGCGGGGACGAAAAACAAAAAAGCAAGAAATCCCCGGCTTCCGTAGAAACCGCCCAGCCGCGAAAGCTCGAAGGATCCGCCGACTCTGCGGCAGATACCGCTTACAAGAAAAAGGTTGGTTTTTACAATCATATGGTGGAGCAGATAAAACACTGAACCGGCAAGTGCCAGCGGTGTGAAAAGCGCGAGCCCCAGCACCATGTAGCCCACCTGGCTGACAATATGAAAGGAGAGAATCCGCCGGAACTCCTGAAATGCAGCAGCGCCGAGCACCCCCGTTATCATGGTAAAAACAGCCGCCACAAGAAGAAGACCATGAGTATAGGCCATATTAAAGGTAAAGACGAGGGTAAACATTCGAATCAACGCATAGACTCCAACCTTGGTCAAAAGCCCCGCCAGTATGGCAGAAACCGCCACCGGCGGAGTGTGATAAGAGACCGGCAGCCAGAAAAAAAGCGGAAACAGACCTGCCTTAATGCCAAAACCCGCCATGAAAACCGCGGCCACCGCTGTAAGAAGGGCCTTGTCCGGCACACTCTGTACCTGCAGATACAGATCGGCCATGTTCAGGGTGCCGGTGATGCCATAGAGAAAGCCCAGGCCGCTTATAAACAGAAGGGTTGAGAAAAGATTGATCATGACGTATTTCACCCCGCCGTCAAACTGCTCCTTTTTCCGGCCCAGTACCAAAAGCCCGAATGAGGCCATCAGCATCACCTCAAACCAGACGTAGAGATTGAACAAATCGCCCGTCACAAAGGCGCCGCATACCCCGCCGATCAGGATATGCAGCAGGGGATAAAATCCGGCGGCGACAAGCCGCGGGGCGATCTCCGCTTTTGCATAAACCGTGACGGCAAGGCCAAGTGTTGCCGTCACCGCGATCATAATGGCGCTCAGATGATCCGCAACAAAGGTTATACCGAAAGGCGCGGGCCAGGAGCCGATCTGCACGCTCATGATACCGCTGTTTGCGATCCGCACAAGAAGGGCAATACATATCCCGAAATGAACTACTCCGCCAAAGCCGGCAAGCCTCTGCTGCTTTCCTGAGTCACGGCGCAGCCCCAGGCTTGCCGCAGCAAGGCCGAAGGGCAGAATAACAGGCAGTACCAGGAGCCAGCTCATAGGCTGCCCTCCCCATGTAGTTTGTCCGCATGAGCCGATTGCTCCTCCGGCGGTTCGGCATAGTCCATTTTTTCAGTATCCACCGTGCCCAGAGACTGATAGCAGCGATAGAACAGGATAAACACGAAGGTTAGAAGGGCAAAACCAATGACAATGGCTGTCAGGATAAGAGCCTGTGGCAGTGCATTGGCCACGGGCTCTGCAGGGATGCCCGCACTTTCGCCGATAAGCGGCGGATTGGAGCTTGAGAGCCGGCCGGCCGCAAAAAGGATCAGGTTGACAGCATTGGTTGCCAGCATCAACCCGAATATGAAACGGATGATATTGCCCGAGAGCATCAGATAAATGCAGGCTGCCGCCATTAAGCCGCACAAAAAAGACAGAACCGTTTCCATGTCAACTCTCTTCCAGCGCCAGGACAAGGGTTAGAATGGTTCCCAGCACAATGGCATAAACCCCGGCATCAAAAAAAAACGGGGTCCCCACGGCCAGTTTTTTCTCTCCAATTTCAGCAGCGGAGAACCAAAGGCCGGTAAGAAAAGGTGCTCCGGCAAAAGCAGCCGCCAGACCGGATAAAAGCACCAGGAACAGGCCAAAGACAATCAAAACCCGCGGATCGATGCGGATAGCCCGCCGCACCGATTCGGCCCCTTCGGATATGGCATAAAGGGCAAAGCCGGTTCCTGCCACAAGAGCCCCGGAAAAACCGCCACCCGGCGCGTTGTGCCCGCGGAGCAGAAGATAGACCGAAAACACCAGGATCAGGCTCACCAGAAGCCGCGTGGCGATTCGAAGTATCAAAGACTGCATCAGTTGCTCCGCTTTTTCTCGATCAAGGCATAGGCCGCCAGACCGGCTGCCGCCACCACGGTGACCTCGCCCAGGGTGTCCATGCTGCGGAAATCCACAAGGATCACATTGACGATATTTTTCCCGTGCGCGGCGAGATAGCTGTTGTGCTCAAAAAATGCAGTGACCGAGCGGTCCAGCGGGATCGAGAGCACAGCCAGCATCAGCACTGCTACCATCACGCCGGTGCCCGCGGCCAGCAGCCCGTCAAAAACGCGGCGCATCCGCTGCGGCCGGGGCTGTTTCTCCATTCGGGGCAGGCGCAGCAGGATCATGGAGACAATGATTACCGTAAGGGTTTCCACAAGGAGCTGGGTAAGGGCCAGGTCCGGAGCGCCGAAACTGACAAAAATAAGAGCTATGGCCGCCCCCACAACCCCCATGGCACAGATCGCAAGCAGCATGATGCGGGTTGCCACCACCGTCATCACGGCCATCGCTATAACACTCACCAGCAGCCACTGCCACAAAGGGAGCCCTGGCACTGACAGAGCCGGCAGGTCAGGGGCCCCCGTCAGGTAGCCATACCCCGCGCTAAACAAAAAAGCGGCCACTACAATAAAAAAATAGTGATGCAGGGAGCCGTTCTGCAAAAGCCGCGTCTGCATTCGTCCCGCGGCGGAAACAGCTTGCAGGCACCAGTCATAAACCCCGGAGGCGGTTGCAGGAAAGCGGTTTGCGGCGGCGCTGAGCCAGTTTGAGAGACTGCGGCGCCGGAGATAAAAACAAAGCCCCAGCAAAAGGGTGAGAGCACTCAAAAGAAGCGGTTCATTGATGCCGTGAAAGAGCGAAAGCTTGATGTCTTTTCCGGAGACATCAAAAGCGCGCACCGCGGGCTGCACCAGCCAGTGCCCCACCTGATCCGGTACAAGGCCGAAAACAATGCCCAGGCCGCCCAGAACCACGGGACCGCACCACATGCAGACCGGCGCTTCCCCCCGAGATGCCGGGAAATTACCTGTTTTCCCCAGGAAAGGGCCTATGGCAACAATGCCGGCAATCGCCGTCATAAGGGCATTGGAGAAAACAGCCGCTCCTGCCGCCAAGGCGGGGCAAAGGGCTTCGGCCAGGGCCCCCTTGTACATGATCTCCTTTCCTATAAATCCAAAAAACAATGGAAACCCGGCCATGGAAAGGCAGGCGGCAAAAACGGCAAAAGCGGTGGCCGGCATGGATTTCATAAGCCCGCCCAGCGCGGAGACCTCCCTGGTCCCGGTCTGGTGGTCGATGATGCCCGCAGCCAGGAAAAGACCTGATTTATACAGTGAGTGCACCAGCAGGAAAGTAATGGCAGCAGTGAGCGAGGGACTTGCGCTCCCGCCCAGAAACATGGTCATAAGACCCAGGGCGGTAAGCGTGGTATAGGCCAGAATCTTTTTCAGATCTGTCTGAAAGATAGCAAGCAAAACGCTGCCCGCTGCAGTCACAGCACCGACCACCATGAGCGGCGCGGTCCAGGCCATGGTCCCTCCGAGAATCGGATGAAAACGGGCCAGCAGGTAGATGCCGGCCTTTACCATGGTTGCAGAATGGAGAAAAGCGCTTATGGGCGCAGGCGCCGCCATTGCATCCGGGAGCCAGAAATGAAAGGGAAACAGGGCGGACTTGGTAAACGCCCCCAGAAAAATCAGGACAAGCACCGTCCCGTAGAGGCGATGGTTCTTCAGCACATCAGAGAGCCCGATCATCTCGGACATTGTATATGTGCCGGCCATTATTTTAAGCAGCAGAAAGCCGGCCAGAAGGGCCAGGCCGCCCGCTCCGGTTACCAGAAGCGCCTGTCGCGCGCTTCTTCGTGCCTCCGGCTTGTCATGCTCAAAACCGATCAAAAGAAAGGAGAAAACCGTGGTCAGCTCCCAGAATACAAAAAGCGCAATCACGTTATCTGCAGTTACAAGACCCGCCATGGAGAGCATAAATGAGTGCAGAAACACGAAAAAGCGTCCGGTATAACCGTGGCCGTGCAGGTAGTCCACGGCATAGACAGAGACAAAGAAACCGACGGCGCTGGCGATCAGCACAAAAAGAACGGCAAGCCCATCTACCAAAAAAGAGAGGTTCACCCCCAGGCCGGGCGCCCAGGGCAGCTCGAAACGGAAGACGCCGCCAGCCGCGGTTTCCGGGACTGCCGCACAGGCGAGCGCAAAAACGGCCAGAGGCAGCACGGAGCTGGCCCTGGCCAGATGCTTTGTGCGGTTACTTTCGTGCATGTGCTTCATTTCCGCAAACAGCCTGTATCCGCCCGAACCCGGGGCGCTGCAAGGGGTTTAGATATCGGTTCTCTGCATACAAGCAACGAAAAGATCCCTTCTGTATATTAGCAGCAGCCGGCCGGGATTGCAAAAAATCCGCACCCGTCCATCCGACCAGGGCATTCAGGCCGGTTTAGGTTGCAGGCACACCGGCCCCGTGATACATGCATATTATACGGGGGAAGAGATCACCAGACAATAAACAAGAAACCTTTGCTATGAGCTATTTACAAAATTCGAATCTCTATGATGTGGTAATTGTCGGCGGCGGTCCCGCAGGCCTGTTTGCCGCTCATCTCCTCTCCGGCGACACAGACCTGCGGATTCTTCTGATTGAACAGGGAAAGCCGCCCCGGCACCGGCAATGCCCCGTCCAAACCGGCGGACAATGCCAGAAGTGCCAGCCCTGCCAGATACTCTCAGGCATTGGCGGCGCCGGCCTCTTCTCCGACGGCAAGCTCAATTTCATTGAACGGCTGGGAAAAACCGATCTCACACAGTTCATGCCCTCAGAGCAGGCAAAAGAGCTTATCCGGGAGACGGAAGAAATCTTCAACATCTACGGAATGGACGGCACGGTTTATCCCACGGACATGGAAAAGGCCAAGTGCCTCCGCCGCGACGCCAAGAAGGCGGGCATGGATCTTCTCCTGATCCGGCAGAAGCATCTGGGCACCGAATGCCTGCCCTACTATATCGCCCAAATGACAGAAGTCCTGAAAGAGCGGATTGCGATTCACACCTCCGAGGCTGTAACCGATATCAACCTGGCGGTGGACGGCAGAAAAGAGATAAAAACAGACAGGGAACGATACACGGCAGACAACGTCATTCTCGCTCCCGGCCGGGCAGGTGCGGAGTGGACCACCACCCTGGCCCGCAAATTCGGCATTGACACCACGCAGCGGGGCATTGAGGTGGGAGTCCGCGCAGAGGTACACGCAGACATCACCAGGGAGTTGTGCAGCACGATCTATGATCCGGTATTTTTAATTCAAACCGGAAAATACGACGACTCCACCCGGACTTTCTGCACCAACCAGGGCGGGTACGTAACCCAGGAGTTCTACCAGGATTTTGTCTGCGTAAACGGCCACGCCCAGGCAGTGGAGAAATCGGAAAACAGCAATTTTGCATTCCTGTCCAAGGTGGTGCTCACAGACCCTATAACCGACAACCAGTCCTACGGGGAGTCCATCGGCCGGCTGGCGAGCCTGATCGGAGGGGGAAAGCCGCTGCTGCAGAGGTTCGGGGACCTGAAACGCGGCCGGCGAAGCACCTGGCACCGCGTGCGCAAAAGCTATATCGAGCCAACGCTCAAGGCCGTAGTATGCGGCGATATTGCCATGGCCCTGCCGGAGCGGATTCTTGCCAACGTGGTAGAGGGGCTGGAAAAGCTCAATCAGGTGGTGCCGGGCGTTGCAAACGATGAGACCCTGCTTTATGCGCCGGAAATCAAGTTTTTTGCAACCCAGATAAAAACCAGCGACCAGCTGGAGACAAAAATCCCCGGCCTCTTTGTTGCAGGCGACGGCCCGGGCGTTGCAGGCAATATCGTATCTGCAGCGGCCACCGGCCTGATTCCGGCCAAAACCATTCTGCGCCGGCAGCAGGAGCAGGGCGGCTAAAGCGCCAGCCCCTCCGGCCCATGCCTATGCGGATTTCAGCCAGCCCAGGATGCCGTCTACAGAGTTTTTCACGAAAAACCTTTCGCGCTCCCGGGCTTCTTCATCCAGCGCATTGAAGCGGGCAAAAAGGGGGTCCCGCTGCGCAAGCGCCCATGTAATGGCCTCAAAATCCGGGTTTTCTGCATGCTCGGAGATAACCTCAATCCACAGTTTGAGCTGCTGCCTGGCCAGTTCGGCAATTTTCTTTCCGTCCGGGTGACTGCCGTGATGGGCAAAACACACACGGCGCTCCGTTTCCGGGGCAATCCGGTCCATGGAGGCAAAAAAAGCCTCTGCGGAGAACCGGGGCGGAGTGGCGGGGCGCAGGTAAAAATCGTCTGCCAGCTCCTGGTGGACGCCAAACAGTTCGCCGCAGAACAGCCAGTCCTCAAACACAAAACAGAGGTGATGGGAGGCGTGCCCGGGCGTATCAATAGCCCTGATGCCCTCGCCGAAGTCGATTTTCCCGGTGCTTGTGATGCGATGTTCCGCCACGGGCCGGATCTCGCCATAGACTTCCGCCACGCGGCCCAGGGTTTTCAACGAGCCCTGCCAGAGTCTGGAGGGATCAATAAGGTGGGGGACCGCCTTTTCGTGGCACAGAATCTGTGCTTCCGGATAGCGCTTGGCCAGGTGCCCGATACCGCCTGCGTGGTCCATGTGAATATGGGTCAGAAGGATCCAGTCCAGCCGCTCCACCCCTCGTTCGGCCAGCTGCCGGCACAAATCGTCAATGGTGCATGCAGGGCCGGGATCGACCAGAAAAGCCCCCTCAGGGCCCTTATATAGCCAGGCGGAAATAAAACGGGTGTAGCCCAGAGAAGGGATATCCAAACCGAGAAGATCCAGCATTTTCTGCGTCCTTTCAAAATGTGGCCAAAGCCTCTGTGGCGGCCTCTTTCACTGTTGCGGAATAGGCGCCTTCGACTACAGCCTCCAGCTTGGGCCGAACCCCTGTCTGGCCGGTTTCACCGAAGAGATACAAAATATCGCCCTTTACCGGATCCTCCACCTCGTCAAACTGCCGCCACAGTTCTCCCACCACCTCACGGATCAAATCGCTGCGCCTGCCGGCCAGATACTCTACAGTAACCATGGCCCCCAGCCTCACGGGCCACAAAACATGGGTGAGCAGCTCATAGAAGGCCGGAAAAATTTTGCCCGCCTCAGCCATCATTTCCGCAAGCTCCGCCGCCTTTCCGTCATAGAGGATCTGCTTTAAGGTTTCGCTGCCAAGCTGGGCGGGGTCCCGGTTCACAAGCATATCAATAATTTCGGGAATCTGAATTGAGCCCGTCCAGCGAATCTGGTCGTCAAGAAAGACCGTCGGCACAGAGCTCACCTTGTCGGCTGCAGCCAGTTCAGGGAACATGCCCCCGTCGATTACAAACAAATGAATCATCTCCTGCTGCATGGCCAGTCCGGCAATGGATTCCACGGTTTGCGGACAGAAAGGGCAGGCGGCTGTAATATAAGCTTTTATCACAGCGGGCATGCCAAGCTTCTCCAGCACCTGCGTATCCGAGAAATGCCTTGATCCGGCCGCTTCCCCGCCACCCGAGAGCACACGCAAAAAGGGCTCCAGCTCATGGCCCTGCGGTACCGCCTGATACGTAATATTGGGGGAAATCTGGATTTTTGGCAGCTCATCTTCACCCTCCTGCTGGGTGGTTACATGAAGCGCAGGAACAAGCCCGGCAATCTGCCGGGCAAAATCGTAAAACTGGCTGCTGCGGCTGTCGCTGCTCAAAATTACGTTCATGGGCCGAGGCGAGTCGATACGATTCGCCCATTGGGTTATGGTTTTTTCATCATTTCCCGTCATGAAAAAAATCCCTGCCTGTTTTTTATCTGATTTGCATTTCTTCGGTTTATCCTCCTGCATTATACTGCCGTTTTGGCTATCCATACCGAATCTGTACGGAAATGACAATATGAATGTTTCCATGGGACAAAACCGTATTTTAAGGTTTTACACCCCCGAAATCCATGTTATATTTTATATCTTTTCGGACAACGCCCAGCAAAAAGAGTACAAGGATACATAAATTGCCGACGCAATTTGAAGGACCGGAAAAAAAACTGGAAGTTATTCTTACCCGCCCGATCGCGGGACTGCAAAGCAACGAGGACGGACGTTGGGACCGGATTGTGCGCGCCTCCGGCTCGGAAATCATAAGCAAGGCGAGCACCGATGTAATGGACGCCTACCTGCTGGCCGAATCCAGTCTTTTTATCTGGGACAACCGCATCCTGATCATTACCTGCGGCCAGACCAGTCTGATTAATACCATTCCCGAAATCCTGAAAGTGGTGGATGAAGACGATGTGGCTCTGCTGTTCTATGAGCGCAAAAACCTTTTGTTCCCCAACTCCCAGTTGTCGGATTTTGAAACCGAGGCAGCCAGAATATCCGGATTTTTCCCGGGCAAAAGCTATAGGCTGGGGCCTGCAAATCATGACCATGTCCATATATTCTATTCCTCGCATGCGACAATCAGCGCGGGTGAAGATGCCACGCTGGAGCTGCTGATGCATGACCTGCATCCGGATGCCCTGCTGATGTATACCCCGGAAGGAGGTCAGACTTCCGATGACATTATACGGCTGACAGGCATCGATCGACTGTACACGGGCATGACCATAGACGCTTTCCTGTTCGAGCCTTTCGGCTATTCCCTAAACGCTGTATCCGGAAGCGATTATTTCACCATACACGTGACACCTCAGAGCCAGGGCTCCTACGCCAGTTTTGAAACCAACCTGATAAGCGGGGACTTAAGCAATCTTATAAATCGCGTGCTCGGCATTTTCCAGCCGGGAAGGTTCTCTTTTGTTTTAACAAGCTCTGTAAATGACCGGCGTATCTCCGTGGACTCCTCGGCATTCGACGATGTCGCGGGCTTCCGCCCGACGGAGAAGAGCATCTACGAGTTTGACTGTGGCTACCAGGTCCGGTTTTCCAATTTCATCCGCAAATAGCATATAAAGGGAAAAAACAGCAATGAACGCCTTGAATCTATGGGTCCGTGAAATCCACCAGGATGCGGTGGCCCTTTCCTTTAAAGTTGAAAAAACCCTTTTTTCCGGAACCAGCCGGTACCAGCAGGTAGATGTCGTACAAACCGCAGATCACGGTGCGATGCTGTTAAATGACGGAATCGTCATGGTCTCGGAAAGAGACGAATACGTATACCATGAAATGATCGCACATGTTCCCCTTTTTGTGCATCCCGACCCATCGCGGGTGCTTGTTATCGGAGGCGGAGACGGCGGCACGGTGCGGGAGATTGTCAAGCATGAATCCGTCTCCCGGGTGGTGATGGTGGAAATCGATGAAATGGTGATAAACGCCTGCAGAGAGCACATGCCTTCCATCAGCTATGCCCTTGATGACCCAAGGGTTGAGCTGATTGTGGACGACGGCGTCAAGTTTGCGGCCAGCACCAGCGAAACCTTTGATGTGGTTTTAATCGATTCCACGGACCCCATAGGACCGGCAGCGCCCTTGTTTGACCGCCGGTTCTACGAAAACGTCTCGAGCCTGCTTTCGGACAAGGGCATCATGATCAGCCAGGCGGAATCGCCCTTTTACGACTTTAAAATTCAATCAAGCATGCTGGGCAACCAGCGGCCTTTTTTTGAACGGCTCCACCTGTATACATTCACCAATCTTACGTATCCGGGCGGATTGTGGAGCTTTGGCTTCGGCTCCAGGGGCCTCTGCCCGATCACCGATTTTGATCCTGACCGCGCAGAAGCCCGGAATGTGCATACCCTTTACTACACACCGGATATTCATGTAGCCTCCTTCGTGTTGCCAAAATTCGTGAAGGATAATCTCTCCGGCGTACTCGATCCCCTGCCCCGTGTGCGCCGGTTTGCAAACATTTAACCCTCAATAAAGGAGGTCGCCGCTGGCGGCGGAATACACCCATGAGCATCAACACGGTAAGCCGCATAGACAATCACGTAAAGCTCCGGCGTACGCTTATCAGCGTCTCTGACAAAAACGGGCTGGAAAATCTGGTGCCGGAACTGCTCAGACTGGCCCCGGACCTGGAGATCCTGTCAACTGGCGGGACATACAAAAAAATTGCCGGCTTTCTGCCGGAAAGCGCTGCTTCGGCTCTGCTGCCTGTCTCTGAATATACAGGCCAGCCGGAAACACAGGGAGGGCTGGTGAAGACCCTGGATTTCAAGATCTACCTGGGACTGCTCACGGAAACCTATAACGAATCGCATCAGGCGGACCTGGCAAGAACCGGAGCCGGTCCTGTTGACTTGGTTGTGGCCAATCTCTACCCCTTTAAGCAGACGATCTCCCAAGAGGGGGTCACGGTGGAGGCGGCCCGCGGCAACATCGATATCGGCGGGCCATGCATGATCCGGGCGGCAGCCAAGAACTTTCTGCGGGTGGCCGCTGTGGTGGACCCGGCTGATTATTCCCTGCTTCTGGATGAACTGGCCGGCACCGGGGGCTTTACCACGCTGGAAACCAGGAGCGCGCTTGCCAAGAAAGCATTTGCCCATACAGCCGGCTATGACAGTGCAATCGCCGAATACCTGCAGGGCCGCTCCGCCGATGAAATCAAAAACACCTACAATATCTGAACACTTATGCACTAGTAATAAATTATTCCTATATCTGAACCAAACAAGCCGGGAGGGCGAGCACATGGCTGATGACATCAAGCAAATGTATAAAACCATCATGGACGACCACTTTCCGCCTCGCATGGAAATCAGCTTTGTAGACGAGAAAAGCCGCCAGACACTTTTTTATGAAAAAGTCGACTGGGTAATCGGCAACGTGCGCAAGGGCCTGCGCTACGGGGAAAACCCGGGCCAGGAAGCCGCCCTTTACCGCCTTGTAAACGGCAACCTGGTCCTTGGCGGGACCCGGACCATCGCCCCGGGCAGGCATCTGGTCTCTGACGTTGAGCTTCTGCAGTCCGGCAAGCATCCGGGAAAAACCAACCTCACAGACGCGGACAACGCCTTAAATATCCTCCGTTACCTGACGGGGCAGCCGGCCGCGATCATTGTAAAGCACAACAACCCCTGCGGAGCCGCGATATCCGACTCCCTGGCCGATGCCTACCACAAGGCCTACATGGCCGACCGGGTAGCGGCCTTCGGCGGATGCATCGCTGTAAACCGTGCGCTTGACAAACAGACTGCCGGCGCCATTGCGGAACAGTACGCAGAGGTGGTTGCCGCCCCGGAGTTTGAGCAGGGGGTGATGGACATCCTTGCCCGCAGAAAGAACCTGCGTGTATTAAAAATTGAAAACATGGCGCGGCTTCAGGAATTTGCCGCCCAGCGCACAGTGGAATTTAAAAGCCTGATCGACGGCGGCATCATCACCCAGTTCTCCTACGTGCCGGAGGCCCGCTCACAGGCGGATTTCGAACCGGCTGAATGCGAATACAAGGGCGAGACCTACCGTATCGAGCGCCAGCCTACCGGGCAGGAGTACGCAGATCTTGTCTTCGGCTGGCTCCTGGAATCCGGAGTAACCTCCAACTCCGTCATTTATGTAAAAAACGGGGTATCAGTTGGCATAGGCACCGGTGAGCAGGACCGGGTTGGCGTTGCTGAAATCGCGCGGGACAAGGCTTACCGAAAACTGGCGGATCGCTATTGCTTCGAGGCATGGGACACTGCATACAACAATCTCAAGGATCCCGAAAAAAAGGCCGCTATTGACGAGCGGGTGGCCGGAGAAAAAGGCGGTCTCGAGGGGGCTGCCATGATAAGTGATGCCTTTTTCCCCTTCCGCGACGGCGTGGATGTAGGGCTGAGCGAGGGAGTTTCCGCAGTAGTCCAGCCAGGGGGCTCACTCAATGATTATCAGTCCATCCAGGCCTGCAACGAAGCAGGGGCAACCATGGTGTTTACCGGCCAGCGCAGTTTTAAACACTGAGAGCTTTTTGCTTTGCCGTCAAATTTGACGGACCTTTATCATGTTCGTGGTGCCGGGCTCCCACAAGGGGTGGCCCGCGGTAATTACCAGAAGATCGCCTTCTTTTACATGTCCCGTCTCCCGCGCCTTACGAACCGCAGCATCCAACATTTCATCAACATCTCTGGCCCGGGGGACAAAACTGGGCATACAGCCCCAGTAAAGGCAGAGCCGCCGCACCGTCTGCCTGTCCGGAGAAAGTGCAATAATCCGGCTTCGCGGACGAAATCTCGAAATTTGAGCCGCCGTAAATCCGGACTGGGTGGAGGCCACAATGGCTGCGGCTTTCAAATGATCGGCCAGGGTACAGGCGGCATGAGCGACGGACTCCGATACATGGATATCGGTGATCATGGAGAATGATTTCTCGTAAGTATATGATTCTTCAGAGCTTTTGGCTATCCTGTGCATATAGGACACAGAGGCCACAGGATAAGCACCGCTGGCAGTTTCCTCAGACAGCATAACCGCATCGGTGCCGTCCAGCACGGCATTTGCTACATCTGTTGCCTCCGCCCGCGTTGGGCGAGGGGCGTCCACCATGGAACGTAGCATCTGGGTGGCTATAATCACCGGCTTTCCGGCGGCATTGGCCTTGCGCACAAGCTGCTTCTGGATCTCCGGCACCCGCTCGAGAGGAATCTCGACGCCGAGATCGCCGCGTGCCACCATGATACCGTCGGCAGCGGCGATAATGGCATCCATGTTTTTTACCGCCTCGTGTTTTTCGATCTTCGCAATCAGGGGGGTCTGCCTGCCACTGCGGCGGATCAGCTCCCTTGCCTCGAAAATATGTTCGGGCCTGCGCACAAAGGAAAGAGCTACAAAATCCACATCCTGGCTCAATCCGAACTTCAGGTCCTCCTTGTCCTTGTCGGTAAGCGCCGGGGCCCGTATCGTTCCCGAGGGCAGGTTGATCCCCTTGTGCGAGGTCAGCACCCCGCCTATCACAACCCGGCATTCTATATCCGTATCCGTTGTACGCAGCACATCCAGCTCCATCATGCCGTCAGCCAGCAGGATCACATCGCCTTTTTCCACGTCCTGGGGAAGCTGGGCATAGCTTACCGAAACCCGGTTTTTCCCCCCGTTTGCCGACTGGTTGGTAAGCGTCAGGGTATCGCCAGGCTCCAGCCGGATCCCCGGCGGATCAATGGCTCCGACCCGGATTTTGGGTCCGCAAAGATCCTGAAGAATGGCTACAGGCGTATCCTCTGCATCAGAAAACGAGCGGAGCTGCTCAATCACTGAGGCATGGCTCCCGTGGCTGCCATGAGAAAAATTAAGGCGGGCCACGTTCATCCCTTCGGCAATCATGTCCTTCAGGACCTTTTTATCCCGGCTGGAGGGGCCGATGGTGCATACGATTTTGGTTCTGGCCATAGCTTTTTCGCCTCCCGCTTTATCCCAGCATCACAGCTATCTTGTCCTGCCTGGCATTGACATGCTGAATGGTCACCTGGATAAGGTCTCCGGGCTTGAGTTCCCAGCTGCCGGATACCGGCATCCGGCATTCCAGAAGGTACGCGGTGAGGAGGATGCCGTATTTGTTCCATTTCTTATCCAGCACAATCGCCTCTTCCTTGTGCCCGATTCGCTCTTCCAGGTACTTGAGCATCCAGTAGCGGAATCGCCGGGCCTGTGCGATGGCGGCATGTGACAGCGGCTGCTGGACCTGCTGTATAAGCTTTTCGATATCCGCTGCGCTGTAGCCCTGCTCCAGTTGAAAACAGGAACGGATCTGACGCTGGGTGACCAGGTCAAAGTACTTGCGGATGGGGGAGGTTGCCGTAACATAGGCGTCCAGGCCCAGCCCGGAATGGTGCTCCGCCTGAGTGGTTAGCACAACCCGGGAGAGCATCCGGCGCTGCATCCAGTTCTGAAAAAGCGTTGCCTCGTCCGGATCCCTGTAGAGCTTTCCCCGGGGCTCCGGCTGGGCCCGGAATACGGCGGGGACTTGGTTTTTCTGCAGAAACCGGGCCATGATCCAGTTGGCCATGATCATCATCTCCGAGACCAGCAGCCGGGAGGGACTGCTGCGATCCAGCCTCTTTATGCTGATCTCACCCGAATCAAACACCCTGAGGCTTATTTCAGGCAGCGAGATCAGCATCGCTCCGTCATAGAGGCGCTGATCCCGAAATCGCCTGGCAAGCTTGTGGAGCCGCTTAAGAGCCGGATCTGAGTCGGAGCACGAATCCGCTTCATTGTAGCTTAGCTGCCGCTTGACCGAAGCATAGGCGGGCACGATCTCCTCGTCGCAGATGCCTCCGGTGGGGGTGACGGTAAAAAATATGCTGATCACCGGGCGGATGGCCCCCTCCTTAAGGCTGCAGATATCCTCAGCCATACGGGGCGGGAGCATTGGAATCTTTAAGTCCGGCATGTAAATGGAGGTGCCGCGCTGCATGATTTCCCTGTCAATAACGCCCCCCCGGACAACATAATGGCCCACGTCGGCAATATGGACGCCCACGCGGTGACCCTTATCAACAGGTTCGATGCTCAGGGCGTCGTCATAGTCCAGTGTTCCCTGGCCGTCTATGGTTATAAGATCCAGCCCGGCCAGATCCATCCTCTCCCTGCCGCCCAAATCACTGGTGCCCACCGGCGGAAGATTGGATGCAGTCTCGTTTACAGGGGCGGAAAACTCTGTGGCGATCTCAAAGCGGTCCAGCTCCAGGTTCTGGTTCGTGGTCCAGACGCCCAGACGGACCAGGGCGTCAAAGATTACATCCGGATTCTCAACCCCGGCCTTTGCCACCAGGGCCTTGGCAAAGGAGTAGAACTGACTTTCCTTCCCGAAAAGGTAATAGGACTTTAAGGCCTCTGTAATATAGTGAAAGGATTCCGGCGGAGGCGGAGACTGGCCCGTGAGCAGGCGCCTGAACCATTCCCCGCCGTCTGCAATCAGTCTGGCCCGCTGCTCGCTCTGCTTCTGCCGGGCGATCTTTTCTTCGACCTCCTCCGGGGAATGGGGAAAAAAGAAGTCATAATCAAACTTAAAGTATATGCGGCTCTCAAAGCAGGCGCGTATCACAGCGGCCTCATGGTCGCCGTTGGCATTGTCCGGAAAGCAAAGTCCGGTCATGGTTTTAAGATCCACCCATTCGTTAAGAGGCGTTAAAACCTCCCACAGTTCCCGGATATCAATGCTTTCCTTGATTGCCCGGCGGCGGGCGGCGGTTTCTTTGAGATCCTGGACGAGCCGGTCCCGATCCCTGTTGACGCTGATCCGGGTCCTGGATGCATGACAGAGACGACTGCACTTCTGATTGAGCTCCCGTCCCTTCTCATTCAACAGGCGCACCCGCTGCTGCTGGTCCTCAAGGACCACCGCGCAGAGGATCTGTTGCTGTTCAATATACTCAACGATTCGTCCGGCTTCCATAAGCTGCCTGGATATCAGGGGGCTTGGGCAAAGTCAAACACAGTCCGTCATTTGCGCTTTACAACCAGCGTCTTTATCCGGTGGCCCTCCATTTCTTTTACGGTTATGATGTACTTATCTATGACAATCTGCTCCTTCTCCCCGGGAATCCGCCCGATCTGCTCCAGGATGTAACCGGAGAAGGTCTCGTAATCAGGGGACTCGGGGATATTCATATGAAGCCTGGCGTTTACCGTGGGAACATCGGCAGCGCCCAGCACCAGCCATTCCCTGTTGCGGATTTTCACCACCGGGGGCTTGACAATATCGGTTTCATCAACGATATCTCCCACGATGGCCTCCAGCACATCCTCCAGGGTCACAATGCCGGAGACCTCGCCGTACTCGTCGACAACAATGGCTGCGTGATCCTTGCGCTTTTTGAACTGGTTCAGCAGCTGGTCCAGCTTCTTATTCTCAGGAACAAAATAGGGCTCGCGCATAATGCGCTCTATGCTTATGCTCGCCGGAGAGCTCGTATGCTCGCGGAACAGGTCCTTAATGTTAACAATGCCTGCAACATGGTCAATATCTCCTTTAATTACCGGAATACGGGTAAATCCCGATTTTAAAATGCGCTCGATCTCGGGTTCGGCCGATTTGTCAATGACGAACATGTCCGCACTCGGGGTCATGATCTCCGATACGCTGATGTCGTCGAGCTTTACGATATTGTTGATCAGTTCCTTTTCCTCCGGGTTGATCTGGCCTTCATCATGGACGAACTCAACGAAAGTGATCAGCTCTTCCTCGGTTACGTGCGGCGCATTGCCGATCCGGCCGGCAACTTTAGGAATAAAGTTCAAAAAGACAATCAGCGGATAGAAGACAAAAGAGAGCCAGTAAATCGGCATAATAACGGCCTTTGCCACCATCACGTTATTGCGGGTGGCTACCGTTTTGGGAAAAATCTCACCAAATACCAGGATCAGAAAGGTCATGACGCCGGTTGCCGCTCCTATGGCATTGGCAAATGCCCGGCCCGGCACAAGCTCCCCGATAAAACTTATGGCAATGGCGGTGGCAAGCGAGGAGGCCGCGATGTTGACAAGGTTGTTGCCGATTAAAATCGTGGTTAAAAGCGTATGCGGACGGTCCTTCATATAAAGTATCATGCGGTTCAGCCGGCCGGCCTCCTTTGCCAGATGTTTTGCCCTTGCTGTAGAAATTGAGAAAAGAGCGGTCTCAGATGAGGAAAAAAAACCTGACAGCACAAGCAGCACCGCCAGCAGAATTAATTGTGTCGTCATTTGCAGCTACTCCTGTATGCCCGGCTGCCGGGATTTAGAACAAAGCCCTCCTGGCTGCCCGGATAAAACATGCTCCTTATTCGGCCGGCGTCCCCTTCTGCAGGGCAGGACTGGTTTCTCTAATGTGTAAATCCCTCTGAGGAAAGGGAATCTGAATGCCAAGTTCTCTGAATTTCTTGTCGATGTCAAAACGGATATCTGTCTCCACATTAAGAAAATAATTGATGTGCACCCATACACGCAACTTAAAAATCAGGGCGCTTTCTCCAAAGTCAGAAAACAGCACCTCCGGCTGTGGTCTGCGGTAGACGCGGGGATGATTGATGGCAATGCTGTTGAGTGTCTCGCGGACCAGAACGATATCAGAGCCATAGGCAACGCCCACGATAATGGAGCGCCGCACACGGGCATCCTTGAAGCTCCAGTTGGTAAGCTGGCGGCTCACAAAATCGGAGTTTGGGATGATCAGGTCGGCGTTGTCATAGGTCTTGACCTGGGTGGCGCGCACGTTGATTTTTGTCACTGTGCCCCAGATGCCGTTGATTTCAATGACGTCACCTACCTGGATGGGTCGTTCAAACAACAGAATAATACCGCTTATAAAATTGTTGAAAATATTCTGAAGTCCAAAGCCGATTCCGATACCCACGGCACCGAACAAAAAAGCCAGGGATGCCGCACTGATGCCGATGACCCGGAATACGATCATAATGCCTACCACCCAGACGATATAACCATTGATCGTGGTGATCGAGTCCTTAAGCCCCGGCTCCATATCACGGTGGGACAGGAGCTTTTCCTTTAACAGGGACTTCCACACGATCGCCACGGTGTGGGTCAGCAATATCGCCAACACCGCTACCGCCAGGTCAAGGAGGCTGATCCGGATCTCTCCCAGACTGACCTCGTAGTTGACGGCAAAGAAAAAATCCGCCAGAAAAGTTCCCCTCGCCCCCCAGGCAACGGGGACGGCCAGCACCGCAAGAACCAGCAGACCAGTCTTGCCCAGGCGGATCAGAAGCCGACGGATGGGCATGGGCCTTTCCTCTTCGGGCTCGAAGAAATCCTGCTCTCCTGTTTCCGCTTCCCGCACCGTGGAGAGTTCCTTTAACACCCTGTAGAAAATCCCCAGCCACAAAAGCGCGACTGCAGTCCGGCAAAGGGATGTATACCAGAGACCGGCCATTGCTCCGTAGCCCGCCATTTCAAACCCCAGACCGACAATTACCACGAGGTAGCCCGCAGCCGGCAACAAGGGGTGGATATAGGCAAACCACCGGCTTTGCCCGATCGGTGAGTCTTTGGCATAAAAATGGAATCTGCGCCAGAAGATAAAGCTCCATACCAGAAGCAACAGTTCAAAGGCAAAGCGCATGAGCACCAGCATCACACAGGTTTCACAAACTCCTGTCTTGAGAAGGTAGTAGACAATGCCAAAGGCCAGAATGCCGTAGAGCAGAACCCTGAAATAGGCACGCAGAAACCGGTAAAACGCGATCTCCGTATCCGCCCAGAGAGCGTCGAAAAAATTTATTCCCCAGCGGATCACCAGGATGGCAAAAAGTATATTCTCTAAAAAATCCAGAGTGATAAACAGCGGCGTGTATTGATAGGCAGCTTTAACCGGGAAAAAATGGATAAACAGCATCGCCCCTGCCATAAAAAGCGAGCGCCGGATGAGGCGAAGACCCATATACTGCCAGAAACAGCCCTTCTCCAGGCTCGTATCCCGAAGCCGTGTAACAAACCGGCGGCAGAACCAGAGCATCCCCATAAGCGCTGCCAGGAGCAGAAAGTAAATGAGCGCAAACAGCGCATAGTCCCCCTTATCCCATATGCTGATCTCGCTCCAATAGGAATATGAGAACCAGCGCTGCATCTTTGTAATCAGCCTGGCCGCCTCGGCCTGGATCTGCTCCAGCCCCGCCCGGCTTATGGGGTTGACATTGCGCTTTAACAGCCGCTTTTGTTCACGCTCGGCGAGCACCTGCTCAAACATCCGCTCTGTCTGCTCGTACTCGGAGCGCATGCTCAGGGTTTTCTCCAGCAGATCTTCATAGACAGTCGCGCCATCCCGTAAAACCCTCTGCTGGGCGGAGAGAATCGCGATCAGGTCCTTGAGCTGGCTGCTAATCCCCCGCGCCTGCTCTGAGCGGTCGGTTTCCCCGGTCTCTTTTAGCTGCTCCTCATAGGAATTCAATTTGCTGCTGATATTTTCCTTTTTGCGGCGCAGCCGGGTAAGCTCCTCCTCCAGCTCGGCCGCGCGCTCGGAGAGCTTGTTCAGAGCTGCCAGGTGCTGGCCGTGAGCCTCGCGAAGCTCATAGGCTGCTATCGTGGGCAGCCCCAGCATGTTGCGGTGGGCGCTGAGCTGAAGCCGGTAGGAGTTCAGGCGCTCGCGGCACAACTGCCCAAACTCCCTTGCATCACTTAGCTCCCGCGAGAGTTCCCTTAGCTGCTGCTGCTCCGCCTTGAGGCTTTCCGCGAGGGATTGATCCAGAAGCTCGTAGGAAGAAGAAACATCTCCCACTTCCCCCTGCGAAGGATGCTCCATCTGGGCTCGGGCAAAACGGCCGCCCGCGGCCAGCAGGCACAAACACAACAGTACCAGCGCCGCCGGACGTGCAACGGCTGCTATTCGTATTCGGACGCAGCCGCCGCTCATGGCGACTGCTTCTCTATACCCGGCATTTTTCTCCAATTTCATTGAATCCCGGTCGCAATCGGATTATAATAGGTATTTTTGGATTACACAGGCTGGGATCTAGCCAATTGTTTTCTGCCGTGAAACTCTTTACTTATAGCATAATGGATCTGTCGGAAACAAAGAAAAAGCAATGCAGTCCTTCAAACTGTTAAAACCATATTTCTATCAGCGCCGCAGGCTGATAGCCGCAGGCATTCTCTGCCTAATGGCCGTGGATATTCTCCAGCTGTTTATTCCCCGGGTGATAAAATGGGCGGTAGATGATCTGACAGCCCGCTCTATCGATTGGGCCGGGCTTGCCACCTATGCCGGAGAAATCCTTCTCATCGCGGGCTTCATGGCCATACTGCGCTTTACCTGGCGCCGCCTGTTAATCGGCACTTCCCGGGTAGTGGAAGAGGGGCTGCGCAACCGGCTGTTTGCCCACCTCCAGACGCTGACGGCCTCCTATTTTGAGCAGGTCAAAACCGGCGACCTGATGGCACATGCCACAAATGACATCAACAACATCCGCATGGCTGTCGGCATGGGCATGGTGGCCTTTACCGACGCCGTGTTCCTGGGGTTGGCCGCAATCGGCTTTATGGCTTATATCAACATAAAACTTACTTTGTTCGCACTGATCCCCATGCCGATAATCATCTTTATGACCCGCAAGCTCGGCCAGAAAATGCACCGTCGCTACACCACCGTCCAGCAGAGCTTCTCCGCCCTCACCGAGACGGCACGTGAGAGCTTTTCCGGCATCCGCATCGTCAAGGCCTATACTATGGAAGACACGGAATACCGGCGCCTGGAGAAAAACTCCTCCGACTATATCCGGCAGAACCTCAGGCTGGTGCGCATTACCGGAGGCTTTTTCCCCATGATGCTGCTCTTTACAAACATCAGCCTGACCATTGTCATCTTTCTTGGCGGCAGGCAAACCATTTCCGGGCTTATCACGGCCGGGGATTTCGTTGCCTTCATTAACTACCTGAACCTGCTCACCTGGCCCATGATGGCCATGGGATGGGTAACCAATCTCATTCAGCGGGGAGCGGCGAGTCTGGACCGTATAGACCGGATCCTGCAAACACGGCCGGAAATTACCGAAGCCCCGGAGGCGGTGCCCATATCCACAGCAAACGGGGATCTCCGTTTTGAGTCGGTTTCATTCACTTATCCCGGACATGCGGAACAGGCGCTTTCGGATTTGTCCTTTCATATCGCGCCCGGCCGGATACTGGGCATCGTGGGCCCTCAGGGCAGCGGCAAAACCAGTTTATTGAAGCTGATTCCCAGACTCTATGACGTGAGTAGCGGCCGCATCACCATGGACGGAACCGACATCCGCCGAATCAGGATAGAAGACCTTCGTCGCCAGATCGGATTTGTCCCCCAGGAGCCGTTTCTGTTTTCCGGAACCATTCGCGAAAACGTGGCTTTCGGCAAAACCGCGGACGACAATGCAATAATGAAGGCACTGGAAGCCGCCTGCCTCGGGGAAACTGTTGCGGCACTTCCCGAGGGCCTGGAAACTATTGTGGGCGAAAAGGGCGTAACACTCTCCGGCGGGCAGAAGCAGCGCATCGTGCTCGCCCGCGCCCTTATACAAAATCCGCCGGTGCTCCTGCTTGACGATCCTGTTGGCCAGGTGGACGCAAGAACCGCCTCCGGCATCATAGACACCATCAGCTCGCTGTCCGGCCGGCGCAGCATTGCTATAGCCTCGCACAGAATTTCCGCGGTCTCTTTCGCCGACAGGATCATGGTCCTGGACCAGGGACGGTGCACGGCCTTTGGAACTCACAGGCAGCTGCTTGAACAAAGCTTCTATTACGCCCGGACCGACATGCTGCAGAGGCTGGAAAACCAGGATTGAGTGAGGAAATGGACAACAAAGCCCAATTCAGCGAAAAACAGCTCGGAAAATCCCAGGATATGCGGCTGCTCCGCCGGCTCTACCCATTTGCCCGGCCCTACCGCCTGCTGCTTCTTGCCACCTTGGGCCTAATGATTCTTATAACGGTATGCGAACTCGGCATTCCCTATATTACCAAAATCGCCATAGACAGCTACATAGTGCCCGGATACGGCGGACAGGAGCGGCAGGCAGAAAAAGAATGGCCGGTTTTGGAGGTGGACCTCTCAAACCCGGAGATATCCGTCATTGTGGAGGCCCATCCCGGGAAATTCGATATATCCGGAGGCACGGCTGCAATCGAGTACCGGAAAACTGCGGAACTGCCCCCCGGCCAGGCAGCCAGGCTGCGGCAGTCTGATATGGACGGCCTTGTATATGCCGCCGTGGCGCTGTTGTTCATCGTCTTTCTCAACTTCGGGGCCAGTTTTTTCCAGGTTTTTTTAATGGAAACCATCGGCCAGGGGATCATGCATGATCTCCGGATGAACCTGTTCTCGCACTTGCAGAGCCTCTCCCTGCGCTTTTTTACGCAAAACCCCACTGGCAGACTGGTAACACGGGTGACCAACGACATCCAGAACATGCATGAAATGTTTACCTCGGTTATCATTTTCGTCCTCAAGGACCTGTTTTTGGTTACCGGCATTACCATTGTGTTGTTTTCCATCGACTGGCAGCTGGCCCTTGCCTCCTATGCAATATTCCCCTTTGTATTCTACGCGGCCGGCAAATTTGCCGGTACGGCCCGGGGTGCCTTCCGCACCCTGAGGGTCAAGCTGGCTGAAATCAATTCGCAGTTCGCAGAAACCATCGGCGGTATGGCCGTAGTCCAGCTGTTCCGCCGGGAAACGGCCAACTTTGCCGCGTTCCGGAATTTAAACCACGATTATTTCTCCGCGGGCATGCGCCAGATAACGGTGTTTGCCTTTTTCATGCCATTTATTGAGCTGATGAGTTCGGTGGTGCTGGCCGTGGTCATCTTCTACGGGGGAACAAGCCTTCTTGCCGGGCGCATCACTCTTGGGACCCTTGTCGTGTTTATTTCCTACCTGCGGATGTTTTTCCGGCCCATACGCGATATCGCGGAAAAATACAACATCACCTTAAATGCCATGTCCTCCGCCGAGCGCATATTCCTGCTGCTGGAGGAAAACGACCGGGAAGGCAGAAAGCAGGAGCGGCAGGAGACAGAGCTTATGCCCGTCCCGGAAAAAATAGAGGAGATTACATTTGACCGCGTATGGTTTTCTTATACCCCCGGACAACCGGTCTTGCAGGACATCTCCCTCTCCATCCGGGGCGGCAAGACCGTTGCGGTTGTCGGCCCCACGGGCGCAGGCAAAACATCGCTGATCAACCTGATCGCGCGCTTCTATGAACCGGATGCAGGCAGTATCCGCCTCAACGAAGAAGCCATTGAAAACTTCCCGATTGAAAAACTGCGCTCAAAAATCGCCCTGGTCATGCAGGATCCTTTCCTGTTTTCCGGCTCCATAAAAGAAAACATTTTTCCCGGCAGGGCTTCTTCTGTCAGTGAGGAAACCTTTCACCGTGTTCTGGAACACGCCAACTGCAGCGGCTTTATCAAGCGCCTCCCTGATGGCGAAAACACTCCGCTCTCGGAAGGCGCGAGCTCGCTTTCCAGCGGCCAGCGACAGCTGCTCGCCATCGCACGGGCCCTGGCAATGGATCCGGAACTGATAATTTTTGACGAGGCCACCTCATACATCGACTCGGAAACCGAGCAGCAGATCCAGCAGGCGCTCGCCAACCTGCTGGCCGGCCGCACCGCCATCCTGATTGCCCACCGGCTGTCCACCGCCAAAATCGCAGATACCATCCTGGTCATGAATCACGGTTGCATTATCGAATCCGGCACCCACGAGCAGCTCATGGCGGCAAACGGCTTTTACAGGCGGATGGTGGAAATCCAGGGATAATGGCGAAAAAACCTTCCTGATAGTTCTTGTCAAAAGAGGAATAAAATGGTATTAATTATTTTTAATGTAAGGTATGAGTCGTAACTTGCGAATAATATTGATTATTAACCTAAACGCCAAAGGAGAAAAGACATGGCATATGATGTAAGCAAAATGGCCGACTGGCAGATTTCCGAAGCGGCGGAGCAGAACATGCCCATGCCCGAGGAGTGGCAGGACAAGCTGGGACTCTCCCGGGAAGAGATGATCCCCATGGGCCGGCTGTCCAAGCTCGACTTTCTTAAAATCATGAACCGGATGCAGGACAAACCGGACGGGAAATACATCGAGGTCACCGCCATCACGCCCACCCCGCTCGGAGAGGGCAAAAGCACCACATCCGTGGGTCTCATGGAGGGGCTGGGCAAGCGCGGCAAAAGCGTGGGGGGTGCCCTGCGCCAGCCTTCCGGCGGACCGACCATGAATATCAAGGGATCTGCAGCCGGCGGCGGCAATGCCATCCTGATTCCCATGACCGAGTTCTCCCTGGGTCTGACCGGCGATATCAACGACATCATGAACGCCCACAACCTGGCCATGGTCGCAATGACCGCCAGGATGCAGCATGAACGCAATTACGGCCCGGAAAAAATCGAGAGGCTCTCCGGCATTCCGGCCTTAAACATTGATCCCAACCGCGTGGAGATGAACTGGATTATCGACTACTGCGCCCAGGCCCTGCGAAAGATGGTCATCGGCCTCGGCGGCCGCGCCAACGGCTACACAATGGAATCCGGCTTCAACATCGCGGTCAGCTCCGAGTGCATGGCTATCCTGGCCGTTGCCAAAGATCTGGCCGATCTCAGAGAGAAATTAGGCAACATCACGGTGGGCTTTGACTTAAACGGCAACCGCGTCACCACCGGCGACCTGAAGGTCGGCGGCGCCATGACCGCCTGGATGAGAAACACCATCAACCCCACGCTGATGTGCACTGCCGAATACCAGCCCTGCTTCGTGCACGCGGGACCCTTCGCCAACATCGCTGTCGGCCAGTCCTCCATCATTGCCGACCGGGTCGGCCTGAAGATGTTTGACTACCATGTCACAGAGAGTGGCTTTGCCGCGGATATCGGTTTTGAGAAGTTCTGGAACGTCAAATGCCGCAACAGTGGACTTAAACCCCACGTTTCCGTGCTTACCTCCACCATCCGGGCACTGAAGATGCATGGCGGTGGCCCCAAGGTCATTCCGGGCCGTCCCCTGCCCGAGGAATACACCAAGGAAAACCTGGAGCTCCTGGAAAAAGGCATTGAAAACATGGTCCACATGATCGGCGTAATCCGCAAGGCCGGGATTAACCCGGTGGTCTGCGTCAACTGCTTCCCCACAGACACCAAGGCGGAAATTGATCTTGTAAAGAAACGGGCCGAGGAAGCCGGCGCCCGCTGCGCCCCCTCCACCCATTTCATGGACGGCGGCGACGGCGCCCTTGAACTTGCGGATGCCGTGATCGAGGCCTGCGAGGAAGAATCCAGGTTTGATTTCCTATATTCCATGGATAAGACCCTGCGCGAGCGCGTAGACATTATTGCCCGCGAGGTCTACGGAGCAGACGGCGTGGATTGGCTGCCGGATGCCGAGAAGAAACTCGAAATGGTCGATGCAGATCCCCAGTTCAAGGAGTACGCTACCATGATGGCCAAGACGCACCTGAGCCTGTCTCATGAGCCAACCTGGAAGGGCGTTCCCAAAAACTGGAGACTCCCCGTACGCGATATTTACATCTACTCCGGCTCCAAGTTCCTGGTACCTGTTGCCGGCGCCATCCCCTTTATGCCCGGCACAAGCTCCAACCCGGCCTACACCAAGGTCGATGTGGACACCGAAACCGGCAAGGTCTCAGGCCTGTTCTAGAAAAATTCCAGAACGCCGGACCCACTCAAAAGCCCCGGGAGGCAGAGGCCTTCCGGGGCTTTTTCGCTTCGCGCATGGATCTTACGGCTTTCGCTTGCGCTCCCGATTATTTCACGCAGTACACAAACAGTTTGGTGGCGAGTTTGGCCGCGGTGAATTCGGATACTACGGAGCCTTCCACCTTGGCCAGCTCGTTGATATCAGCAGCCACCACGTTTTTCTCCGTACCGACCCGCCGGATGAGCTCAACTGCCTGGCGGTAGTTCATCCCGCCGGGCACGGGCGTACCTGTACCGGGCATGACGCTGGGGTCCAGACCGTCAAGATCAATGCTTATGTATACGTTATCCGGCAGCGCGTATATCACGTCATCCATCCAGGAGTCATCGCCCGGACTGAGATTGTGGGCGTAAAACGGATACAGGTGATGTGTCTTGATATAGTCGTATTCCTCCGGACAGAAGGAGCGTATGCCCACCTGGACAAACGGAAGCTTTAGATCCTCGCCGATCCGGCGCATCACGCATGCGTGGTTATAGCGGCTGCCGTTCCAGTGATCGCGCAGGTCCAAATGCGCATCCACCTGCAGCACGCCCACCTCCGGATACCGCTTAGCCACAGCCCTGCTTAAACCAATGGTAATGGCGTGATCTCCGCCAACGGAAAACAGAAACTGATCGCCGGCCAGATACTTTGCTGCGGTCTCCTCAATTGCCGTCACCGCCTGCTCCGGCTCCTCTCCCGGAAACAAACCGGGAAGTGTATGAATTCCCAGATGACGCCAATCAACCAGTGTTTCCTCATCCAAACACTCTAGTTCACACGAGGCCTGCAGCAGGTGATAGGGTCCCCGGCCGGCTCCGATGCCAAAAGAAGGGGCCACTTCGTAATAAATGGGCAACACCACCACCTGTGCCTCCCCGATATCCAGGGTGTGGATCGCCTCGCCGCCAAACGGAATAAAGGTCTGCTGTGTCATTATTTCACAAATATGGCTGCTGCCAGTACGGTTGTCCAGAGCTGGCCCTCCGCGCCGAGGGCTGCCTGGCTGATATGCCTGGAATGAATGATTTTGCCCGACATCTTGTATATATCACGGCGTTCATCATAATCCTTATCCGGATCAAATTCAATACCCAAAGTATTGGCCAGCATGGAAGCGGCAATATCTTCTGCAAACTCGCCGGCTTCGGTCTCGGTCTGCCCGTAGCCGTGATGCTCGGACAAGTAGCCGTAGCGTTCATTGCCCTCCGGCAGGGCCAGGCCGATGCTTGCCACCAGTCTTCGGCCGGGCTCCCGGCTTTCCTCCTTGGCCATTACACAATGGGTGATTTCGCCGGCCTCAAGCTTGGCAAGCCCCTCTTCCTTGTCCAGGATCCTGCAACCCGGCGGAAAAATAGAGGATACCTGCACAAGGTTCAAATGCGCGATGCCCGCATCGCGCAGAGCATTCTCAAACGAGGCCAGCTGCGCTTTATCCCTCCCCACGCCTTTTGTAAAAAAAATATATCTCGGCACATACATGGCTACCGCTCCCTCTGTTTCCCGATACTGCCCGCTCCCAATGGAACCAGACCAACAGGGACGACACAGGCAACTAATTTTTGTAATTTGCTGAAGGGGAATTTGTCAAATATAATCGCAAAAAGCGTATCACCTGCCGGATGATTTTCTACGGCCACCTCTTGCCAACCGCAAGGCGAACCTGATATAGAAATAGTTGTTGCCCGGCCCTGTCCGCAATTTATTCTATATCAGATTGCCGCATAAATATGAAGATGAAACTGGATTTAAGCCGCCACTGCATTGAAACCGAAATGAAACGGCAGTACAACAAGGCCCTGTCCCAATACTTCAAGGCGAAGACCGATGCGGACAGGCAGCCCCTGGAGGCCCGAATCGATATGCTGCAGAAGGGCCTGGAAAACTTTGACTTCAACCGCCTGCGCGCCGGATATCCTGAGCTGCGTGGCGATATTGAAGCCGAGATCAGCCTTGCCTCGCAAGAAGAAGAAAAGCCCCCGCTCATTCTGATTAATGGAGAAAAAATCGATGCATATTAATATCAACAGACATGCCAGGCTGTATCGCCACAGCGGCGGTGGCCCGGGCGGAGCCGGCAGCCCGGGAGGGGGAGATCCGGCGATTTTCTGGCTGCTTATCAAATGGCTCTGCCTGACAGCGGCCATCCTGCTGACAGCCTATTTAATCGACGGCATCCACGTGGCGGGATTCGCCCATGCCCTTGGCACCGCAGCCGTACTCAGCGTATTAAACGTGGTCCTGCGCCCCATCCTGTTTATCCTGACCCTGCCCATCACCATCATGACCATGGGCCTTTTCACCTTTATCCTGAACGCCCTGATGCTCAAGATCGCCTCCGTCCTGATTCCCGGCTTTTCAGTAATCGGCTTCTGGTCCGCTGTATTCGGGGCCCTCATCATAAGCGTTGTCAACTGGATTCTAAACCTTCTCCTACAGGACTCGATCAGCAGGACCGGCGGCCCGGAGGACAACACCATTGATCTCAAAAAACACGACGACCACTGGAAATAAGGACCGAAAAAAGCCGGGCCGGCCGGCGCGGACCTCCCAGCCCCGCAGCATCTTTACGCGAAGAAGTAGCTGCAGGCCAGCACCGCCCCCATAATCCCGGCAAAATCAGCCGTAAGGGCCGCAGCCATGGTATGCCTGATGCGGCGGACCTGTACGGCCCCGAAATACACGGCAATCACGTAAAAGGTGGTTTCGGTCGAGCCCTGAAACGTGCTGACAAGATAACCCACGTAACTGTCCGGGCCCACGGCGGGGTCCTGTATAATCGAGGCCAGAATACCGTATGCCCCGGAGCCGGAAAGCGGCCGAAGAAGCGCCATGGGCAGGGCTTCCGCCGGGAGGCCGATTTTTGCGGTAAAACCGCCCAAAGCCGCCACCATTGCATCCATTGCCCCGCTTGCCCGGAACATCCCGACGGCCACGAGGATGGCCACCAGGTAGGGAATAATTTTTACCGCCACCTGAAAGCCGTCCTTCGCCCCTTCCACAAACACCTCATAAATCCTCACCCGCCGGATCAGGCCGAAAAGGAGAAAGCCGAGCATCAGGGAGGGAATAATCCAGGGCGAGACCCGCCTGCCATAGACCACGGTGAGGGGAATCAGGCAGACAACAACGCCAAGAGCCAAAAGGCTAACCCAGAGGGGGTAACCGGTGGATACGTCATAGCGGCCGTCTATCTCTCCTTCGGCAGACAGGTCATCGGCAGAGACAGAAGCCGCCTCATCCCGCCCGCCCCCGAGCCCGTCGCCGGATATCTGCGCCTGCCTGCCCGGCTCCGGTGAGGCAAAGCGGGCATAGAGCTTTGCCGCAATAACGGCCACCACTGAGGACCCCATGGTCGCAAGCAGCGTTGTGGGCAGAATCCCCGCGGGGTCGACGGAGCCGGCCGCCGCACGAAGCGCAATAACGCCTGTGGGAAGCAGGGTAATATTGGAGGTGTTTATGGCCAGAAAAAGGGCCATGGAATCTGTGGCTGTGCCCTTTTCGGGATTCAGCTTGTCCAGCTCCTGCATGGCCCGGATGCCGAAGGGGGTGGCGGCATTTCCCAGACCCAGGGCATTTGCTGACATATTCAGAATCATTGCGCCCATCGCAGGATGATCCGGCGGGACATCCGGGAAAAGACGCACCATGACCGGCCGGATCAGCCGGGATAGAATCTGCAGGAGCCCGCCTTCCTCCGCCACCTTCATCAGGCCCAGAAAAAGGGTCATCACCCCGATAAGGCCGATTGCGAGCTCCACCGCGCCGCCGGCCGAATCCACCACCGCCTTCGAGAGCTCCTGGATGGGAAGGCTATCCGCATCCGCGGGCAACCCGCTTAACTGGCGGATGGCCGCAAAAACAAAAGCAACTGCCACAATGGCAAAAAAAACCGTATTCATCAGCGGCTCAGCCCATCTTCTGCTGCCCGGCAGGAAACGACAAACCGGTCCGCGCCCTTGCTTTCTATGCGCTCGGGGCGGTGAAACCAGATATCGGTCTCCTGGCGCGTCATAACCGGAAATCCGTAGAAACGGCTCCTGTATTTTAACTCTTTGCCTTCTGCCAGACGCTGGCGAACAAACTCCTCGTGCCCGGCCAGTCGCTCGGATACGATCTTATTGCCTGCGTCAACGACATTTTCCGCGGCCCTGCGGATGGCCGGAAAAAAACCGGCCTCCAGTTCCAGGCCGATGCTGCTGCGGGCGGCAGCCATGGCTGCAAAACAGGTTGTGCCAGCGCCCAGAAAGGGATCTAGCACAGTATCACCTGCGACCGAATACATGCTGATCAAGCGGTAGGGCAGATCCAGGGGGAAAGCCCCGGAGCGCGAGCGCACCTCTTTTTCCTGCATCTGCTGGCGCGTGCCCTTTAAATCCAGCCAGATATCCGAGAACCACCTGTTTCTCTCTTCCCAGAAAATTGCGCTTCTGTACCGGCGCGCCTTTTGGGCGGGTGTGACAAAGGCGCGCCTGCCCCCTTTTCGCAGTATGAGGACATACTCATGCTCAAGTGTCACATAAGCTCCCGCCGGGAGCATGCCGGAGCCCATGAACTTGTTTGGGGCGTTGGTCTGCTTTCGCCAGAGAATCGCGGGCAGCGGGGAAAGACCGTTTTCATATAGGCTGAGCAGCACCCGGGCATGATTGGGATACAGCATAAACTCTTCGCCCACTTTCCGGGCTGCATCCCCGATATTGATGCAGGCAAAGCCGCCGGGCCTTAGCACCCGCCCCACCTCCTCCCATACCGGGTCCAGCACCCGGTGCATGGCCTCAAAAGCGCGGCTGCCGTCGCCTGCCTCCAGGGCAGCACCAATGCTGCTGTTCTGCCGGATAAAGGTTTGATCCCACATCTCGATCATGGGATACGGAGGCGAGGTGACCACAAGCTCCACGCTCTCATCGGCCACCGCCCACATCTCACGGGCATCGGCATAATACAGGCTGTGCTCGGTCTGCATAAAACTCTGTGGTGAAAACAGGTTAGGGGGGTTCTCCGGCCTATATGTCCTGCGGCTCCCCGCCGCGTTCTCCTTCGGCCCCGGCTGCTGCCAGGGTATCTCTGACGATCCGCAGGATTTCCTCCGGCGTATCCGCCATCTTCATAATATGGATATCCTCGGGCGAGATCATACCGTTGCCCAATAACTGGCATTTGATCCAGTCAATCAGGCCGCACCAGTATGCGGAATCAAAGAGAATCACCGGCAGCGGCTTGATCCGGTAGGTCTGAATCAGAGTTACCGCCTCAAACAGTTCATCCAGCGTCCCGAAACCGCCCGGCATGATGATATAAGCCATGGCATATTTGACAAACATCACCTTTCGGGTGAAAAAATACTTGAATTCCAGCTTCACATTGGCGTAGTCGTTTGGTTTCTGCTCCATGGGCAGCTTGATGTTCAGGCCTATGGACTGACCGTTGTGGCCGGCCGAAGCCGCGCCCTTATTGCCGGCTTCCATGATGCCCCCGCCCCCGCCTGTAATCACGGCGAAGCCGTTTTCCACCAGCAGCTCCGCCGTGCGGACGGCAGCCTGATAGTAATGACATCCGCTGCTCATGCGGGCCGACCCGAAAAGGCTCACAGCCGGCCCTATATCGTGCAGGGTCTCTATGCCGTCCACAAACTCGCCCATAATCTTGAACAGGCGCCAGGACTCGCCGAGCTTGAATTCGTCTATCAGATACTGATGTACAGGCTTTCTGTCTTTCATTGGATAAAACTCCCTGCCGGCATCCTGCCGGCATCAATCACGCCCGTCAGCTTCTGCCCTTAAAGCCGATGGAGACTTCCCCGCCGTCAACAATCACGGGAATCCGGCGGCTGCCGCCGGTATACGCCAGCATGGTTTCAAGCTCCTCCCTATCCGCTGACACGTCAATATATTTTACATCCCGGAATTTTTTTTCGTAAGCTTCCCGAGCCGCGCGTGTAAACGGTCATCTGGATTTGCCGAAAATAATGATGCAGTCGCCCACGCCCCCTCCGTCGATATAATTTTATTTGAATTCAATAAGTTGAGGTAAAAGTAAATTGTATTTAGGTATCAGCGGCGCAAGAGGATGTCAATGATTTCCTTTGACAAAAAGCGGCAAAGCCTGCTATATAATTTTAGTTATCATATTGAAAACAATCAAAAAGATGCATGAGATAAAAAAGCGCTGAAAAGAAATATTACCATCACCAATGAACTCGGTCTTCACGCAAGGCCCGCCGCAATGGTGGCCGAGTTGGCGGGCAAAGCCGAATCCAATGTCTGGTTGATCAAAAATGATCAATACGCGGATGCCTCGAGCATCATCGACATCCTCTCACTGGCCTGCTTGCAGGGCTCAACCATCATCCTTCAAATCGAAGATCCAGCGGATGAAGAAATACTGAATCAGCTTCACGAGCTGTTCCAATCCGGCTTTGGAGAATAAATGACGCCGAGAGAACGCGAAATTGTATTAAACGGCATCAGTGGATCGCCCGGGATCTGCATTGGCAAGGCCTATCTTGTGGACCGGGAGGGGGTTGATGTAATAGAGAAGTACTACATCCCCGAAGATCAGGTCCCAAACGAAGTTTCACGGTTTAAAAACGCCGCTAAAAAGGCCAAAAACGAACTGGCCCAGGTACTGCAGAGCCTGCCCGAGGATCTGCGCCAGCAGGCCTATATCCTTGAGACCCACATGCTTTTGCACAAGGACAAGATGCTCTACGGCAAAACCATTGAGCTTATCGAATCCAGCAGGGTCAATGCCGAATGGGCCCTCAAAGAAGCCACCTCCCGGGCAAAGAACATGTTCGAGGCCATCACAGATCCCTATCTGCGCAGCCGCTCCGCTGATGTGGAGCATGTCTCGGAGACCATAATGCGCAACCTCGTGGGTGCCCAGGACATCGACATCTCCAACATAGACAAGCGCGTCGTACTCGTGGCCCACAGCCTTTCGCCGGCCGAGACCAGCCAGATCCAGCTCGAGCGCATCAAGGGCTTTATAACCGACCGGGGCGGCAAGGCTTCGCACACCAGCATCATTGCCCGGACCCTCGAAATACCGGCTGTCCTCGGCCTGGAAAACGCCACTGCAGTCATCAAAAACGATGACATCATCATTGTTGACGGCAACCAGGGAGTGGTTATTGTTGATCCTGAGGAAGAAACCCTGTTCCGCTACGAGGATATCAGCAGGCGCTACGAGGCCCACAAGGCAGAGGCCATACGGACCAGCGAGATACCAGCCCAAAGTGCAGACGGCATCCTGCTGCGGGTCATGGGCAATATAGAGCTGCCGGAGGAAATTGTCGGTGTAAAGGACCACGGGGGCGACGGGGTCGGGCTTTTCCGCACTGAATTTCTCTACCTAAACCGGCAGCAGCACCCGGATGAAAACGAGCTGTTTGAACAGTACAAAGAAGTCGTAGAGTTAATGACCCCCAAACCAGTCACCATCCGGACGCTGGACATAAACGGGGACAAGCAGATCTCTGCGGTTCCCACTCCGGATGAGGCCAACCCGGCACTGGGGCTGAGGGCCATCCGCTATTGCCTGAAAAAGCCGAACGTCTTTAAAACCCAGCTGCGGGCGATCCTCCGGGCTGCAAGCCACGGTTACGTGCGCCTGCTGCTGCCCATGATCGCAAGCTGCGATGAAGTGGAGCAGACGATCCGCCTTCTTGACGAGGCTGCAGAGGCGCTCCTGGCCGAAGGCCTGAGCTTTAACCGCGACATCGAAATCGGGGTCATGATCGAGGTGCCCTCCTCCGTTCTGATCGCCGATGAACTTGCGAAATACGTGGATTTTTTCAGCGTGGGCACCAACGACCTTGTTCAGTATACGCTGGCCATTGACCGTCTCAACCGCCATGTAGCCTATCTTTATAACCCGCTGCACCCGGCCGTGATTCGGATGCTCAAAATGACGACCGACGCAGCACGGCGCAATAATGTTAAAGCCTGTATCTGCGGGGAAATGGCTTCGGAGCTTATCAACCTGCCTGTACTTATGGGCCTTGGTTTTGAGGAGCTCAGCATGGCCCCCCAATCCATCCCCATGATCAAAAACATGATCCGTCAGATCGAGGCCGAACAAGCCCGGGATTTCCTGGCGCAGGTAATAGCTCAAAAAACGGCGACAGACACCATGAGCCTGATTGAAGACAGGTATGCCGAGGTATTGACGGCAAAATTTGCATAACCGGCAATTCGTTCCGAATACGGGGCGTCAAAGAAGATAAAGCCTGATATGGATAATGAACATATTAAAATTGTTACGGAAAACCGCAAGGCACGTCATGAATTCACTATTAATGACGAAATTGAGGCGGGCATGGTCCTGCGGGGAACCGAGGTCAAGTCCCTGCGCGAAGGCCGGGCAAACCTGAAGGACGCCTACGGCAAAATCAAAAACGGCGAACTCTACGTCTACCAGATGCACATAAGCCCCTATCCATTCGCCCACCACGATAACCACGAGCCCGGGCGGCCCAGGAAACTGCTGCTGCACAAATCCGAATTAAAGCGCCTTCTCGGCAAGGTACAGGAAAAGGGGTTTACCCTGGTGCCGCTTCGGGTGTATTTCAAAAACGGCAAGGCCAAAATCAAAATTGCCCTGGCCCGGGGCAAGCGCAAATATGACAAGCGCAGGGCCATCAAGGAGCGGGAACTGAAAAGAGAGATGGACCGGGAAAAAAAACAGCGCCGCTGACCCGCCGGAACCGCTTGACAAATCCGGCCGAGCGGATTATTATACAGGTGTAATTGCTTAGCCTGTTATGGTTTCCTACCTCAAAGGGGGCGAAACGGCTTCGACGGGGACATGGAAGCAATGGTTGCATACCGAGTTCTGCTGGCTCGTAAAACCGGCAGCGTTTAAACACAAACGCAGACGACTACAACTACGCACTAGCTGCATAGAGGCAGCTAGCGTCCTTCCGGGTCTTTTCCTGCAGACCCGGAACCGGGCGTCGATTAGCAGGATAGTCGTTCCTGAATGCCTGTTTCAGGTTCGGCGAAATTTAGCAGGCTAGCTGTTCCAGCATCCCGCCTGAAGGAGCCTGGAACGGCGAAAGATAAAATTCAGGCTAAGTATGTAGACGCCATCGTGGAATGTTGCCGGACGCGGGTTCGACTCCCGCCGCCTCCACCATTAACTTATTGATTTTGTTAGATTTATACATTCGTAATTGGTTCCGCACTCGTTCCGCACATAGCCGTATAAAAAAACGGAGGAGCCTGATTGCTGGCTGAAAGCCTCTTCCCCTAAACCAACACCCACACTTCACACGACACTTCACACACACATCAAAAATCAGCTGCCATTCCGCACAAATGTTCCGAAAAAAGGAAGATGCGGAATTGACGGGCAAATAAAAGCCCGTGGCACCCTGGAGAAAGTGGAGACTGGCAAAGCCACCTCTCCCTGCAGCGACACACAACTGCACTTCATGCCACGGGCTGTTTGCCTGTCAATGGAGCATACTCTTTTTTCACAGCCGGTATTGCATCACATCGTTTTGCCTAAAACCTCCTGAATTGTAACCTGTACCAAGTGGAAGCGTTGGTAATCAAAACAGACGGCCGTTAACAAGCACTTTACCCATGAGCTTTTCAAATAAGCAAAGCATAAACCGCCTATTACGTGGAGGAGCCGGAGAAAACCCTGTCAAAAATCCGGTGCCAAGAAATTCGGGGCCGGAAAGTGGAAGGGATCATCTGCTACTGAGCCCGTTTTAGCCGCTATTAAGAACATCAAAGCCGGGGCCCGCGTAACTTTGCCCCGCCTCTCTTCTGCATCTGTAT
>JAWOFF010000158.1:0-4975 GCA_046482325.1 Desulfosalsimonadaceae bacterium
CAGATCAGGAAGGCAGAAACGATCGGAATCAAGAAACCATGGGAATAATTGGAGTCTGCCCCCATGTATCTGCCATACATCCACACGAGGACATCCTGGTAACAAAAAATAAAGGCAGACAGAATGCAGACCCATGCGACCAGATGGACCATGGGATCAGTCTTACTCTGTAAAATCTCCAAATTCTTCGATTTTCCTCTTGGAGCAGGAGCCCTAATTGCGCCTGGACCCAGCCCCGGAAGCGGCTGCCGCCTGCTGGCTGTACCCGGCCATACACGCCTGGACGTCGATCTTTCCTGTTGCGCTTTTGGGCAGGTTTTTCATCAGGACGAATTCCGCCGGCACCTGGTGCTTCGGCAATGTCTGACGGCAATAGCGCTGCAAATCTTCTGCGGTTACCCCCGTTTCTATGGGCACACAGAAGGCGATCAACCGGTAGCCGCTCAGTGGATCCGGCACGCCGCCGACCACTACTTCGAGCAACTGCCGGCTTTGCATCAGAGACTCCTCGATCTCCAGCGGGTTGACCTTGTGGCCGCTGACTTTCAGGAGATTGTCTTTTCTTCCCGTAACATAGAAATAGCCGTCCGCATCCTGATACGCCATGTCCCCGGTATGATACCAGCCGCCAGGGCCGGTGGCGCGGCTTGTGGAATCCGGATCCTTCCAGTAGCCCAGCATGATGTTGGGCCCCCTTGCCACCAATTCCCCGGGCCCCCCGTCCTTAACAAATCTGCCCGCATCATCCATGATACGCAGATTCACGCCGGGAATTGCCCTGCCGATGGAATCCGGCCGATGCTCAAACTGTTCCGGCACCAAGCAGCTCAAGCGGGCCGAAGCTTCCGTGGCGCCGTACATGATTACGATGCGGGTGTGTTCCGGCAGGGTGGCGCGAAGGTCCTTTTTCAATTGGGCGGCCATGTGCCCGCCGGCCTGGCTGCAGTAGCGAAGGGCATACAGCTTATCCCGGTATTTGGCAAGAGGCGAGCGGTGCAGCAGATAGGCATAGGTTGAGGGCACGCCTGAAAACCCGGTCACGTTTTCTTCTGCCATCTGCTTGACTACATCTGCCGGATAGATGAACCGATTGTTGATGACAACGGTGCCGCTGACGGCAAAATGAGTATTTAACAGGGACTTGCCCATAACATAGAAAAAGGGGAGAACCACCATCTGGATATCATCCGGGCCGAGTTCCAGGGACTGGCAGATGGAGTGGGTATTGGACACTATATTGTTATGCGAAAGCATAACGCCTTTGGGTTTGCCGGTAGAACCGGAGGTATAGATAATGCTTGCCAGGTCATCGGGTTTTAATGCTGCAGGAGAAGCTGTGACGGCTTGGCCGGATATGCTTTCTTTAAAAGCGGCTGTTGGGAAAGTTAATTCATCCCATTTTTGTTTTGGATTTTTAATGATCAGAAGCTTCAGGGTCTGCTTGTTTAAACACAAGGCCTTAAGCAGGCGTTCTGATTTAAAATTGGCGATAATGGCTGCCGGCTCCAGGTCGTCGATGAGGTACTGAAGCCCGTCCGGCTTTAACCCTGGATTGAGAGGTGCGACCACTGCGCCGGCTTTCAATATTGCGTAATAGGAGATGATATAATCAATGCTGTTTTCCATGATCAGGGCGATCCGGTCGCCCTGTTTAATTTTGTTTGCATGCAGGTAACCGGCCAGATTATCCGCCATGGTGTTTATCTGGCTGTAGGTGGCCTGTTCAGCTTCGTGGATCACGGCTGTTTTGTCCGGATAACGGGCAGCAGAATTTTCCAGGAAATGATAAATCATTGGGCTTGCTGTACAGCCTGTTTTCTGGCCAGAAAAGCTTCCAGGTTCTTGAGAGAATCCAGGTTTTCCGGGATCAGTTCCTCGTCGTCAAGCTGGATTGAAAACTCTTCTTCCAGAAAAGTGATCAGCTCAAGCATGCCGGTGGAATCAATAATGCCGGAGTCAAGAAAAGAAGTGTCATATTCAAGACCGTCGGATTCACCGAACAGGAAATTTTCAATAATGAAGTTTTTCAGCCTTGCTTTTACGTCAGTCATGGTTTTTGCTCCGATATTTGAGGGGCGGAATTAAACTCTGTGCCCAATGGTTATAATTTCCTCCACAAGCTGGGGGGCCAGGTGGAGATAGCGTGTGGTGTTCCGCTTGGTGTCTATGTCATCGTATACGCGCTGGACCTGTTCAGGCGTCAAGGAAACGCTTTCAGCCACCTGTGCGGGAGTGTATCCGTTATTTTTGCCGTACAGGCAAAGATCCATCCGGTCGTAGGGCAAGGCAAAGTAAAATTCATCCTGACCCTGGGGCATGGAATAGGTATCAGTAGTCGGCGGGCGCTTGCGGATCTCCGCCGGGACATCGAGGTGTTCTGCAAGCTGGTACACCTGGGTCTTGTACAGGTGGGCAATGGGCTTGATGTCTGCGGCACCGTCCCCGAGCTTGACAAAAAAACCCAGTTCGTATTCCAGCCGGTTGGGTGTGCCGGTAACTGCATAATTGAGCCGGTCTGCATGGTAATATTCCAGGGTTTTGCGGGTGCGCTGCTTAAAATTGGTGGCTGCCACAATCTCCAGGTAAGCATTTAGCGGAAGACGCTTTTTAACCGTCTCACCGTCTGGCGGCTGAGCAACAATAGAAAAAAAGGAAAACCCCCTGGTTTCCATGATATCCGAGCTGACGATCTTGGATTTCCAGCCTTTGCCATATTCCGGAATTACTGATTGTACAGCCGCATCATACCTGCGGTAAAAGCCGTATGCCGCCAATATGCCGGAGATGTCCTCATGGGCGGTTTGAATGCCGAAGTTCTGGGCGACCATGCCGCTCAAAGACAGGGTCTCGGGTGCGGAATGCCGCTCGGGCATTTCCAGGCCAAAAACCCGGGATGCACCAAGAGCTTTGACTGCAAGTGCGGCTGTTACGCTGCTGTCAATGCCGCCGGATAGGGCGACCACAAGACCCCGGCGCTTTATACGATGCTTCATTTGGGAGCGAATGGCGTCTGCAATGCGTTCGGCTTCCGGTTCAGGGTCGATTTTGAGCAGGTTTTTTGATAATTTTTTCATGATTAGTTGGCTGCCAGGGTTTGGGCAAATTCACCATGTCGGTTTCCATGGATTATTTTGTCAGGGATGACGGCCGGGGTTTTGATCTGAAGGTCTGCAAAACCCTCTATGAATTGTTCATGGAGCATTTGCGTGGAAAGAATGCCGGCAACAGCCATGTTCTGAACTTCGCTTGCAGGTCCTTGTCCTTTTTCAAGGTACTTGACCAGCAGGTTCTTTACTTTCTGCGGATTAAATATGCCGGCTCTTTTGAGTTGATCAGGGTCAATCAGCTCATTTACCCGCATGCCGGGTTTCGTGAAAAATGCCTGGCCGATGGGCGCCCTGTAAGGCTGCTTGGGGCGGTTGACTATATTTTCGGGAAGCTTGTCAGCAAAAGCTTTTTTCAACAGGTACTTTTCGTTCAGACCGTTGATTTTCCAGTGTGCCGGCAGCCGGGCGGCAAAATCAATAAGCCGGTGATCCAGAAAAGGCGGCCGAAGCTCCACTGAATTGGCCATGGCAACCCGGTCGCCCTGGGAGGACAATAGGTAGTTGGACATGAAAATGTCCATTTCCAGCCACTGGGCGCGGGACAAGATGTCGCGCTGCGAAAAACCCGCGGGCAGTCTGGCCCGGATTTCATCCAGGGGATTGATGCACTGGAGCTCGGCCCGGCGTGCGGAGTTAAAAAACGTGGTGCACCAGCCGGTATTATCCCAGCGCTTCTGGTGGGACATGAGCGGATCTTTTAAATCCCCGGACGTGACAGAAAAAAACTTCCGGAGAAATGCCCTTGCCCGGACAGAGTTTTCAAAAATATAGGGGTAAAGGCGCTCCAAAAGAAGCGGGCGGTACTTTGAATCAGGCTGCCGGGCCCAAAAGGCACGCACCTTGGCCTCCTTGAAAATATTGTAGCCGCCGAAAACCTCGTCTGCTCCCTCGCCTGTGAGAACAACCTTGAAATTATGACTGTGCACCAGCTTTGAAAGCATAAACAGGGGCACAGGGCCTGTGCGCAAAAGGGGTTTTTCCGCGTGCCAGACAACCTGCGGGAGAAACTCGCTCACCTGGGTGTTGGTGATATGAGTCTGGTAATGATCGGTGCATAGATATTTTACCATGTCTGCCTGGTATGAGGCCTCGTCAAAACTTTTTTCTTCAAATCCGATGGAAAAAGTTTTCAAACGGTTATTGAACTTATTGGAAATAATGGATGTGATCACGGATGAATCCAGTCCGCCGCTCAAATACGCCCCCACAGGCACATCCGCCCTGAGACGAAGTCGAACCGCGTCTTCAAGCAGGGCGGCAAGTTCTTCTGCGGCCTGCTCTTGTGTGCCTTTATATTGATCTTCAGGAGGGTAGAAGGGAATCTCCCAGTAAGGCTGCTGAACGCAGGAATCCTGGTTTTTCCGGACAAGCATGTAATGACCAGGGCGGAGTTCGAAAACATCCTTGAATATGGTTTTTTCACCGACAGTGGTCCAGAAGGTAAAGACCTGGGCCAGAGCCTGCAAGTCGATTTGGCGGGTTACTGCCGGATCCAGAAAGACAGCCTTTATTTCAGAAGCAAACAAAAACCTGCCGTCACGAAAAGTATAATACAGGGGGCAGATGCCAACCCGGTCCCGGGCCAGGAAAAGCTCCTTTTTGCCGGCGTCCCAGATGGCCATGGCAAACTGGCCGTTTAGCAGCGGCAGGCATTGCGGGCCGTATTCTTCGTATAAACGCAGCACTACTTCGGTATCCGTATCCGTGATAAACCGATGGCCTTTTTTTTCAAGATCGGACTTAAGCTCCAGGTAATTGAAAACCTCGCCGTTGTAAATGATCCACATTTGGCCGTTACGGCTGGAAATCGGCTGATCGCCTGTTTTTAGGCCCAGGATGCTGAGCCGGCAATGGCCCAGATGGATGTC
>JAWOFF010000006.1:0-3073 GCA_046482325.1 Desulfosalsimonadaceae bacterium
GCGGGGCAAAAGCCTGGGCTTTGCCGTATAGCCGGTTGTTAAGAAAGATTAACAGATTGAGCAGGTTTTCCACGCCACCATAACGATAATACCGGCTCAGTCGGGTCCACACCTCAGCCCCGTTTTCCAGGCCGTCGCTATAGTCGTCCACCAGCTGCAGGGCATCCGCATTGCTGCCCGTGGGCTGCACATGAAAAAAAGGTGTTTGCCCGCCCCGACCCCGCGCCGCGGTTATGGCTTCGGCAAGCGCCTCCCAGGCCGGGCAGGAATGGGCGCCCGCCATCAAAGTGACAAAAACGGCATCTGCGGCCAGGGCCTGGCGCACAAAGGCCGCCCGGGCTTCCTCACCGGCCTCCAGCTGGGTGCGGGTGCGGGCATGGATATCAAGCGGGGCGACCCGGCTGCAAAAAATCCGGGCCGCCTCGCTCAGGTTTGGGATTTCATTGGCGCTTACACTGAAGTAGACCAGTTTCATTAAAACGCAATCTCATATCCGATTTTAAAAAACCGGGGCATGCCGTAATAAATATAATTATCCGTTTCCTTGTTGCCGTTTATCTCAACATCTTCATCAAACACGTTATCCACGGCCATTGTCAGATAGCCTTTCCACAACCGGTATTTTCCGCTTACATCCACAGTGGAGATGGTATCCAGTTCATCCGGCCGGCTGGTCACATAGTTGGTGTTGACGGCGAAAATAAAGGGCTGGGTTTCATATTCCACGCCGAAAGAGGCGCTCAGTCTGGGACCGGTCTGATACTCCGTGCCGTCCGGCTCCTCGGCTGTGGGGTCGCACCAGGTGCCGGTGGTATAAAAGCAGAGATGGCGGGACCAGTTCTCCATCCGAAAGAACGGGAAAAGCTCGATGTCCCAGTCCATGCCCACGCTTTCATACGCCCCGGCGTTAAAGTAAATGTAGGGATAGCCGCCGCTTGGATTATAGGACTCGATCTTATCGTCATAATCCATGTAAAAGCCGGAAAGCCGAAGCTTGCTCCATAGATTGGTCCATTTGAAGCCGACATCATAGGTCCAGCCTTCTTCCGGATCAAGATCCGGGTTGCCCTGAATCAGCCAGGAGTCATAATACAGATTGTTAAACGAGGGAGCCCGAAACGCCTCTGCCGCATTGGCAAACAGGTTAAGCGACGGGCTTGCCTTATAATTGAGTCCGAGGCTCGGCGTGAATTTGTCGTGATCCTCGCCGTCGGAATCAGCCTCAATCAACTGCTCCCGCATGCCGAGATTGACCTTGAGCCGGTCGAAGAACTCCCTGCTGATGATTGCAAACACGGCATAATCATTGCGGTAGTGATAGCCATACCTGGATTCGAAATCCGCGGCCCGGTGAACATAGTCCAGGCCGGTTTTAAAATCGGCGGTCAGGAGGTCAAACCGGTAGTCGGTGGAAATCCCGGTATTGAAATGGGTATTTTCATCGACTTCATCCAGAACCTTTTGCGGCTCGTATTCGTACTCCTTGCTCTCTTCATCCCCGTACTTAAAGAAGGTTTTAATCTGCAGATTCTCCGCCTGATACCGAAGATCCGTAAAGACCTCGTACTGCTCCTGATCATCGGAGTCTTTGATTTCACCGCTGGCCAGGTCATAGACCGCGTAGCCGGATTCAACAAAGCTGCCTACCATGTCAAAGTACAGGTTCTCTGCGATATTGGCGTTTAAGTTGAGGGAGTAGCGATGCATCTCCTGGCTGTCGTTTCGCTCGCTGTCTTCATAGTCAATCTGAATTTCCCTCAAGGCGTCAAGATGCTGATAGTTCACCCCCAGGTTGAGCCCGGGTCCGTAATAATACGCACTGTGATTGTGGTAACGGTAATCGCCGAACTCCACCGAGGCGCCGACCTTTTTGCCGGCCGTATTTTTTCTGGTGATGATATTGATGACCCCGCTCATGGCATCCGCGCCGTACTGCGTGGAAGAGGCGCCCTTGATGACCTCGATACGCTCGATGTTTTCAATGGGCAGGTTATAGAGTTGATAATTCTGGTTGCCGGCATTCTGGATGGGCATTCCATTGATTAAAATCAGCTCGCCATCTTCGACGCCGCGAATGGATACATGGCTTTCCATTCCTGCCTTGATGCCCAGCGGTGCATAGGCCTTGTATGAAAATCCGCCAATCCGGCGCAAGGCGTCAATGACGTTGTTGGCCCCGGTCCGCTCCAACTCCCTGCCTGAAAAAGACTGGATAAACTGCGGGCTTTCCTTTTCAAGGACCGGAAAGCGCTCGGATGTCACCACCATATCGTCCATTCGGGTGACAGCGCGGTCGGATTCCGCCTTCTGCGTTTGTGCCGCACTTTGCACAGCGGCACATAAACATAAGACCCAGCATACCAATAAAACCTTTTTAGCCATGATGCCTCCTTTAATAAAATTTGATTCTGTTGCGCCCGGTGCGGCCGCAGAAGGCCCAAGGCCTGCGTTTTCTGCAAAAAAAATCCCGGATCGAATACACGATCCGGGATATCCCTTTTTTATCCGCAGATGTTGACCAAGGCACGACGCTGCCGACGGTGTCGAACCTCCCTCTCTATTCAGGCAGGTCTTCTGACTTGCGGATCAATCTACTCGCTGCCCCTTCCCGGCTACCTTCGCCAGTGGCTTTATTGCAGCTTTCGTCCCCGCTCACAGCCGCGGGCCGGTCCCTGATTTGCACAGGGTTCCCTCTTCGGCTCAACTGATGAGCACCTGAATAAGAGAAATCATTTAAAAAGATTCCAAAAGCAAAGTCAAGGATGAATTGCCGCGCTGCCCCTCTGCCCACTCTTGTTCAAATGGTCTTGTTCAAGTGGGTTGACAATGGGATGAATTCTTTATATCCTCTTTGCAGCCTGAAAATAAAAGCCCGGGTGCGGCCCGGGGGGTGCCTGAGCAAAGCCCCTTCCGGCCGCCAAAAGGGAACACCGTGAAATTCGGTGGCGGGCCCGCCGCTGTAATCGGGGACGAAAACTGCAGCATCCCACTGGTAAAATTGCCGGGAAGGGGCAGTGAGTAGGTTGATCCGAGAGCCAGAAGACCTGCCCGGACTTTGAGAAGCGCGGCTTCC
>JAWOFF010000050.1:0-17704 GCA_046482325.1 Desulfosalsimonadaceae bacterium
GCCACCACCCCCTTTTCAATCAAATGCTCCACGCTCCGGTCGATATAGTCCTTCCGCTCCGCTGCATCGCAGTGCTCCAGGCCGATGTCCAGCTGGCTGTCATCCACTGCATAAAAGGCGTAGAAAGAGATGGGGATAACCTGGCGCAACCCCTGGACGGCGCGTTCAAAAATATCCTTGCGGTTTTTGAACTTGGTTATAGAACTCTGGTAATCCCCCATTGAAGCACACAGCTCCAGCGCCTCCATGGCGTGCTCGGTGACCGTCTCCAGGCGCTGCATCAGCTCTGTAGCGCATGCATTTTTATTCGGGGATTCCATAAATAATCTCAAATATGTCGCCTAGCTGGTTGTCGATTTCATTGACCACGGACTGCAGCATCTCCCTGTCCAGGTTGATGTCCTGACAGACGTTGGGCTCAATGACGGGCACAAAAAATTCGCCGCTGTTTCCTACCTCAAGGGCGTTGACAATAATGTCGGCCAGGTTGATGACAGCGGATTCAAAAAATGAGCTGTCCTGGTCCGGAAAATGATGATTGCGGATCATGCTGACCAGGTTTGCCGGGAGATTCCAGTGCTGGGCCAGCTCAGCCCCGATTTCCGAGTGATCCGCACCGAAATTCTCCTTTTCCGCCGTAAACAGAAAAACCTCCTCGCGGCGCACCTGCTGGAAAATCTCGTAGTAGCGGCCGGCCAGGTTCTGTACCAGGATCATGCGGCCGATATCGTGCAAAAGCCCGGCCACAAAAAACCGCTCCGCATCCATTCTCTCCGGATAGTAGCTTGACAGCAGCTGTGCAGCCGTCCCGCAGGCTATGCTGTGCTCCCAGAAAGAAACCATGTTGATAAGCTGTGAGGGAATGTTTCTGAAAAGAGACACGGCCGAGACCCCGCTTACAATGGTCATCAACTGATTGGTGCCGATCAGGGCAAGCGCCCAGGTAAGGGTGTCCACCTTCTGCTTCAGGCTGTAGAAGGAGCTGTTGACAAGCTGCAGGACCTTGGCCGACAGCGTGGTGTCCTTGCTGACAATGCCCGCGATGTCGTCCAGGGATGTTTCCGGGTTGTTAATCGCTGCAATGGTCTTATAATAAACATCGGGCATGGCGCCCATGCGCAGGGTTTTCTGAATCAGGTATTCCACATTGACCTTTTTTCGGGTAATCGGCACATTGCGCTTCTCCGGAAGGGTTTCCGGCTGAAAATGGTCAAGGGGCTCTTCTTCGGGATGCTTAAGGAGGTATTCGGCCTTTCTGGCAACAGCAATGTCAAACAACTGGGCCACGAAAGGATCGTTTAAATCATTGAACTGGAAGCGGTACCTGATGAACTCCTCGGCCTTGCTGCGGATCCCGGCGGGAATTTCCGGCTCTTCCCCGGCCGGCCGGCTATCTGCCTCCGGGCCCTGAATCTGCACTTCGCCCGAAACCCCCCAGATTTTAAACACCCGGATCAACTTTTCTGTCACCTCCTGGCCTGCTGGTGCCAAAAGGCGTCCGCCCGGATCCTTTACATCCCGGCTCAAAACCATGCCAGGGCTCAGCTGATGAATGCCCACCGTATGCATACCCTCTAAAAAGAGTTCTCCTTTTTGGACCTGAGCAGCTCATAGCCTTCGTTGATCAGCGTCATTGCCTGCTTGTTTCCGCCCCTGTCCGGATGAAATTTTTTAGCCATCAGGCGGCGCTTCCACGCCAGATCCACGGCTTCATCAATTACCGAGTCCAGGTTGAACAGGTTGTTGAAAGCCTCTTCCCTGTCCTCATGAGTCAGGCGCTGAATTTCTTCAAAAAAGGTTGGGGAGAGATTCTCGATATAAAAGGCGAAGCGCCGTTTGCTGATTTTTTCGCGCAGGGCCTGGCTGGTGACATAGCGGACCACGAATTCCAGAATGTTTCGCTTGTCGAACCGGCTGAAGCGGCCGAGCGCCTCGAACTGATCCATGATGTCTTCGTCCCGGACCCAGAGGATGCAATAGTCTTTGCTGGCCGCGCTCCACGTGACCCTGAAATCGTAATTGTCAATCGAGATTTCGGTCAGGGTTTCATAATAATGCTGGCCCATTGCCATGCCTTCCGCCGCCTCCCTTTATCGGACCTAAACTGAGCGTTTCAAATTTTTAAACCTATTTATTTCTGAATTATTTTAAGGTATTTAAGCCATTTTTAGTTTTAAAAATTTCAAACCCTCCGGGATTTTCAATTTAGGTCGGAATTATTCCGCCAGGGCTTCAAGAAGCGGGGAATTTTCAGCCCCTTTTTCAATATAATTAATTAAATATAGCAGATCTTTCTCCTCCAGGTCAAATTCATGTGTGATCTTCTGCGCGTACCTGGGATAGGCATTGCCGGAGTCTCCCAGGCCGGCGGCGTTTGTTACCAGGTTGGCGAGATATGTGAGCATAACCAGCTCCCTGTACTCCGCAGGTGCGTTGTGCGGGCTGTGATGCCAGCGGATGACCGCCAGCACCGGCGCGGACAGGCGCCATCTCTTTCCCAGCCAGGCTCCGGCGCACGCATGATCGGCTCCCAGCACCCTCTCCTCTGCCGCGGAAAGGGAAACCTGCCGGCTGCGGCTAAGTTCCAGGGCCTCTACAAAACGCCCGTGAAAATACTGCTCAAAAATAATTTTGCCTATATCATGGAGCAGGCCGTAAAGATGCAGGTCCTCCGGATCCGCATAAAGCCCGCCAAAACGCGGAAGTTCGCTGCATAGGCACTCAGCGGCAATGCCGGTGCAAATGCAGTGGCGCCAGAACTCTCTGCGGTCAAAAACTGTGCCTGCCTGCGGAGGAAAGGTGGAAAACACCGCAGCCGAGAGAGCTATATTGCTCACGGTGCGAAACCCCAGCCGCACAATGGCAGCCCTAAGAGAAGCCGGAGTCTGGGCTCCCTTGTAATAGGCGGAATTGACCACTTTCATGATCCGGGCCATAATCGCGGGATCATCACCGATAATCCCCGCAACGCGGTCGGCCTCCACCTCCGGGTCATTGAGAGCCCGGCTCAGATTTTCGATCACCACGGGCAGTGTAGGCAGTTTTTTTAAGGAATCCAGCCGGTTCTGAATGTCGCCGGGCAGCTCCATCAGTCCGTGCCCCCCTGCTCCGCCGCACCGGATTCCCCTGTCGGCCGGGCCCGGACCCTGTGAACGGCTTCCCGCACCGTGCTGCGTATATTCTCGTCGGTGAGCGGGTCGTTTAACACAATGGTAAACTCCTGCGCATACCGGGCAGGCAGAAGGTTGAGCGCCAGGGCATAAATGTCCTGGATGGCCAGAATGTCCGGATCAAAATCCGTGTATTCCGACAGAAGCGCATTCATCTGTGCAATGACCCGCCGCTCGTTGCGGTTGCGGATCCTGCTGAGATCCACCCCGTTTACCTGCCAGCGCGTATCCGCCTTTTTGCCGCCTCCCATAGCACCTCTCTTTCCCAATCGGCCGGCAGGGACGTGCCCGTTTGGTTTGCGTCCCCCGGCTGGCCTGGGCTCACTGATTTTTTTCGTTTACGAACTCTATGATCTTGTTCGGAATCCGGTTTAAGGGCAGAACGCTCTCCGCCGCGTTTAACTGAACGGCTTCTTTGGGCATCCCGAAGACCACGCAGCTTGCCTCGTCCTGGGCAATGGTACGGGCCTGGCTGTTGCGCATCTGCAGAAGCCCTGAGGCGCCGTCCTTGCCCATGCCGGTTAGAATTACGCCGATGGCGTTGCGCCCGGCCGCCCTGGCAAAGGACTTGAAAAGCACCTCCACGCTCGGCCGGTGTCCGCAAACCAGGGGACCGGAGCGGGTCTCCACGTAAAAGCGGGCCCCGCTGCGGCGCAGCAGCAGGTGATAATTGCCCGGGGCAATAAGGGCCACCCCGGGCATAACGGAATCATTGTTTCTCGCCTCCCGCACCTCCAGCCCGCATAACTGGTTCAGCCGGTCGGCCAGCGAAGCTGTGAACTGCTCCGGCATGTGCTGGACGATCACGATCCCGGGCGAATCGGTGGGCATGTGGCACAAAAGATCCTGTATCGCCTGGGTCCCGCCGGTAGAGGCCCCTACCGCAATAACCGTTTCAGTCATCCGGGTCTGCGTGATCTGCACCCGGGGACGGGCTGCGGCGGCTTCGGCCTGCGCGCCGGTCTTGTTCAGGCGGGCATGGGCCGCGGCCCGGATCTTTTCTATCAGAGCATCGGACATATCATTGACCGAAAGCGAGGATCCGGGCTTGCACATCACATCAACAGCGCCCGCGTTGATTGCCTCAAGCGCCAGATCCCCTCCCCTGGGTGTCAGCGAGGAGACAATGATCACCGGCAGCGGGTAGTGCTTCATTAGTTTCTTGAGAAAGGACAGGCCATCCATCCGCGGCATCTCCATGTCCAGCAGCACAACATCCGGCTGGAACTGCACGATTTTGTCCCGCGCGGCATAGGGATCCGGAGCCGTCGCAACAATACGGATATCCGGCGCCCGCGCCAGCTCCCTGGAGAGCACCTGCCGTACAATGGCTGAATCATCAACAATTACAACTTTTATCATAACATCCCGCCCTGCTTTCCCAAAGAGTCCTTTCCGTTCTCTGTTACTGTATCACCAGCCTTGCCAACAGAGGCGATTCATCCACCAGAAAAGCGGTATGCAGATTGTTTTCCAGAATCTGCTGCCAATTCTCCTCTGAGACGCCGCTGGTTTCAGGAATTGAAAGATCAAATACCGCCTGCGTACCGAACTTTTCAGCCAGCAAATAGCCGCAGGAGACGTTTAAGACCTCCTTGAGCGCATTTTCCCCTGCCTTTTCCGGAAGTTCCTCCTCCTCTGCGCCCAGAATGTTTTCCGCAAGCTCGCTGCAGAAATCCTGCGAGGCAACGACTTCCATGGAACCCCCGCCGGAGCCGCTCGAAAATGCAATTTCCGCCCGGACGCAGTCCCCCGGCTGCCTGGGCACCGCATCCGGCTCATCTTCGACGAACATAAACGCAAAGCCTTCAAAGACGGAGGAAAACACTTTAATCAACAGTTCACTGTCCTCTGAATTCATTGCCTGTATCCTTTGCATTACTAGTGCAGAAGCTCCTTTACCACCCGGGCGAACTCCTCCGGAATAAAGGGCTTCTGCAGATAGGCGCCGATCCCCATTTCCTTCAGGGAGTCAATCCGCTCCTGGCTGCGTTCCGTGGAAATAATGACCACGGGAACCGAGGCCATCAGATCCTTTTTGCCCATTTCCGCTATCATTTCCATGCCGTTCATCTCCGGCATATTTATATCCGCAAAAACAATGTCGATCCATTGCTCATCGAGTTTTTCCAGCCCCTGCCGCCCGTTCTCCGCGTAATGGTATTCACTGATATCCAGGTCCGAAATGGCGAGCGTTTTGGCGATCATCTTCCGGATGATAATGGAATCATCGACGATTAATACGTTATAGCCCATAGTCTGTCGCCTTCATATTTCCATGTTTGCCTGACTCAGCCCTAAGGCCGGGCCCGATCGAAAGCGTTTATGCCAGGATGTTTTCCAGCTCCCGCATCCGGTCCAGGGTTTTGCTGGCTGTAAGCTCCAGGTGCGTCTTTTTCAGGCCCACCGCCCGAATAGTTGCAGGTGAGACGTTATACTGCAAACCATATATGCCGGTGCCGATTCCCTCGGACAGGGAAAGCATATCCGCCAGGTGAATCAGGCAGACAAGCTCCTGATGCGCCCCCGCCTGCTCGGGTTCATGGTGCCAGCGCACCCCCTCCACAATCTGCGGACCCAACTGCCAGTTGGCCAGGATCCTTGCACCCGCCTCGGCATGGTCAATTCCCAGAATGGCTTTCTCCGCCTGCTCGAAAGAGCTGCTCTGCTCCTCCAGCACCCGGTTGAAACGAGTCTGCTCCTGCTGCAGGAAGGGATCGAGCAGAAGCAGGCCCAGGTCATGGAGCAGGCCCACTGTAAAAACCGTATCTACATCCCGCATTTCCAGGAGCCCTGCCAGTTCCTGGGCTGCAACAGCTGTCCATATGCAGTGGCGCAGCATATCACTGCCCAGGAGCCCGTAGCCCGGCAGTTCCGTGACGAGCCTGTCTGATACTGACAGGGAAAGTACCAGCTCAAAAATCCGCCGGGTTCCCAGCCTGACCAGTGCGGCCTGCAGCGAGCCCACCTCCCGGGCGGGTCCGAAATATACCGAGTTGGCCATCCGCAGCACATTGGCGGTCAGACCCGGATCATACTGGACCAGATCCTTTATGGTTTTAAAATCCACCTCCGGATCATTGAGATAGCCCAACAGGTTCCGGCACAGGGGGGGCATCTCGGGAAAGCGATCAATATGCTGCTCGATCTGTTTACGATAAGTCATAATGTTGCAGCTTGCCTCCTGATTTTATTGCAAAACGACCGGTTCCCACCTCCAGGCTCACCGTGCGGGAGACGTTGCCGCCAACCTCCTGGACGTTCATGAGCAGTCCGTTCTTCCAGAGGATCTTCCGCAGCACCGTAAAATTGCGCTCACCGATCTTAAACACCCCCTGATTGTCCAGCACCCTGGCGCCTCCGGCCACATTGACAACCGCCCTCGCCTTTCTCAGGCCCCGCTCATAAAGGCTGCCCAGCATGGCCTGCATCCCGGTATCCACGAACATATAGGGCCGGACCCTGGCCTTTTCCTTATCCACCTTGGAAAGCGGCAGCATACAATGAATCATCCCGCCCAGGCAAAGTACCGGATCATAAATCGCAACACCGATACAGGAGCCGAGCGAATAGGTAATCAGCGAATCGTCCGGGTTGTCCGAAATTTTCATATCCGCAATGTCAACAACACGCAGTCCCATGATTATCCTTGCTTATTGCTTTTTATAGACCGAAGGCCGCACGGACTTAAAGCCGCTTTTCAGACCGGAAAGACTCTCGGCATGGCCGACCATTAAATAACCCCCGGGTTTTAGCAGACGGTGTATCTCATCGAGCAGGCGCTGCCTGACCGCGTTGTCAAAATAAATCATGACATTGCGGCAGAAAATTACATCCAGGGGCCCGCGCATGGGAAAGGGCGGAGCAGAAAGATTTAGCCAGGTAAAGGTGATCATATCCTTAATGTGTTTTTTCACCCGGTAGACCTTGCCGTCCTTTGTCCGGACAGGGGAAAAATGCTTCTGCACGAGGCCTCTGGAAATTTTTTCCAGCTTCTTTGCTTCATACTCTCCTTTTACGGCAACCTCCAGCACGGACGTGGAAATATCTGTAGCCAAAAGCTTTACGTCCCGCAGATCCTGCAGGGCTTCAGTCAGTGTAAGTGCTATGGTGTAGGGCTCCTCCCCTGTTGAGGCGGCCGCACACCACAGGCGGAACCGCTTTTGCCCCGCGGCTTCCCACCTTTGCACTATATCGGAGAGGATATCAAAGTGATCGGCCTCCCGGTAAAAAAAGGTCACATTGGTGGAAATGGCGTCCAGAAGCTGCGAGAGCTCCGCCTGGCTCTGATCTTTCTGCACATAGGTATAATACTGCTCGTAATCATGAATATCCAGCGCCCTCATGCGCTTGCCCAGCCGGGCCGAGACCAGGGCCTGCTTATGCTCGGCGAGGTGGATGCCGGCCTCTTTGTATATAAGCTCGGCAAACTGCCGGAAGGTTTTGTGATCCAACACGCTTTGTCCGTTCATTGAAAAATTCCTGAATCCTTCGTCAGGCAATATCCGGGCATTGCCGGCCTGTTCCGGAAAAACCCTGCGCCAGCTATCCCGCGTTGCCGGCCAGGCCCGCCATTTCTCCCTCTGTCATGATCCTGTCGATATCCAGCAGGATCTTTACCGCGTCTTCCGTCTTTGCTATGCCCAAAACAAAGGAGGTTTCCACCCGGGTGCCGAAAGCAGGAGCGGGCTCGATCTGTTCCATGGAGATCTCGAGCACCTCGGAGACCTCATCAACCACAATGCCCATTGTTACGGAACTCTCCTCCTTGCTCACCTGGACCACGATGATACAGGTCTTTCGCGAGACCTCGGCCTCCTCCATGTTAAAGCGCAGCCGCAGGTCAATCACCGGGATCACCTTGCCCCGCAGGTTGATCACGCCCTTTACATACTCCGGCGTCCGGGGTATCCGGGTAATCGACTGCATGCCGATGATTTCCTGGACTTTTAAAATCCCCAGGCCATAAGACTCATCGCCAAGCAGGAAGGTCAGGTATTTGCCCCCCAGGTGGGCGAGGCTTTCCTGCTGCTCACGGCTTTTCTGTGCTGCTTCGCTCATTTTCTCACTCCCTTGCCTTTTTTCGCCTCCCGGCCGGCGCCAAATCCTCGCCGCCGCAGGCTCATATTTCAAATTTCCGGCGCCTCAGTCCCTCAGCCCCTCAGCCCCTTAGTCCCTCAGTCCCTAAGTCCCTTAGTCCCTTAGTCCCTCAGTGCCTTAGCCCCTTAGTCCCTTAGTGCCTTAGCCCCTAAGTCCCTAAGTCCCTAAGTCCCTAAGTCCCTCAGTCCCTCAGTCCCTCAGTCCCTCAGTCCCTCAGTCCCTTAGCCCCTTAGTCCCTTAATACCTTATCTCTACCCCATCGCCATCTTGACGAGCCCGCTTATATCAATAATAAGCCCGGGCGTTCCGTCAGGCATGATACTCGCCCCGGCAACGCCCTCCACATCCTTTAAACCCTCGCCCAGATTTTTAATCACTGTCTGGTTCTGTCCCAGCAGTTCATCAACCATCAGGGCCACCTGCCGCCCCGCATCCTCTACCACCACAACGATTGCCTTCGTGGGGTCCGTCTGCGAACCGGGGGTGTCAAAAAGGGCTGCAAGCCTGAACATGGGCAGAAGCCGGTTTCTGAAGGGCACGGTCTCGCCTTTGCCGGAAACCGTGGAAATCATGTCGCTTGTGGGCTGAAAGGACTCCATGATGGAAAGAAGCGGCAGAATGTAGCGTTCCTCGCCAACCCGCACAATCATTCCGTCAATAATGGCCATGGTAAGCGGAAGCACGAGGGTGAATGTGGAGCCCTCGCCCTTTTTCGAGGCGATGCGCACGTTGCCCCGCATGCTCTCGATGTTGCTCTTGACCACATCCATTCCCACCCCCCGGCCGGATACATCCGTTACCTGGGCGGCGGTGGAAAAGCCCGGCTCAAAAATCAGGGCGAAAATCTCTTCGTCGCTCATGCTCTCTGTGCTGCTTACAATGCCCCGCTCCACTGCCTTGGCGGCAATCACGTCCCTGTCCAGGCCGCGGCCGTCGTCTTTTATATCGATATGGATATTTCCGCCCTGGTGATAGGCCCTTAGCACAATCGTTGCCGTGGGGGGCTTTCCTGCTGCCTGCCGGTCCTGAGGAGAGGTCTCGATTCCGTGATCCACAGCGTTTCTGACCATGTGCACGAGCGGATCACCCAGTTTTTCCACCATGGACTTGTCCAGCTCGGTCTCCCGGCCCTCCATTAGCAGTTCGATCTTTTTGCCGGATTTTTTCGCCAGATCCCGCACCAGACGCCCCATTTTGCGGAAAGTATTGTCTATCGGAATCAGCCGCATGGACATGCCCATGTCCTGCAGGCTCCTGGTGATCTTTGTGAGCTGGCCCAGGTTTCTGTCCAGATCCCGGTTCTCCCCTTCGCGGCGGCCGGCCTCCTGGCTCACAATGGATTCCACGATGACAAGCTCGCCAATGGTCTCCAGGAGCAAATCAATCCGGTCCGCATCGATTTTCATGGTCTGCTTGACGGTTTTGCCGGCCTGCTGCTGACCTCCGCTGTTTCCGGCAGGCGCTTTGGCGGAAGCCTCTGCCCCGGCCGGCACGGAGGGCGAATCCACAGACTCCGTTGCCGCTTCTTCCCCTCCATCGGCAGAGCTTTGTTTTTGCTGGCTTTCATCAGCGGAGGCAGCCTTCATCCCGGAACCGGCGGGCGCCGCTTCTTGTGCCATCGCGCTTTTTAACTGCTCAAAAACCCCCGGCATCTCCGGGGCCGGTACAAACATTTCCCCGGCGGCCACCGCATTTTCCAGATCCTTTGTCATGGTTTTTAAAAGATCCAGGGCGTTGAAAGTGGCATCCACAACCAGGCCGTCAAAATCCAGGTGTTTTTTGCGCACCTCGTCCAGAAGATTCTCCGCCTTGTGGGCGAGCTTGGATATGGGTGTGAGCCCGAGAAAGGAAGTGGTGCCCTTTATGGTGTGAAAAGCCCGGAAAATGGAGGCAATTGCCTCCTCGTTTTCCGGATCGTTTTCCAGGGTCAGAAGATTTTCATCCGAAATTTCAAAGTGCTCGTTTGCCTCGGAAATAAAATCCGCAGTGATTTCCGGATCATCAATTTCAACCGGCGAGAGAAGTTCCTCCTGCTCGCTGGCCGCCTCCGCGGATGGCTCCGGCTTTTCTTCCGGCTCCGGCTTTTCTTCCGGCTTAGAGGCCTGCACCTGGGCCTGCTCCGGCTCTGCTTCCGGCTCAGGCTCCGTTTTCTGCTCCGCCAGCTCCTCCAGCAGGCCCTCCGCGGATGGCGCGTCCGCGCCGTTTCGCAAGGCAGTCACGGCCTGCTCGAACCAGTCCTTAAACTCAAGCAAAAGGTCCGCCTGGAGGTTTGTCTCCGCCTCCTGGATATAGTCCTCTACCTGGTGGCACACCTTTTCCATCCGGTTTAAGCCGATCACTCCGGCCTCGCCCTTGGCCGTATGGAGAAGGCGCTTGATCTCCTTTAAAACCTGGGGATCCGCCTGCTTTTCATAGGAGAGAACAAGCCCCTCCACCTCCGAGACCACGGTTTCCTGCTGACTTAAGTACTCCTCGAGCATCTCCGTATCCACGCCCGCCGCAAGATCGGCCGTCCTGCAGGCCCCGGCTTCCGGGCTGCCTTCTACTTCGCCGGCTCCGGCCTGCAGGCCGAAAGCCCGGGGAAATTCCAGCTCCGCTTCTTCCACGTCCTTTTCCGCCAGGCTCTGGATCGCTGCAATGGTCTGCTCCACGGCCGCGGAATCCGAATCGGCAAGCTCTCTGCCGCCTTGTGCGGCCTGCTGTAGAAGATCGGCTGCCATCCGGACCGCCCGTGAGGACAGCGGGAAATGCTCCTGCAAATCCCCAGATATGCCGGAAAAGGCCCCGGAGAGCTCCTCCAGGGCGGAAGGATCCGAGGCATCGCCCATAACGAACTGCTCCGCGATCTCCTCAATGGCTGTTCTCACCCTATTCTTTACTGTTTCCGTCTGACTCATAAACGTTGCCTATCCTGTTGGCTAAAAAATGCCGTTGGGTTTCAAGGGATGGCTGATTCCGCCTTACTACAGGTACTTCTGATACTTTTTCCGCACGACATCTGTCTCGGCGGGCGTTATCAGAATATCCGTAGCCCCGTATTTGCGCGCTTTCAGCACCAGGCTTTTGGTCCACTCCGGGCCCGCAACGATAAGCGGCGTCTCCCTGCTAAGCGCGGAGCGCACCTTAATGGCCTTGGCCAGCCCCTGGTCGTTTACTTTTTTGATCACAAGAAACACGCAGCTCGGGTTGTCCCGGGAAAGGAACTGCTTAAAGTTTTCATCCAGCGACAGCCGGCTCGCCTGTACCCCGTCGTCTGTGATGCTTTTTTCCACAACATCAAACTGCTCCGTGTCTTCGCCGATAATGGAGATAACCCTTTGCCCTCCGGCCAGGCCGGCGGCGGCGGGCCTGTCAGATTTTTGTCCCGGGCCCTCTTTCTGAGCTGCGCGCTCCTGCGCCGCCGCTTTGGGCTCCGCAGCAGACACTGCTGCGGCTTCCGCTTTTTCCGGGGCGGCAAGCCCCAGAAGCTCAGGCGGAAAAAAAAGCTCGAGAGGGCCGTAGGTTTTCTCTCCCATCCCGATCTTGGCGGCCAGGACATAATAGCTGCCCCTGGGAAAAGGAGCGTCTGCCTCCGGATCCACCTGGCCGGCCACAAGGGACTCCACCTCCCCCTTTTTCAGCGTGAGCCCGATGCCCTCTGCCGCCTTAAACTGCTGGGAGTAGCAGCCGACCAGGATATTGGCGACCTCGCCGAAGGCATCGGCCACGTCCCCCTCGAACTTGCCCTGCTTTACGGTCTGGGTGATGGATTCAGCGGGCATCATGAGCAGCACGCCGCCAAAATAAATGGCATCCTTCAGGGGCAAAAGCATGTAGGCCGCGCCCTGGCCGCCGTCTGCGGTGTGCGCCCGGATGCGGGTCATCACCAGCTTGCCCCGGGTCTTGGCCAAAAGTTCGCGCTTTTGCCTGAATCCGGTCTGCTCTTCGGCAAAGGAGACCGAATCGCCCAAAAGGCCCTCAAGCTCCTCCCGGGCCGGCTCGAGGCCTTCGAGCAGCAGTTCGCTTACGGTTTCCGGGGAGAGAGACGCGGCCTCGGGCGGCGCTTCGGGTTCCGCCTCGACCTCCACCTCCGGTTCGGGTTTGGGCTCTGACGCGGTCTCGGGCCCGGGCGCTGCCTCCGGCCCTGCCGGTGCCGCCTCCGCCTCTTCTGCAGCAGGCGCCTCCGCTTCCGCAGCCTCCTCTGCAAGCAGGCTGTGCGGTAAAAAAAACTCTACCCGCCCCTGCTTGTTCTCGTTTAACACTATCTCCCCGGAAAATGCCGAGTGCGTTTCCCCGGCCAGGGGCAACGTCTTTGTTTTGGCCGGAACTACCTCCAGCTCTCCCTTTACAAAATGCAGCTTCCTGGCGGCAAAGGCCTCGTGGCAGACAGAATTGAGCACCCCGCTGATGATGTTGGCAATCTCGGAGAAGGCATCCAGGAGCTCGCCTTCCAGCTTGCCCTGCTTTCTGGCGGCCGCGATTTCATCCGCGGGCAGCATGATCAGCCGGCCCGCCAGTTCTATGGCAAGGTCCAGGCCGACCGTCATGTACACGGGCGGGCCTTTTTCCGCCTTTTCCCCGAATGCCACCAGCCCGAGGCTTTTTTGGGGCGGCGAAAAAAGGCCGGCGGGCTCGCCTGTGCGGTTTGCCGCCTCCTGCACCTCCGGGCTCTCGCCGACCAGCTCGCCCGCCTCGGCGACGCTTTTTTCCAGGATATCCGGAAATATGTCTTCAAACGGATCCATCAAATCCCTTCTGCCTGCCCGCCTGTTTAAGCCGCCGCCTCACCGGCCGCTGCCTCTGCATTTGCCGTCTACCGCTCCCGCTTTATTTTTCACGCCTGCTTTTTGAGCTCCAGGCCCACCAGGAAATCCCCGTGGGGGACCGAGAAGGGGACTATCACCCAATCCGCCTCGTTCACCACGGTCAGGGTATATTCCTCGCCGTAGACCACCGAGGGAAGCGAGAGCTCCACCTTTTCGCCGTCTCCCGCGATAAAGGGCTTTAAGGAACCGGCCAGCATGTTGGCCAGCTCGCCCATGGCATCTTCCACATCCTCGTTTATTTCCTCCACCTCCATACCCAGGAAATCACCGGTCAGGCCCCGGGCCACCGCGTCCGGCGCGTGAATGGCCAGGTTTCCCTGCTTGAACCCGGCAAAGCCCACCATGGCGCTAAGGGAGTTGGTAAAGCGGGAAACGTGCTCCGCAAGAGACTCACCCGGCATAACCTCGACCATCACCATGGTTTCAAAAATTTCTTTGGTGACCTCCACGATCTTTTCATTGAAATCCATCCATCCACTCCTTTGTACAGGCTTACAGCAGCGGCTCCAGCACTTCATTTACCTGGTCTGCAGTAAAGGGTTTTTTCACGCAACCGGAGGCGCCCAGATCCATTGCCTGGGCGACCATGTCCTCGGATCCGCCCTCGGTGGTAACCATAACCACAGGGATTTCCTTTATAGAGGCATCATTGTTTTTGTTTTTCAAAAACTCCAGGCCGTCCATATTCGGCATATTAATGTCCGAGAGGATAATGTCCGGCTTCTGCTCCGCCAGCACATCCAGGGCCGCCTGGCCGTCTCCCGCCTCCAGGACGGTGTCAAATTCCAGACCCGCCTGGCGCAGGGAACGGTTCACGATTTTTCGCATGGTTGTCGAATCATCAATAATTAAAACTGCTTGTGCCATTTTCTCTCTCCTTGCCAAATAAATGAATGGTCTGTTTTAATCCAGGATCCCAGCTCTTTTCTGATCCACCCCTCTTCAATGCAAAAAAAAGGCCAACACATTCTGCCGGCCAAGTCCATCAGGGACAGATGACACACCTTCCCTCAGTGCCTCAGGACCTCAGTGCCTCCAATTCCTACCCCTGCCCCTTGTTCAACGAATACACGAACGCCAGAATTTCGGCCACCGCCTGGTAGAGCTCCACGGGGATTTCCTCGCCCAGCGGCACCCTGGCGAGCACCTCCGCAAGATCGGGATCCTCCTGGATGGGGATGCCCGCCTCTTCCGCGGCGGAGAGGATCTGCCCGGCCACCGGCCCCTTACCGGAGGCCGCCACAGTCGGCGCATCCGCCTTTTTGCGGTCATATAACAGCGCGACCGCCTTTTTCAGCCCGCCTTGCTGCTCTGTCATTTTTTCACCCTCACTTGAACTGTTTTCAAGTTGACTTGAACCTAAACTCCCCCAAACCCTTTTGCCTTAACACTCAGCCCCCTCAGCCCCTCACCCCCTAAGTCCCTTCCTTACACCTGCGCCTCCAGAAAATGCTTGCCATCCGGTGCCAGCCGCCGCACCAGGCTGGCGGCCGGCTCCTCCGCGCCGGTTCCCACGGAATAGCCCTTCAGAGCGACTGTTGTAAGCCCCTCCTCCAGCCGGGGCAGTGCGCGCGAGACGGCTTCCGCCGTCTGCCGGCTCTCACAGAGGACCCGCAGCCGCAGGGCCTTGTCCTCGAACAAAAGTTTGATCTCCAGCGACCCAAGAGACGAAAGTTTGACATGAAGCGTCATCCGAAAAACCTGTTCCGCCTCCTCTTCCTCCCCGTCTTCTGCCCCCCCGTGATCGTCCCGTTCCGCCATCAGGTAACCCTGCTCCAGAAAGGAGAAGGGAAGGGGCAGAAAAATGGTGTTTTCCTGGGCAAGGCGGTGCCGGCAGAGCTGAAAGAGGCTCAACTGCTCGAGCACCTGCTCCAGGCCCTCCGGCCTGCCGGCGGGATCAAAGGCCCTGTCCGCCAGTTGAAAAAGCACGGATTTGAGCCCTGCCCCTGCTTCTGCCTCCCTGCCCGAGGCCAGCAGCGCCTCCAGGTCAAGGCCCAGGCGATGCCACAGGCCGGAGAGGTCCCTGCCGGAAAGCCCCGCCGGGTCACTGCCCAGAAGCCGGCTCATCTGCGAGAGAACAGCTTCCGTCTCCGCGGGAACGCCCCCTTCCGCCCCGCCCTGGCCGGCAGCCCCGGCCCGGACCGCCCAGGAGGTAATGCTCTCCAGAAGCGGCGCCAGCCGGGAATTTTCTCCCAGGTTGTTCAAAAGCCGGAAAAGATGGCGCAGCTCCGCCTCTTCCAGGATGCGCAGATGGATCTGCGGCTTTGTCGCCATCACCTGCAGGTTTAACTGCTGGCCTTGTCTGAGCGGCACCTGGGTCTCCGCGGAAAGCTGGTGCTGCTCCACGTTTAAAAGCACCCGCTCCATGCCGCCTTCGGCCACCGTGGCCTGGACGATCTGGTACTGGGCCAGCTTCAGGGGCTGGCTCTCCGTGCCCTGCTGCATGGAGATCTCCGCCGGCACGGCTACGGACAGAACCGGCGGCGGTGGGGCGCTTACATACATTTAAGGTCCAAGTTTTAAGTTTTAAGTTTTAAGTTTTAAGTTTTAAGTATTGAGGGTTGAGGGATCAGATCCGGGGCGGAGGGGTTTTACAGGGCCATGGCATAGTAAGTCAATTTCCGCCGCAGACCGGACATGGCATTGCCGTGCATGTCATCCCTCTTATCGACGGGGGGAGCAGAAAAATTTAGAAGTACCCCCCGGCCGCAGGGCGGGACCGAACCGGTCAGTAACTTCCAGGGTCGGCTGAAGGCACTTAGGGGCTTAGGGGCGGGACCCCTGCACCTTTGGCGCGGCTACAAATCGCGGGTGGTCACCTGCTCGCGCAGCAGCCTTCGCTGCTCGGCAAAACAGAAGGCCATGATGTCGTCGCAGCGCTCGGAGTCCATGTCCGTAAACTTCACCGCCACAAAGCGTTCCTCGCCCTTTTTGCGGCTTGCCCGCAGAACAAGGGCATCGCAGGTGATGGTTTTTTTCACGGGCTCCGGCAGGGTGATCTCCAGGACCAGCTTCTCCTTTTTCTCCACCGGGGCGGAGGTGATAAGCAACACGCCGCCGCAGCTGATATTCACCCCTTTGGATTCCACCGGCTTTTTGGCATCTGTCGGTTTTTTCCGCCGCCAGGAGATTTTCAGGCGGCCTGCGGGGCCGCGGAAGTACTCGCGCTTTTCCGCGTGCTGGATCAGATCCCGGACGGTGAGGGAGAGAAAATCTTTTCCGGGATCGGGGGTGATGGAACAGATAAGTGTCACGATTTCGCCGGTTTCGATAAAGACAAGGCAGTCGGCTTCCGGGTCGATTCGCTCCGGGGCGGGCAGCTCGCCCGGGGCAAAACGCAGCTCCATTTCCGGCGGGCCCGTAACGGCCGCGGTAGCGTTTAACTTGACCACTTCGCCCGCGGTGCTGGTCACATTGACCGCAACGGGGAAGCGCTCCGGCATGTTGGAGAGGTAGTCGCTTGCATCCATAGGGGCTTGACATAGCACAGAATCGCCCGGCGATCAATCGATTTTATCGCCCTATGAGCAAACAACCACCCGCATAGCGAGAAAATAAAAGGGTACGCCAGTGCCACAGTTTCAGTTTTAAAACCCGCTGCTTAGCAGCGGGTTTTAAAAAAACAATAAAGGTGCCCTTACGGGTGCCCACAGTGAGAAGGGACTAAAGGTTTCAGAAGCGGCCGCCGAAAAGTAAGGACATAAAGAGGAAAGCATAATTTTTAAAAACACAAACCTTAAAACTTACATTCCGCACTTTCTATCGTCCGATTTTGCAATTATGACGAATGTGGCATAATACGTTGATATAATTTTAAATAAAAAAATTCTAGACATTCGATTTTGTTCAAGATATTGTATCCCTCAAAAATTAGGAGGGTTGCAATGGATAACATCGAATCCAAAGCTAAGATGCTCGACGTTAAGCCTTTGATTACGCATTATATGGATCAGCTTTCCTTGCGCCAATTGCTTGAAAAATACATTCCAAAGACGCCGCAAATGCAGGTGGCTCCAGCCGATGCCCTGTCAATGCTGGTATTCAATATCATTAACGCTCCCAACCCCCTTTACAAGGTCTCCGAGTGGGCGACCGACTACCTTGATGGCATCGGCGAAAAACCGCAGGAAGCCGAAAAGTATAATGATGACTGCCTGGGCAGAAACCTGGACCGCCTCTATGAATGCAATCGGGGCGAATTGATGATCGAATTGGCGGCCAACGCTATTAATGCTCATCACCTGGAAACCGATAAAATCCATAACGACTCCACCACCATTACCTTTAAAGGCTGTTATGAGCACCAGGATGCCGGTGCCGCTCAATTGCGACACGGCCACAACAAAGATTTCCGACCGGACTGCCGGCAGCTGGCCTACAGCGTCCAGGACAATCGCAAACCGTCTAAACAGCACAGCTTCTATACATTTGAGGCCGGTCCCACAGAAAAAGGCTATCGGCTCCTCCGGGTCTTGAGCACGGCCAAAGCCGAACAGGATCAAAAGAACCGGGAGCGCCGGCTTGATAAAGCGGAAACCGACCTGGCCGAACTTGCCGGCAAACTCAACCGCTACAAACTCAAAACCCGCAAGCAAATCGAGGCCGCGGTTGCCAGGGTGACAAAAAATA
>JAWOFF010000033.1:0-8109 GCA_046482325.1 Desulfosalsimonadaceae bacterium
AGACCGCCGGATGCATCGCCCATTACTTCTCCAGCAGGGAACTCAAGACCGTTTTCTCGGATCTGTCCCTCATCACCTACGGCGAGGCGGTGGAGCCGGACCACTCGCACGGCCGGCCCCATTTCCACGGCTGGGCCTGGCTTCTCGCGCAGAAGCCTTCCTAGAACTCCACCCCGCACTCTTTGAGGCCGGCAATGCCCGGGGAGACGCTTACCGTATCCGAGATTCCCTCGGCTGCCAGATTAATCTGGGCCTCGTAGGAGCGGACTCCGGTATTGCAGACCAGAATGAGCTTTTTATCCCGGGGCACCTCATTCATGCGGTTGCGCAGTTCATCATGGGGAATGCTCTTCCAGACCTCGGGGAATTGCTCTTCAAAGGGTTTGCCGTCGGCTTCAGCTCGGCAGTCCAGAAACAGGCAGCCCTGCTTTTCCTCGTCCATCCAGCACTGCTGAAAATCCTCGGGCCCAAGGGGTTTGAACCGGCCCTCGATATAGTTTTCAGCAGCATTGCCAAGAGCGTTGACGATGTCCATGGCAGAGGCAAAGGGCGGGGAATAGGCCAGCTCCAGGTTGCTGACCACATCGACTGTGGGATGATACTGCAGCACTGTGGCCACGGCATTGACGCGGGCGAACATTCCCGAATCAACACCGCCGAAGCCCTGGATACCCAGCACCTGGCGGGTGGAGCGGTCAAACACCAGCTCCAGATAGATGATCTCTTTTTCCGGATAGAAGTGGGCGCGATCGAATTGGGCCACCTGAACACTGGCGGCATCGTAGCCTTCCCTGGCAGCGGTATCTATCGTCAGGCCGGCCCCTGCCAGGGCGCCGTCGAAAATCTTTACCACAAAACTGCCCACGCCCCCGGGAAATTTGGCGTTTCCGCCCGCCAAGTTGGTGCCGATGACCCGCCCCTGGCGGTTGGCCATGGATCCCAGGGGAAAAACCGCCGGCTTGCCGGTGATCTGATTGGGAACCTCCACGCAGTCGCCGCCGGCATAAATATCCGGGTCCGAGGTCTGCATGTATTCGTTTACGGCAAGGAATCCGGAGGAGGAGATCTCCAGGCCCGCATCGCGCGCCAGATCCGTGTTGGGCGAAATCCCCGTCGCCATGATCACCAGATCGGCCTGCAGGGTGCGCCTGGTGGTCTTGACCGACTCGACCCGGCCCTCTCCCTCGATGGCCCGGACCGACTCGGACAAGTAAAAGCTCACCCCGTTCTGCTCCATGCGGTGCTGGGCCATGCGGGCAAAACTTCTGCTCACGAAACCGGGCATGATCTGATCACAGAACTCCACCACCGAGGTCTCGATCTCCCACATATCCGAGAGCGCCTCGGCCATCTCCAGGCCGATAAAGCCCCCGCCGACCACTACGGCCCGCTCGGCCTGGCCTGAGACGATCATCTCCTTGATCTTCATGGCATCATGGAGGTTGCCCACCTTGTAGATGTTGGCCAGATCCGAGCCCGGGATGCCGAGTTCCCTGGGCCGGGTCCCGGTGCCCAGCACAAGCTTGTCATAGGCGAGATCCGCCTCGGAACCGTCCTTTTTCCGGATCCGGACGGTCTTGTTCTGCCGGTCAATGGATAGCGCCTCCACCCCGGGCATGGCCTCCACACCCTTGTCCTCCTGAAAAAAGCGTGCATCCCGAACCATGTGAAAACTGGTGGAGCGCAGCTGAGATTCCTCGGAGACATCGCCCGAGATATAATAGGGGATGCCGCAGCCGCCGTAGGAAATGTATTCATCCGCATCAATCAGGGTCACAGCGGCATCCTGCTGCAGACGCTTGAACCGGCAGGCAGCTTTGGAACCCACGGCTACAGCGCCGATCACAACGACATTCTTGGACATTTGCAAATCCTCCTTCCTGCCAAAGCAAGCAATATGTAAGCATAAGCTCAAAAATCGATACTATAGAAGCTTGCAGGCAGTTTCGCAAGGCCAAATTTTATTGCCAAGGAGTATTTGCGTGGGGCTTCCTCTCTGCCGGATGCTGTCATATAAACGAAATTGACCGGCTCCATTGCTGCCTCCTGCTGTCTGCATCATTCGATTTTCTCCGGAGGCCGCCGCTCCGGTACATAAACATGGGGAACCTCCCCCTCGTTCCAGGCCCTGGACACATAAAGGCCGCAGTAGCAGCTCCCGTACTCGCGCACGTCCGCCTCGCGGTAGGCACAGGGACAGATAATGTCTTTGTCCTTTTCCCGCTCCCCGGAGGCCAGGCGGCACGGACAGGCCATATAGCCGTAGCGCTCCTTGTTTGCCAGAAGCGACTCCAGCAGATCCATGACAAAGTCCTTGTCCTTGTTGAAGCAGTAGCCCCTGGGCTCCTGTACGGATTTTAACTGCTCATAGAGTTTGTCTGCATTCATGGGATTCCCAGCGCCTCCTTGATCTCGTTTTCCTTGTAGCCGACAATCACCTGCTCACCGATCCGGATGGTCGGAAAGGAGCATTTTGGGTTCAACTCCTTGACCTCTTCCAGGATCCGTTTTCTCTCATCGCTGTCCAAAAGATCGACATCGACAAAATCATAGGCCACGTTGCAGTCATTTAACAGCTTTTTCGTGGATTTGCAGTGGCTGCAGGTGCTCAGTGTGTACATTTTCACATCCGGTGTAGTCATATGGGCTGCTCCTGAATCGGGGTCGAAAAAATCAAAAGGAAACCACAATTTCGTCGTACGTTTTCCGCCACTTCGGCGGCGACAGGGTTTTGTCGGACCGGAAATACCCCAGCGCCAAAAGCAGCGGGATCCAGTAATTGTCCGGGATGTTGAATTCCTCATGGACCTTTTCCATATCAAAACCGTCCATGGGATGCGAGTCCAGTCCCAGGCTTTTGGCGGCAAGCATAAGCGACATGGCGAAAAAGCCCGTATTTTTGCAGGCGTAGGCCACGCTCCGGGCATAAGAGGATCCGTACAGGGAGGCGCAGACATCGTCAAACCACTCGCGCTGCTCCTCTTTCATCGAGCCGGCTTCCACCAGTTCCCGAAAATTTCTCTCGACAAAGGGATGGCCCGGCCGCCATGCCCCGGTATCAGCCAACACGATGAGCGTCACCGGCGCTACGCTGACCTTGGCCTGGTTCCAGGCGTGCCGCCGCAGCCTCTCCTTGTCCGACTTATCCCGCAGCACCATAAGCTGCCAGGGCTGGAGATTGAAACCCGAAGGGGCCCGGGCAGCCAGCTCCACGACCTGCCGCAAGAGATCTTCCGGCACCTCCTTTTCCGGATTGAAAAAATTTACCGCCCGCCGGGCGTGCATCACCTCTTGGAAGTCCATAAGTCTTACCTCCTCAAAAACCCAGCCGAACCTCTTGCAACTGCTTTTTTTGGGGGACTTTTCTTAGGAAGTATTCCCCAACTTCCAGGGTCGGCTGAAGGCACTTAGGCGCTGTTGTTAGGGGACAACTCGTCTCCAAAAAAATCCCCTTTTCTCGATTTAGAATAACTTATACAAAAGCACTTTCAAGCTGGTCGGCCAATTTTTCTGCAGAATCCACCGGCGGACGGCAGCTCTGATGAAAACACGCATACGCAGCCGCGCCGCCATCCGGAAGGGCAGTATCTTCGGCATTGGCAATCACCCGGGCCAGGCGTTTTCTCTCTTCAGCGTTTTTGATCCATACGATGCTCTGCCCGAGTCCGCCCAGCCGCCGGCCTGTCTCCGTCATCCGCTCTGCATCAGCAGAGCCTTCACTTCCGGCAATCACCATGTGCACATGCACGGACCGGGAGAGCAGAACAGCCTTCAGCAAGGCAGGCACGGATTTGGGCACCCGTGCCGCCTGCGCTGCTCCAGACCGGAAAAGGTTCTGATATGCTGCTTCAAAATCCGGATTTCCGGTAATCCGCGCAAGCCGCACCAGGCTGCAGGCGGCAACAGATGCTGCCGACGGTGTAACATTGTCGGTGCCGTCCTTCATTGCAAGAACCAGCAGAGGATCATGGGCCCGGGGCGTTAAATACACCGCGCCGGTAGCGGAATCGGTAAACAGCTCCAGGAACCGCCGCATCAGTTCATCCGCCCATTGTAGATAAAAGGGGGAAAAATCCGCTGCGTACAGATCCAGCAGGCCCTGGACGAGGAAGGCATAGTCTTCGGAAAGCCCGTCAAACTTTGCCTCTTCCTCGCGCCAGCGCCGAAAGAGCCGGCCCGTTTCCGGATCATAGAGGCGGCTGTATATAAAATCCGCCGCACGCCTTGCTGCGGCGAGATATGTGGTATCGTGAAAAACGGGATAGGCCCGGGCCAGTGCGGAGATCATCAACCCGTTCCAGGCGGTCAGGACCTTGTCATCCAGATGGGGACGCGGTCTCTGCCGGCGTGCGGCAAACAGCATCTGCTCTGCCTCGCCCAGGATTTCGCGCACCTTCTCCTCCGGCAGATCAAACCGCACTGCGGCCGCCTCCGGCGAGCGCAGCCGGTGCAGGATGTTCTGCCCCCGGAATTCCCCAAACGGATCGTGGGCTGCGTTGCCTTCTCCCCTAACATCATAGACATAGCAGAACAGCTCTTTGGCCAGCGGATCGGGGTGGCCGGAAAGCACCGCCTCAATCCGCCCGCTTGTCCACACGTAAAAGGCCCCTTCCCTCCTGCGCCCCGCGTTTTCCGGGTCCTCATCCGCTTTTTCGGGCACGGAATCGGCATCCTCGGCAGAATAGAATCCCCCGTCCGGATGGGTCATATCGCGCAGCACGTAGTCGATGGTTTCTCGGGCCACTTCCGCGTAGGTGGTTTTGCCTGTAAGCTCCCAGGCTGCGGTATAGACCGGGATCAACTGGGCATTGTCATAGAGCATTTTTTCGAAATGGGGCACGTGCCAGGAAGAATCCGTGGCGTAGCGGTGAAAGCCCCCGCCGATATGGTCATAAATTCCTCCGGCAGCCATGGCATCCAGGGTTCGGGTGAGCATGCGGAGGGCATCCTGCCCATGCATTTGTTCATCCCGGTTTTCCGCTGCAAACCGCTGCCAGGTAAGCAGGAAGTCCAGAACCGGAGGCATGGGAAACTTGGGGGCCGGACTGAATCCGCCGTTGCCGGCGTCAAAGTCAGCAGCAAAAGCCTCGAGTGCATCCCTTACCACCTCCAGGGAGACATCCGCATCCTCTTCCGGCGCAGATGCATGGGAGAGGTGCTTTTGCAGATGCTCCACAATGGAAGAAGCAGAGGCTTCGATTTTCTCCCGCTGCCCGGAATCCTGCCAGAGTTCTTCGATCCGGGCCAGCACATCCGGCCATCCGGGCATCTGATGCCGAGGGCGCGGCGGAAAATACGTGCCGCCGAAAAATGGTTTTCCCTGAGGGGTAAGAAAGACGTTCAAGGGCCATCCGGCAGAGCCTGTAAGTGCGGAAACCGCGGAAATCAGAAAAGCGTCGATGTCCGGCCGCTCCTCCCGGTCGACCTTTACACAGACAAACGCCCGGTTCATCTGCTCAGCGATCCGGGGATCCTCAAAAGATTCCGCGGCCATTACGTGGCACCAGTGGCACGTGGAATATCCCACAGAGACCAGCACCGGCTTGTTCTCCGCACGAGCCCGCTCAAAAGCCTCCTCCCCCCAGGCATACCAGTCCACGGGCTGTGCAGAATGCTGGATGAGATAGGGACTTTTCTCATCTCTCAAATGGTTTCGGCTGATTGTATCGTTATGTGTCTCATGTTTCGTCATATGGCTTGCTTCCTTATAAATACGGGTAGCCCCCGGTGCCCGGGATCTTTCCGGTTTATTGGCTGTAGAGTTCGCTTTCCAGCCATTCCCGCACCTTTCCGTCCACCGCGTAAACCCCCTTGTTGCGCCCCGTTGAAGCCATAAACCAGGCTTCCAGATCGGGGGGCATCCCGATTTGCGCCAGTTCTTCCGCTCCCTCGGAATTTCTCCGGATCAGGTAAATGACCGGCCGCTCATCCCAGGCATATACGACAAAGTAGTTGGAAACATCCGTCTTGGAGCGGACCACCCGGCCATGGGCCCAGTTGTTTCCCCATTCCAGGTACAGAATAACCGCCTCTTCCGGGGTCATGCTCCAGTCAATGGAATGGATCAGATCTTTATCCTGCTTGAGTTCTGCGATTTGCTTCATCATTTTGCCCCTCCTTCCCGGCAGAGCTTCAGCACTGCCTGCCACCTGTTGGTTTGTTTTTGACTGTTACATACTGCACTTCGCATGCCAAACCGCCAGTCTGTTCTGACGCATCATGCAAACCCCCGTCATGCGGCCTTTTCCCAGGAATCCTGCAGGAAACGATGAGCTCATACAAACTGAACCGCTGAAACACATTTGCTGCAAATGAAACAATAGTGTATCAAGAAAATGGTTCAACAACAGGACTTCTGCTAAAAAGACCTCTCTCAAAACCCCTGACAATAAAAAAATTAATATTAAAAATCAGTATGTTGTTCCAAAGATCGTTGACCCTGTCCCGCCGGCTCTTATATTACATTGTGGCATAAGACTTGAATGAATTATCTGTACATCCATTCGACTGCATGCATTGCCTGCAATGCGGCAGCCAACATAAAAAGCAACAGGAGGGCATATGCCAGAGAAAACCAAAAATACCGGCAAGGAAAAAAAGGCTACGGATCCCGGAGACTTCACGATCTGTGATGCAACTGCACAGATGATCGGCAAAGCACAGAAGGACGGGGTGGATACCGCTTTCGACCGGGCGGCCAGCATGAAGGCATGCCCCATCGGGGCGGATTCGGCGTGCTGCAAGCACTGCTCCATGGGACCGTGCAGATTGAACGCCAAGGACCCCTATGCCAGGGTAGGTGTCTGCGGGGCCACGATTGACACCATTATGGCAAGAAATTTCGCCCGGATGGTGGCTTCCGGGGCTTCCGCTCATACCGACCACGGCATGTCCATGCTCGATGTTTTCCGGGAGGTGGTAAACGGCAACATTCCGGACTACAAGGTAAAAGACCACCTAAAGCTTGAATCCGTTGCCCGCTCCGTGGGCATCGAAGTTGAAGGCAAGGCGCCGGAGGATATCGCCAGGGAACTCTATGAAGAACTGGAGCGTACCTACACCCAGGTTGACGGCGAGATCCCTTTTATGAAACGGGTCCCGGCGAAAACCCTGGAGAACTGGCGCAAACTGGGGATCGTGCCCCGGGGCTCCATGCGCGAAATCATGGAGCTCATGCACCGCACCCACATGGGAGTGGATCAGCACTACGAAAACATCACCCGCCAGTGCAGCCGAACGGCACTCTCCGACGGCTGGGGAGGCTCCATGGTGGCCACAGAGATCTCCGATATCCTCTACGGCACACCGGTACCGGTCGCCGCTGATGTGAACATGGGGGTGCTCAAGGAGAACACGGTCAACGTCATCATTCACGGCCACGAGCCCAATCTGTTTGAGTCCATAATGGAATCGGTCAACGAGCCGACCCTTATCGAGGCGGCCAGGGAGGCCGGCGCCGAAGGCATCAACCTGGTGGGCATGTGCTGCTCGGGTGCTGAAATGCTGTCCCGGCACGGTGTGCCCCATGCAGGCAATTTCATGTCCACAGAGGCCATCCTGGTAACCGGCGCGGTGGATGCCATGGCCGTGGATGTGCAGTGCATCAAACAAGGGCTTTCCAAAGTGGCCGACTGCTACGGGACATACCTGTTTACCACCAATCCGCGCTGCCATATCGAGGGCGCCCAGCACATTGAGTTCCATGAGCATACTCCCAAGGAAACCACCGATGAAATCGTGATCAAAGCGATCTCGCGGTTCAAGAACCGGAAAATGCCTGTGCAGATCCCGCAGATTACCAACACGGGAATTCACGGGTTTTCTCATGAATACATCAACTACATGCTCGGCGGCTCTTTCCGCGGCAGCTACACGCCCCTTAACGACAACATCATAAACGGCCGCATCCGCGGGGTGGCAGGAGTTGTCGGCTGTACAAACCCGCGGGTCAAGCACGACTATGTGCATGTGGAAATGGTAAAGGAGCTGATTAAAAACGACGTCCTGGTGCTCCAGACAGGCTGCTCGCAGATATCGCTGGCAAAGGCCGGGCTTTTGACCCCTGAAGCCGCCTGCCTGGCAGGCCCCGGGCTTTGTGAGGTCTGCGAG
>JAWOFF010000044.1:0-22609 GCA_046482325.1 Desulfosalsimonadaceae bacterium
ACCGCCCGTAGCGGGTCACCCTGTCATCATCGGTGGCCGCCCACACCGGCCCGTCTTTTTCCGCATCCTCCCGCATAGAGCGAAATTTCAAAACTTTAAAAAGCCTGCCATGTTCGCCGACCCGCTCCTGGATATAGAAAACCCTCCCCGGCGATTCCAGCTTGATAACCGCCGCACTCACAATGAAAACGGGCAAAGAAATAATAAAAACGGTTGAGCCGATGAGCAAATCAAGGCCCCGCTTCAATACCCGCCGCCCCCGGCCCACATAAAATCCCTCGGAGAACAGCAGCCAGGAGGGATTTACATTCTCCACCATGATCTTTCCCGTAAGCTCCTCATAAAAACGGACAGCATCCAGTATCTCGATTCCCATGAATTTATACCCGATCAATTCATGCATGGGCAGCATGCCGCGCTTCTCGTCAAGAGCCAATACGATTTTTTCTATAGTCCGGGTTTCGCAGAGCCGGCGCAGTTCTTTTATTTCGGAGAAGAGTGGAACCCCTTTCCGGTCAATTGTAACCTCTGAATTTCCTCCTTTTACAAAAGCAGCGATTTTAAATCCGGCATCCTGCTTGCCCTCTATAGCCGCGGCAATCTGAGCTGCTGATTTCCCGGTTCCGATCAAGGCAATCGGCTGTGTAAACAACCGCTTCTCCAGGGCCCAGAAATAGGACAAGCGCCAAAAAATTATCGTCAGGCCAATCGCTGCCAAACCGGTCCAGAACACCTCGTTGGAGATAATCAGATAAGGAAAAAGGAAATAAATAAAAGCCAGCAGGATGCAGCCGACCCCGAAGGTCTGGAGAACCTTAAGCAGATGATCGGCAAAGCGGGGGATCACTGAATGCTCATAAAGATCGAAAAAATAAAAACAGATTTGAAAGATAAAGGTAACGACAAGGGCTCGTAAAAAAAAGGGAAACAGGAACTCACTGTATACAGCCAGCCCCATCCATGAAATAAAGACCGCGTTGATGATTAAAAAAATCAGCAGGCCTTCGCCGAATACGAATACCAGGTTCCTCGTTGGATAATATTTTTTGAGAATGTAAGGCATGCTTGAACGCCACTACAAAATTAAGCAGAAGAGGTTAAAGAAGGGGGCCATAATCAACAGAAGACGGGAATCAGGGACAAAATTTTTTTCTCGTGAATCATTGATGGATCACGGCAGCCCGTTCGTAAGTGGCACACTAAAAATTTTAATCTATGGGAAACTCTGAAACCGGCCTTTTTAGTCTGCCATTTGATTAATAATAATAATTATAACCATAGCCCTTTTGTTTATCCAGCAGTTCACCCAGACTATTCGGGGGGAAGCCGTTATAAACAAGACCTACGATTTTGTCGCGCCCCAGGATATCCACAAATTTCTTTACATGCTCTTTTTTGGAGACACCGTGCCGGATGACCAGAATAACTCCGTCGAGATGTTTCGCAAGTATATTGGTTTCAGAAGCAACTGTGTAGGGAGGGCTGTCCACCAAAACCAGGCGATCCGGGTAGCGCTCGGCCAGTTCCTTAAAGAGTGCTGCCATCCGGTTGGATAAAATCAGTTCAGAAGGATTTTCGGGGGGCTGTCCGCTCGGGATTAAAGATAGCTTGGGCTGGCCGGTTTTTCGCATCAAATACGAAAGATCAACATCATCCTGCAAGTAATCAACAAGGCCGGTTTCATTGCTGATGCCAAACAACCGGGCCAGGGTGGGATGCCGAAAATCGCAATCGAGCATCAGGGCATGATGCTCCACATCCTGGGAAAGTGCAGCACCCAGGTTTGCACAGATAAATCCTTTGCCTTCACCCGGGGCAACGCTTGTTACCAGTATGGTTCTGGACTTGGGGGTGGAGGAAGGGTAGAGTATTGAGCCCCGGAGCCGTCTGAAATTTTCAAAATACCGGGAGTTTGGGTCTGTTGAAAGCCTCAGCCGCAGATCCCAGCCGGCACTGGTAGATGAGCCGGCACCAATGGCTGCTTCCTGATCCATGGTTTTGACGGAAGCGCTCCTTGATCCGCCAGTTTTATCGCTTTCCGCCAGGCTTTCTGATCCCGCCGCTTTCCCCGAGGAGGCGGAAGACTTATCAAGCGCTTTTGAGAATTTGCCCATGCATTTTCCTCATTTAAACCTAAACTGAGCGTTTCAAATTTTTAAACCTATTTATTTCTGAATTATTTTAAGGTATTTAAACCATTTTTAGCTTTAAAAATTTCAAACCCTCCGGGATTTTTAATTTAGGTTGAATTAAAAACCAGAAGTGAGGATAATATCTCCCCGGTTCCAAAAATAAAATGTGGCTGCTATCCAGGCGCACAGCCAGAAAACATATCCGATATACCAAAAAATATTTATAATTTTGCTTCGTTTCTGCTCCGCATCTGTGACAACCAATGGCATGGCACAGACCACTGACATATTAAGGGTCTCCTCGATTTCCCGCAGACCCTTAAAAGAAGTATCCATGAAATCCAGGCCCAAAATCAAGCCGGAGCCAACAGCAATTCCCCCTAAAACAGAAATAAGCAAAACCTTTAGAAACGTCCCCTTCAGGGGACTGTTCGGCAAGAAGGCCGGATCAACGACCCGGAACTGACTGCCCTTCTGACTCACCTCCAGGCTCTTGGCGGCTTCGGCGCCAAGACTCTGGGAAACCAGTTTGTCATGATACTCTTTTATTTCCGTATAATCCCGGGTCAACTCCGCCCATTCCGCCTCGCGAACCGGCGCTGCATCGATCCATGCCTGGTATTGCTCGATCTGGCTGCGGGTTTCTTTACTCTCTTTGCGAAGCGCCTGCAAATCCATTTCAATTTCCTTGAGTTGATAAGTAAGCTCCTGAATTCGGGCTTCACGGGATTCGCTGCCAGCCATTGCCGCTTTCCGCTCTGACGGTCCCGGCCCGCTTGATGAACCAATATCCGCCACTTGAGATTCCAGCTGGCCGACCTTTTTTTCCATACGTGCAACCGCAGGATGGGCGTCCGTATACTTAGCGCGAAGATCCTGCAGGCGGCTTCGGGCTTCAGCAAGTTCTGCCTCGGGACCAACCGCAACTGTTTCCGAATCGCCGCCGGCCGCGGCAGCTGCGCCCGCACGAAGATTCTGCAGAACTTCAAGCTGCTCGGCAACCAGCAGGCGCGTCTGTTCAAGGCTTTGAATGTTTGACTCCACGGACCGGAGCTGCTCCTGCAGAACATTTAACCGGTTCATATTGGCCTCGCGCTGCTGGGGCATCTCGTTATAATATTTCAACTTATAGTCCCGCATCTGCCCTTCTTTTTTGTGAAGCACCTCTTTGGACATGCGCAGCTCATCCTGGATGTATTCGGCAACTTCCCGCGCCTGCTCCTGGCGCGCCCGCAGATTTTCCTCTATAAACTTGGCCGCCAGTTCATTGGTGACCGCTCTGACGGTCCGCGGCTGCCTTCCCCTGAAGGAAATGCTGAAAACATTGCCATCCCCCTGCCTCTCTAATGTAATGTCCTTCTGCCGCATTTTTTCAATCACATCTTCAATCGGGGCTTTTTTTCGCGCTTCCGGATACAGGTCAAACTCCTCGATCATGACCTCCAGATTGCTGCGGCTCATCACCTGCTGAGATACAGTGTTGAGCATCTCGCTCACACCAATTTCCTGGTCCGGGGAGAACTTAGAGGGATTGACATGCTGTCTTTGATAAACGATGGAGGCACTAGATTGATAAACCTCGGGGGTGTTGATGTAGAAAGCCAGCCCCGCAGAAATAGCCAGCAGAATGCAGCCGACAATCCACTTGTGGCCGGCGGCCAGTAAGTTGAGATATTTTTTGATCAAGTCAAGCTGCTGCAGTTCCATAAGTTATGCTTTACCGTTCTGTATGTTAAGGAACAACTATGGTATCTCCGGCCTTAATTAAGAGGTTTTCCTCTTTGCCGGGGTTATCCAGGAATTCCCCATAATCAAAATAGGAAATCGATTCAGACCTGTCGGGGCCGCTTACAATCATGATCCTGGACTTTTTGGCCCACTCGAGAAAGCCTCCCGCACGGGCTATGGCCTGGATCACCGTCACCGGCCGGCTGATAATGTATTCCCCGGGCGCTTCCACCTGACCCAGTATATAGTAGACATTTTCCCGGCTTTCGGCGAGGGTGACCGTAACCTCGGGCGCATCAATATACTTCGCAAGCTTCTCGGCAATTCTGGCAGCCAAGCCTTCAGGGGTTTGGCCGGCCGCCTTTACGTCCCCGACCAGGGGCAGGGAAATCCTCCCGTCACTCCGGACAACCACTTCCTGAGAAATCTCCGGCTCTTCATAGACGTAAATATCGAGCACATCTCCGACACCAAAATTATAGACGCCTGTATCGTCTTTAGGCTGTTTTGATTGCGCCTGCAGGGCCGGGTAAGACAAAATCAAGGTGAAGAGAATAATATAAATCCCCAGCCGGAGGGCGGGGAGAAAAACAGGCCTTGAGCCCGGAGGGAGCAAATGAGAAGAAATCATAATTAGCCTCTTGTGAAAAGGTTAGCAAACAATTTCTTGCCAATATGGAATGTTTAATGATATAATAAAAATATAAAGTGCGTGTGTTTGAAGCCAGCAAGCCGCCTTTTATCTCAGCAGCCGGCTCATAAGCGTGGAGTAAAAAAAACAACCTGTTTTTTTTACTATTTATAATAGATTTAAAGTATTTTTACAATTCTTTTATCGCAATCTGCAAAAAAAATTTAAAGGCATCCATGATGAGTAGCAGCCGATCCACTCTTTCCGTTATTCTTTTTTTTCTCATTTGCCTTCCTATCGCAGCCGGCTGCACCAACCCGGAAAATAAAAAGGAAAAACATTACCAGAAGGGCGTGGAATACGAAAAATCAGGCAATTACAAAGCCGCCATTATCGAATTTCGCAATGCCGTCAAAATAGACCCCAAGTATGCCGATGCCCGCTACAAACTGGGCCTTGCCTACTTGAAAACCCAGCAGCCTGGCCAGGCTCTGCGGGAGCTGGAACGGGCCGGCAGCCTTGATCCGCAAAACACGGATGCCCTCATGAAAACCGCGGAGATCTATCTTTTGGGAAAAAGGCCCGGGGAAAGCCGGGAAAAAATCAAAAAAATTCTGGAAATCAATCCTGATTCCGCAGATGCTTATGCCCTGCTCGCCCAGATTGAGCTGCTCGAAAAAAACACGGAGGCTGCCGAAAAAACGATTGATAAAGCCTTGGAGTTCGACCCCGAAGACAGCCGTTATCACGTTATTAAGGCCCGCATCATGGCCGCAACAGACCGGATTGAACAGGCCGAAAGCGAGCTGAAAAAAGCGGTCGAAATCGAGCCGACAACGAAATATTTACAAAAACTTGCAACCTTCTATGCAAGCCAGGGCGAGGATTTTCACACCGAAGAAATTCTACAGACATTGGTTGCAAAAAATCCGGATCACCCATCTTCCTACATGAACCTGGCCAGGTTCTATATGCAAACCGGCCAGCAAAAAAAAGCTGAGCAAAACGTGCTCAAAGCTATCGAGAAGGAGCCGGAATCTGAAATTCTTTATATCTTTCTGGCAAATTTCTACCGCAGCACCCGGGCATTTGATAAAGCAGAAACCGCCTACAAGGAAGCCATTGCCAAGGCAGAGGACCCGGCGGATATCCGGGCCATGCTGGCGGATCTCTATTATGATACAGGACAGCCTGATGCCGCAGAAAAGCAGGTGGAACTTGTGCTCGCCGACACCCCCCAACATCCGAAGGCAAGCCTGGTTAAAGCCAAACTGCTCATAAAGGACAAAAAGGCCGGGCAAGCCCAGCCAATTCTTGAAAGACTGGCTGGGGATTTCCCGAAATGGGGAGAAGCCTACTACTATAAAGGCTTAGCACATCTGGACAAAGGGCAAATCGAACAGTCTTTAAGTGCCGCCAATAAGGCCCTCGAACTCGCCCCTGCCAGCGCGGAGGCCCACACCCTGGTCGCCCATCATCTGTTTTTGAAAAGGGACTTCAAATCCGCCAGAAACGAGGCGAAAAAAGCCTTAAACCTGTCGCCCGGCAACCAGGAGGCCGCGCTCCTTCTCGGCAGATCACTTCTCTCGCTGGAAGAAAATGAAAAAGCGGCTGAGCTGTTTGCCGAGATGAAACTGCATATGCCGGAAAATATAGAAGTTCTGTATAATTACGCCCTGGCCCTGACGGCCCGGGAGAAAAAACAGGAAGCCTTGGAAACTTTGGAAAAAATTCTTGACCTGAATCCCGGATTCACTCCCGCAACAATATTGATCAGCAGCCTCCTGATACAGGAAAACAAGGCTGATAAGGCGATTGCCCGGGTGAAACAACAACTTGAGAAATCTCCGGAAAATGCAGGTTATCTTGTTTTGCTGGCCCGCCTCTACGAAAAGTATGAGCGGTCACCGGAGAAAGCCCTGGACTATTTGCGCAAGGCCCGTAAAATTGCGCCGGATACCCCACAAGTGTATACAATGACCGCCGCTATCCTGGAGCAAATGGGGAAAACCGATGAAGCGATAAACGAGTACCGGGAACTGAGCCGGCAAAGACTCGAATTCGCAGGCGGCTATATGGCGCTTGGCACGCTCCTGGAAAAGGCCGGCAAGCAGGAGGAGGCCAAATCCGCCTATTTAAAAGCGCTTGAAATCCGTCCCGATTTTGCCGCTGCAGCAAACAACCTGGCATGGCTGATGTCAAACGAATCAGCCCCGGACCTGGGCGAGGCCCTGCGCCTGGCGATGGTGGCCAAAAAAAATGCACCGGAGGATCCTTTTGTCGCAGATACGCTTGGCTGGGTATATTATAAGCGAGGATCCTATCAACTGGCCCTCACCCAGTTTACCACCGCAACTGAAAAACAGCCCGAGGCGCCTACACTGCGCTACCACCTGGCGCTCGCACTGCATGCAGACGGGCAGACAGCCAAAGCAAAAGAAGAATTGGAAAAATGCCTTGAAGCAAAAGGCCGTTTCCCGGAACGCCCCAAAGCGGAAAAGCTGCTGTCCGATATCCAACAAGATGCCGCATAGGCTCCCCGGAGGCTTAACCGCGTATGGATGTACTCATCTATGCGCTTGATTTTGCACTGCTTCTCTCCTGCCTTATCGATACGTGGTGCCGGCGGGCAGAGCAGCGTTTCTCCCTCGGAATTGTCCGCACTTTACTGCTGACCCCGCTGCTTGCGCTGGCACAACTCTATTTCAGCGCCAACATGGCGGCCCACCTGGTACCCCCGCTGTTTTTGGCAGAAAACGTTTTCGCACTTTCCTGGATTTTGCTGGCGGTTCATTTGCAGCCCGTTATGACGCCGAGTGCGGAAAAGGCTGCCTTATACCGCATAGCCCCTTTTCTTGTCGTCATTACCGGATTGGGGGCCGGCGTTTTCTGGATATACAGCCGGCCAATATTTCAAATTACCGGCAACACCCTTGTCTTCCTTCATTTTGGCGGGCTCTTTGTTTCCTCTCTGTTTGTACTCGTCTCTGTGCTGGCCATGGCCTGGCGACTGGAAGCTTTCTGGAGATCCCTGGACCGGAAGGCCAGGGTGCCATATAGACACCTGATGATAGGATTTTTCCTGATTATCGGCAGCATGGGCTGGTCCACCTCTTTCCGTTTGACGTATTTATGCTTAAAAACCGATCATCTGCTACTGCTTTCCCTTCTGCTCCTGCTGGGCTGGTGCCTTGCCGCTTATGCTGTCAGCAGCAGCCGCCTGCTCAACCGGAAAATATTCGTATCCCGAAAAATCGTTTATGCAACAATCGCCCCCCTTGTTTTTGCCGTATACCTAATCAGCGTGGGGCTTATTTCCTTTCTGATGGCAACATTCGGGTGGTCCCTTCACTTTGTGCTGAAATGGCTGCTCATTGTTATGGGGGGACTGCTGATCGCTTCATTCAGCTTCTCAGGCCGGGTTCGCGCCCGGATACGGTATTTCATAAGCACCCATTTCTATGTAAACAAATACGAATACCGGGACGATTGGCTCAATTTTTCCAATCTCCTGCACCACAAACTGACTGAACCCGGTGTGGTCTATGCCTTGAGGCACATCCTTAGCGACAGCCTATATACAGACACCATTAAAATCTGGATAGGCAATGAAAAAAAAGGGTTTCAACTGACGAATCCGGCTGAGACGATGCCTGAAAGCCGGGAGAATTTAATTCCGGCAAATGACTCCCTAATTCATTATCTCCGCAGCGTTTCCTACCTGGACTGCCACTCCCCTCCTTCCGACGCCGCAACAGCCAGACTCCTTTCGGAAAAACGGGGCTTTTTGGAGTCCCTGGGCCTTGTTCTACTGGTTCCCATTGCCATTGGCGGGCATCTTCTGGGGATCATCGGCCTGGGGCCAGAATATACCGGCGGCAAATACGGAAAGGATGATTTTGACCTGCTTGCCGCCATCAGCTCCCAGGCGGCCTCGGTACTTCTTGCAGTGCGCACGGCTGAAGAACTGGCCAAAGCACGTGAGCAGTCCGCGTGGCATACGCTCTCCGCCTTTGTGCTCCATGATATAAAAAACGCAGCCACCATGCTCTCCCTTGTCCAAAAGAATGCGCCGCAGCACATTAACAACCCTGAATTTCAGGAGGATATGCTTTCTTCTGTAGATGATGCCTTAAAGCGGATAGCCAAGGTGCAGGAACGCCTGAACACCCTCAGAGGCAACATCGAACCGGCCATAAAAGCGTTGGATGCCCGGCAGTTTCTGCATAACGCCTGTACCGGGATGAGCCGGAAACTGCCGTTAATAGAAATCGATTTCGTATGTCCGGCGGATCAGTCCATCCATACCGATCCCTCTTTACTCGCCGTTATTCTTGAAAATCTGCTTTTAAACGCCATGGAGGCAGGCAGCCGCAAAACCGATCCCGTTCGCGTCCAAATTCGTCTCAGTATGATAGAAAACGACGGGTTTCAAGTGGAATGCACAGACAACGGCCCGGGCATCCCTCCGGATCTCCTGCCGGATCACCTTTTCGAACCCTTTATCACAGCCAAACCCAGGGGCTCCGGAATCGGCCTCTGGCAGGTCAAAAGCCTGGTGGAAAGTCTTGGGGGGAAAATCACGGCGCAGAATATTGAAAGCGGTGGTGGGGCACGGTTTTTGCTTAAATTTCCCTGAGGCTCTGCATTAAAAGCCCCTGACATCTCGAAAAAAGAGGAGTTGGAACGCAGAAAAAAAATTGGCACTGAGGGCCTGCTGTCGGAATCTTTTACAGAAAGAAAATCAATGCCAATCAGACAGAAAAGTGTTGGGGTCACGCTTCAGAATCAAGCCCGGATTCTCACGAAAAGCTCCTGGACGCCTTATGTCTGCCCGTTTGTCGTATTCATTGTCTTAACCTCTCCAGCCAACTATTTCCCGGACAGCGCCCATCTGTTGTATCTTGCAAAAACCCTTCTGGTTGGAGGGCTGCTGTGGTTCTGGCGTCACCACTATCTGTCAGATCTCGCCCCACGCCTCTCCCCCGCCGGATACCTCGCGGCTGCAGCAGCCGGGCTCGCAGTTCTGCCCGTCTGGATCCTGCCGGAGGCGCTTTTGCCTCAGCTTGGGGCTTCCGCCGGTTTTAATCCCTATGCCTTTGGATGCCCCCCGGCTGCAGTGCCGGCCCTGATTGCGGTGCGCCTTGTCGGTGCCGCGTTGGTGGTGCCTGTCATGGAAGAACTCTTCTGGCGCTCTTTCCTGCTTCGCTATTTCATCAATCCAAACTTTCAAAAGGTTGCGCTCGGTACCTTCACCTGGTTCTCTTTTGCCGCAGTGGTAATCCTGTTCGGTCTTGAGCACCACCGATGGCTCCAGGGAATGATGGCGGGGGCTGTCTACACGGCCCTCGTGGTTTGGCAGAAGAGCCTGAGAGGTTGCATTATCGCCCACGCACTGACCAACCTTGGTTTGAGCGTATACGTTATTGCAACCGAGCAGTGGATGTTCTGGTAATTTAATGAAGGTCTCATCGCTCCTGTAAAATATTTCGACACATCCGTTTTCCCCTCCTTTATGCCAACCTATCTTCTTCTTGTTGGATCACAAAAAATTCATAAGCTCCCCTTCCCCAAAATCTGTCGAAAAACCTTACAAAACCCGCCCACCAATGCGCCATGCCAAAAATTATTTTTTTTAAAATCAATAAATTACATGATTGGTACATACTGTGCATAACTTTTTGTCAAAGCGTTTTCCATGCAGAGCGGCGATAAAGCGGGAAATCAAGGGCCGCAAAAAGCAAAGTCTGAAATTATTGAAAAAAGGGGGGAGAAATGAGAAAAATTTGTTTGTTTTTTATTGCTGTATTATCAGTGCTGCTTATGACAGGTTCTGCCATGGCAGCCACGTCGGTGTCATGGACAAGCCCGGCGGAGGGGACAAGCTACACACTTCCGGCAAACGTCCAGCCGGAGGGCATAGCCAGTTGTACCGGCGTAAGCGGCGGTCTTGACCTGGCCCTGGTGCTTGACTCATCCGGAAGTATGACCTATCCGGAAACAGTCGGCGGCGAAATGAAGAGCAGACAAGCCTGGCAAAAACAGTTTGCCAAAGAGCTGGTTGCCTCCCTGCCCGCTGCCACCACTTCAGTTGCAGTAATCGAATTCGATTCCAATGCAAACACTGTACAGCAACTTCTTGCACTAACGCCCTCAGCCAATTTAACAACCATTAACAGCGCTATAGACAGTGTAGATGCATCAGGTGGAACGACTATCGGAAACGGCATCAATGAAGCAAAAAACGAGTTGACAAGCGCTCGTGCCGACATCGTCAACCGTTCTCAGATGATGGTGGTTTTCTCCGATGGCTCATCATCCGGATCCCCGGGTGAAACTGCCGATAACGCTATTGCAGCAGGGATTGAAGCAATCCACTCGGTGGGGCTGCCCGGGCATTACCAACCTACCATGAAAAAAATTGTTGACGGAGTGGATGATATTTACAACACCTCCGACGATCACGGCATTTACACGGACGGCTCCAACCTCCAGACCCTTGTCGATATATTTGGCGGTACCGGCAACCTGGTGGGCATCGATTATGTTACAATCTCGCTGCCGGATGGAACCCTGCTGAACAGCGCCAACGGCGACTTCTCCGTGGGTGCACTCGGCAACTTCAAGGTTCCCGCCCCGTATTGGGACATGGAGCCTGGCCAAAACACATTTACTGCCACTGCCTACTGTGACGACGGGGGTTCGGCAAGCGCCGCATTGAACCTCTACGGTGGCCAGCAGCCTGTTCCCGAGCCTGCCACGGTCATGCTCATGGGCATTGGACTGCTCGGCCTTGTACCCTTTGCCAGAAAAAAGCTGAAAAAATAGCAGAGCCTCGCTATATCCAAACAACTACTTGAAAAGGCAAGGATTTTTTGATGCTTGCCTTTTCTTTTACTATCTGCCAGAGTTATCATATCATAAGGATTTATTACTGCTTCATACTGACGGAAAACAAGGAGGCTGCCGGCCATGAAAGATATTTTCCCTACCCCCTGCTTCCTCTTAAAGACCCTGCTCTGCATTTTGTGCATAACTTTTGTAACAACAGAAAAAATTTGCGCGACAGCCGTCTCCACTTTTGACAGCGCAGGCACTCCCATCTCCATTGAAGAGGAAATCAAGAAAGCGCCTGAAGAATACATCCGGGAAATGGAGACATATCTCCGCCAGGGAAAACTCGACACCATCGGCTATCTGTCGAAAAACTTTTCCCGATCCCCGGAAAATGACCCCAGGGCGCCAGCCCTTTTCAGCATCTATTTCGCATCCCGGGGGGATGTGGAGGCAGCGAAAAAGCATCTGAAAAACGCAAGGGCAGCAGGAGAAAGCCCTTATAGTCTATACGCGCAGGCAATGATCCTGCGTCTGGAAAAAAAATACCAGCAGGCTGAAAATATTTGCAAAAAAGCGATTTCCATGGATCAAAGCCATCCTTACCCCTGGAACGTGCTGGGCCGCATTCAATACGATACAGGCAGTACGAAAAAGGCATATGCCAGTTTTCAAAAGGCCGTGGAATTGCAGCCGGATTTTTTGCCCGGCCATATCAACCTGGGTGCATCCGCGTTCACTCTCGGCGAAAACCAAGCCTCCATTAAACACTTTAAACAGGCCCTTCAAATTGACCATCAGGCGGCCAAAGCCCATTTCGGCCTGGGAATCGTTTATGCGGAAGCAGGGCGGGCGGGGCAGGCTGCGGAACAATTTGAAAGAACCCTTGAACTTGATTCCAATAACCGTTCCGCCCTGCAGAAGCTGGGCCACGCCCAAATCCAGGCGCATCTCTATGAAAAGGCCCTGAAAACAGGAAAAAAAATGGAAGAACAGGACATACCGGATGCCCCACTGATTCTTGCAAACGCAGCCCTGCATACCGGAGAGCCGCAAAATGCCGTTTCGCACCTGGAAGCATCTTCCCTGGAGCAGCCAAAGGCACGCACCCTGCTCGGCTTTTCCTACATGGTACAGAACCAGTACCAAAAGAGCCTGGCCTGCATGGAACAGGCACTGCAGACTGACCCGGACGATTTCGGCGCTTTTCTGGCAAGGGCTGCTCTCAAATTGATTCTGGGCCGGGAGATTGAGATGGACACCGACCTCAAAAACGGCTGGGGAGAAGCGTTGGACAAGGCCGTTTATTTTTCGAGGGGATGCGTCCTGGCCTCCAAAAACGAGTGGACTGCTGCGGCTGAAAACTGGGAGAATGCGGAAAGCCTGATTCCTGGTTTTTCCGCGAGCGGGCTTGACGCTCAAACCCTTGAGGAAGGCATGGCGGCAAAAGAGGCTCCGCACTTGAATCTGGGCGCGCTCTATTATTATAAAAATTTGTTTGACCCGGCTTTTCACCAGTTTTCCAAGGCGCTGAAAAAAAACGAGGACTCCGTTTTCGCCAATTACTGGGCTGCCCAGATTATGCTCAAACGAAATGAACGCGACAAGGCCATTGCCTACCTGGAAAGCTCCCTTAACAAAGCGCCGCGTTTTTTTTCTGCACTCTACGCCACTGCGGAACTGCAGCTTTTGGCCGGCAATGCAGAGAAAAGCGCCGGGTATTATCGCAGGGCAGCGGAGGTCAAAAAGGATCCCGGGGTATTGCTAAAACTCGGGCTTTTTCATGAAGATGCCGACCAGATATCAAAGGCTGCCGACTACTACCAGCAGCTTATCGATCAAGCCCCCCAATTCTACGTGGGTTACAATCAACTTGCCTGGCTGTACGCCAAGCGCGGAATAAAACTTGAGAAAGCTTTAGACCTAGCTCATAAGGCCATTTCGCTGCGCCCAGGAAACGCCAGTGTGTTGGATACCCTGGGCTGGATACACTATAATAAAAAAGAATATGACAAAGCTCTGGATTACCTTAAGCAATCGAAAAGAGTAAACCCGAAAAATCCCACCGTAATATATCATCTCGGCCTGACTTACCATGCGCTTGGAGAAAAAAGCAAGGCGCGGAGACTGCTGAAGAACGCTTTGAAAATCAATGATCAATTCGAAGGAGCTGAAAAAGCGAAAAAGATTCTGGACGAAAAGATCGAACTATAAAAACTCCCCGGCAGTCCTGCATCGGGAATCCCGGGGAAAGGAAGTTGTATAGGGGCCGGTTTATCTCTTTCGATTTGCACAGGCCAGCCTGTATCAAATATTGTTTCCATGCTTTTTCAATAAATCATGGAGGGTGGGACGACTAATTGCCAGCAGCCTGGCAGCCTGACTGATGTTGTTGCCGGTCAGCATAAGGGCTTGGTGGATGCACTGGATCTCGGCCCGGTCGCGGGCCTGCTGAAGAGTCAATAGCTTTTGGCCCTCCCTTACCGATGCCTCCTTGCTCAGCCCCATATCTTCGGCGCTTATCCTTTGGCCTGTGAACACAGAAAGCGCCCGGCGGATGCAGTTGTGAAGCTCGCGGACGTTGCCGGGCCAGTCGGCGGCGGAAAGTGCCGCCATGGCGGGCTGGGAAAATGAGACCCGTCCGATCTTTAATGCCTTGCTCTCGGTGCGGAGAAAATGCTGGGCAAGAAGCATGATATCTTCGGGGCGCTCTCGAAGCGGCGGCATGTGGATTGGCAGCACGTTTAAACGAAAAAAAAGGTCCTCGCGGAATTTGCCTTCTTGCACCGCCTGCTGCAAGTCCACGTTAGTGGCCGCGATGACCCTGGTGTCCAATGAGATCGTTGTTTTGCCGCCGACACGCTCGATGGTTCCCTCCTGGAGAAAACGAAGAAGCTTGACCTGCATTAGAAGCGGCAGCTCGCCTATTTCATCCAGAAATACGGTGCCCCGGTGCGCCTGTTCAAGCTTGCCGGTTTTTCTGGAAACAGCGCCGGTAAAAGAGCCCTTTTCATGCCCGAACAATTCGCTTTCCAGAAGATTTTCGGGAATAGCCCCGCAGTTGATGATCACCAGCGGCTGGTCGCTGTGGGCACTTAACTGATGAATGGCATGGGCCACCATTTCCTTGCCGGTGCCGGACTCGCCTGTAATCAGCACCGGGTAGTCCGTATCGCTTACCTTCCGGACCAGGGAAAACACATCCTGCATCCCGGGCGATACGCCCAGCATGCCGCAGAAGGCCCCACCCTGTCCGGCTCTTTCCCGAAGCTCTCGGTTTGCCGCTTCCAGGGCGTAGAGCTTAAATGTCCGGCTCAAAATGATCCGCAAAATATCCGGATCAATCGGCTTGGCGCAGAAATCCGCAGCACCGAGCGCCACCGCCCGGACGGCATTTTCCTGCTCCGCATTGCCAGTAATCACAATCACCCGGGTGTGCGGGGCCAGACGCCCCATCTCTTCCAGGATTTTAAAGCCTTCGTCGGGGGTGTCTGCTGCGGGCGGGAGACCAAGGTCCAGGGTGACTACCGGAAAGGCGCCGGATGCAAGCAGCTGGCGGGCCTTTTTGCCATCAGAAGCCATGGAGATATCATATTCATCTCCAAGAGCCCACTTGAGCTGTTTGGCCACTGAGGTCTCATCCTCTATGATCAGCAGTTTTTCCCTGGCCACGAAAACCTCGACTCAAGGTGTGGGGGAGCATGAAGCGTAAAACCTAAAAGGATCAGTGCGAACCAGATGTATTCCAATAAATAGTGTTTTGCGCGATAATAATCAAGGCAGAAAAAAATGAGAAATCCGGTAGGGACCCTTACTGCCGTCCATGCGCGTTTCCCGGTTAACCCCCCTGGTAATGCGGGGCATCGGGGCGGGCAGGTGAAAATCCCCGCTGAAGTCCTCCGACAGCAGCAGGACATCTGCAAAAACGCCCAGCAGGCCCTGCGCTATCTCGCCGTCAATAATTTCATACGCCTGCCGGCTGTAATAGCCCACCTCATCGGCGCCGTCCACCTCCAGATTGCCGTTTTTATCCAGAACCGCAAAGAGGTAGGAGGTCCGCTCCGCTGCCGTTCCATGAGCATGGCCCCGGATCAGGGGCTCAGGCGGGACGGAGTCTTCGTATACCAGCACTCTTTCATACAAAGCCGGCATTACGGGCATCTGCCATGGTCCCCCCACATCAAATTCCGAGTCCTCGGGATTTCTGCCGCTACATTCCGAGACAGGCAGGACATCCATTCCCAGAAGATAGTTGATGTCAATTTCCACCTGCATCTCTCCGGATGCGGAAAGCTTCAGGCCCACTCCGTCCACATGAACAGCCAGCACCATGATAAGGGTGTCCGAATAAACGGGGCCGGCACTGGAGAGATCTATAAGGTGCTCAATGGAGGCGTTAAACTCATAGACATCCTTGTTTAAGGCAAACTCATAATGCGGTGGCGGAATAACATTTACGCCGCAGGCAAGCTCAGTGGTCAGCTTCCATTGCTGCGGGGCCTGGACCAGGCCCGTTTTGTCGCCGCCTGAAATCCCGGGGAAACCACCGTCAAAATCATTGTCCTGCAGAGCGGCTATGACCACCTTATCGCCGGGATAGAGATCGGTGCCCGAGAGGTTAATCTGGTAGTTGACAACCTCAGAAGGCACTTTCTGAAAGTATTTCAGTCCTTCATACGGATTTTGGAGAATATCTCCCGGGCTTCCGGCATCAAAAATGCTGATATAAAACGGCGCCTCCCTCGGGAAAGTACCCGGCGCCGTGCCGGTAAGAGACATGGAATAGCCCGAAGGCTCGGGCACCTGCATTTTAAATTCCACGTCAATGGCGCCCACCGTGCCGGGGACCACGGTAAAAGGAGTGGAGAATTCATCGCACTGGCTGTGGAAGCCGATCCGGTCGCCGGCATCCACGGTACCGCTCCTGTTTAGGTCAAGGACCGCAAAGACCTGTACATTGTCTATGGGCACGTCTTCTCCGTAGGGCAGGATATCCATTCTGTAGGAGCACGGCCCGGCCGGTTTATCCACCCTTGCAAAGCCGATCACCTTATTCATGTCCAGAGCGGAAAAATCTGAAGAACTCACCTCGCCCGCGTAGGCCAACAGCGTTACCGGGCCGGTGTCATCGCCCAGGATGTCGCCGGTGATGGCGGCCTGGTAGTCAAACACCTCGCGGTTGATGTCAATATGGATGCCGGTGTTTGTGCCGGCTTTTATGGTGCAGGCGGGAGAGAGGCGCTCTTCATTGAAATAGATTCCGATATAGTCGCCTTCATCCGGGAAGGGCACGTCACCGCTGTAGTTGTTGTCGGCAAAGGCGATCAAGTATACCTCGTCGCCGGGCGAAACCGGGGCATCGGTGAGATCGATGCGAAAGGTGCCGGCTGCCTTGTCCGCCGTGACATAGTCGATGACTGCATCAGCAGTCTGGGAGGCCAGGGCGTCCGCATCCATGCTTCGGAGCACGGCCACCATGACCGGGGCATCGCTCTGCTTGACGGCATCCGGCATGGTGAGGGTTCCGGAGAGAACCAGGGCGGGATCGTCCGAATCATCCCCCCAGCAGCCCGGAAACAGCAGGAGCAGCAGAAACAGAACGCACAACAAACGGATAGAATAATTACGGAAACGCATAGCTCAGCTCAAAGGTGATCAAATCGTTGTCCCGGTAATAATAAAAAAGGGCGTCCTCGTCATAGTCGCCCTCGCCTTCGCCGTTGATGCCCACCCAGCCCAGTTCCACCTCGAAGCCGTTTTGAAAGTCATAGCCCAGGCGCGGCCAGACGATCACACCGCCGCGGCGGGTTTCGAAAATGGTGGTGAGCCAGACCTTGACCTTTTTGTCAAAATAGCTGTCCTGGAACTGAAAACTCAAAAGATCCGTAATATTGGGTTCTTCAATATCATCATCAAAATAGGTGGCCTGATACCATTCCAGGGTGAACAGGCTGTCTCCGGCATGGCCGGGAATCAGCTTGTGGAGCGGAATGAAATAATTGAAACCCACCGAGTAGGAGAGGTAGTCGGTCTCCCGGGTATCATAGGGAAAGTCCAGGGTCAGGGGCTGATCCGTGTTCTGCTCCACGATGCCGTGCTTATTGGGGGAATAGGCGGCCTCCGCGTTGAAGACCAGGTCTCCGTAGGGGGCGGAAAGATCCGCGCCCACGTAATCCACGACATAGGAGCGGGGCTCCACCTCGATGCCGATGGTCCGGCCGGGGGTGAGCACCGTGCGGGTGGCCAGAAGGGTCATGTCGTTGTCCGGGCCGTGATAGCCGCTCACCGAAAAATCCACGCCCTTCCAGGTGCTGCTCAGGCGGGCGGCATAGCCGAAGTTTTCGGCCTCGATATCCATGGGCTCGGGCCGGTCCCAATAAACGGGGTACTGGCCGTCCACCTCTTTTACCGACCAGAAATGGCCGGTGGAGGGGATGGCCGCTGCGGTATGGACGGGCACAAAAACGAGCTGCAGGGTGAAGTCGGAGAAAAAGATCATGCCGGAGGCTGAGGGCACGCCCAAGCGGAATTCATCCTCGTCCTTTAAAAGCAGCTCGCGCAGATCCACGGGATTTAAATATGCGGTGGAGTTCAAGCCGTCGGCCGTTCCCCAGGCATACACCTGGTTGCCGATGCGGATGCGGTAGTTGTCAAACAGCCAGTTGTAGTAGAACTCCCGGAAGATCACCTCGCTGTCTTCTGTGGAGATGCGCAGATTCCGGTAGGTCCGGCTCTCCGGGGAATAGGAATAGTCGTCCCCGATGTCATCATTTAAAAAGCTGGGGAAAAAGTAAAGGTCCGTGACGGTCTTGAAGTAGCGCTCGCTTGTGCCGTACTTGACGTCCAGGTGGGTGGCAACCTCCTGCTTTTTCCAGGCATCCTCGAAATCGAGCTCCTCGCGGGTGTTGAAAAAATTCTCAAAGGCCACATCCACACTCCAGGTGAGATCCGGACTGTCATCGTCAACGGAGAAATCATTGTCCAGCGCCCACTCGTCTTCCCCGGAGGCCTGGGCATAAAGCTGCGGATCGGCGGCCGCGGCACTGGCAGGCCCCGCCAGTGTCACGGCCGCCCAGGCAAAAAGCAGCAGTATCTGAACTATCCTAACTATCGGAGGGCCTCCTTCTTGAACCGGACGCTGTCGATTTCAATGTTGTACTTGACGCCTTCAAGGATCAGCTCGGTTTTGCCCCGGCCGTCGGCGCGGGCCATGACCACCTGGCGCGGAGTCAGGATGCCGTCGATTTTTTTGACATGGCGGTTTTCCATGTACTTGTGAAACTCGCCGTCCATGTACAAGTCGATGCGCTGGATGAAATAATCGGATTTTCTGGCATAGAAAACCACCTTGTCATAGACCCGCTCGCCGGCCACTTTGACGCCTTTTACCTTGTAGCAGGGGTTGCCGACTGCTTCGCCTTCGCCGAGGAGCTCATATTCATAGTCATCAATATTTACCGAGGTCAGGTCCTCATAATAAAAATGCGAGTTCACAAAGGGTTTGGATTTGCTCGAAGAAGCCACCCGTTTGACGCGGCCTGAGGACAGGCGCAGCCACTGATCATCCTCCCGTCCCTTGTGGGAATGGGTAAGGAGCTTGATCCTGGTGGGCCGGATAAAGGAGATCAGGGCCTTGTCTTCATCGTTTTCAAACTGCTTCATCTGCAGGATGAACTCTTTTTCAATAACGCGGCCGCCTTTGTGAATCTTCATGAGCATTTTGCTGGCAGCGGAGTCCGCCTCGGGCAGCTCGTCGCTTTTCTCCATGATCTCGCGGCCGGTCATCGCATGAAGCGATGGGGCGAGTGCGAATACCAGTCCACATATCAGGGTCAATACTAATACAATACTTCGTGATTTCATTACAACCTCCTTCCGGGATAAAACTTTATGGCCGCAAGCTGGCGCCGGACGCGATGGAGCCGCTGCCGAACCGGCGCCAGGCCGCCGGGGCGGGGCATCCATTGCGGCAGCCGGGGCAGCGGGATGCGCTGCCGCTCCCCGGCGCCTGTCCACTTGATCGCTGCGGGCAGCACCACAAGGGCGCCGGTGGTGGTTGCAGCCATGGTGAGCGCCATCAAGTATCCAAAAAGCAGCAGCGGCTTGAAGGGCGAGAGGGTCAGCACGGAAAACCCGCATACCAGGGCCAGCGAGGTGAATACAATGGCTTTTCCCGCCACCTGCAGGGTCCGGTGGATGGCCGCGTCCACCTCCGCCCCGCTCTCCCGGAAGCTGCGAAACGTGTTGAAAAAATGAATCGTATCATCCACGCCGATGCCGATGGTGATGGCCGCGATGATGGATGTGACAATATCCAGGGGGATGCCGAATCCGCCCATGACGCCAAAGTTAATCATAACAGCGATACTCAGGGGAATCAAGGACAGGAGGGCTGCGCCGGCGTTTCTGAGAAGCAGCAGCACCACCAGGCCAACCACGACAAAAGTCAAAAGAAGACTCTGGATCTGGCCGCCCACAATGTAGTCAGCGCTCTTAATCCCTATCTTGGGATGCCCGGTAATGCGGTAGTCGTATTGGTCCGGCAGGTTCTGGTCCAGGTGCGCGGAGATCCGGTTGAAGATATGCTCCAATCCGGCCGTACCCAGGATTTCGCCGTTTTTCTGGTCCAGCCGGGCGATCACGTTGCATGTCTGGAAAAAGGGATCCACGTAGGCCTCGAACCGGTCGGCCCGGCCGTCGGAATCTTCATCGCGGCCGGAGAAGATCTCCAGGTAGTCCATGATGGTCATGTCCTTTTCCGGGATCCGGTAGTATTTTCCCTGGTCGTTGTGCATGGCCATGTGCATGGTCTTTACAAAATCGGAGAACGCATCCGTGCGGCCGATGCAAAGATCCGCGTTTTCTTCCGCCTCCAGCCAGCCGCGGAACTGCTCGATGGTTTTTAAAAAATCGCTCGACTTGGCGCCGTTTATATCACCTGAGTCGATCAGGATCATAAAACCCCAGCGGCCCCCGAACTTGTCGCCGATGTTGCGTAGATGCCTTTTTCAAAGGCCGGGTTGCGCCGGAGCGCGTCTTTGAAGGATGCAAATTCAGCCGGTGTTTCGGGAAGGACCCGCTTGCCGGCATCAATTGTTTCTCCCTGCCAGTCAAGCGCCGTGAGCTTGCGGTGCAGCAGCCGCTGGAAGGCCGGGTCGCTCTGCGGAAGGAAGGTTTCAAGGGAGGTGTCCAGCTGCAGCCGGCCAATGCCTGCAGCCAGCCCTACCGTAATCAGGATGCCCGTGATCAGCACGAGAACAGGGTGACGGAGAACAAAACGGATGTATCGACTCATTGAAACGGCTCCTGCCTGCGACTGACTTATCAGTCATATTTTGAGGCTAAAAAATTGATGGCTTCGTAAAAAGCCCAATATCTTCGTTGCGCTTCCGTCCCATCGGAATTTCACGTACTCTATGTACGCTGCATTCCTCGGGATTTGCGACGCCCCCTGATATTAAACGGGGCTTGAACTTTTTACTTTGCCATCTGAAAATTGACTTTTTACGAGAGCATCAAAATTTGCCCTGCCTGTGCCGGATTTAGTAGTTAATATAACAATGACTGATGCGTCAGTCAATATGAATTTTTTTGTTTTTTCAGGTTAGACCCGGGCAGGCCGGATATGATAAGCATGGAGTATGATAAACGCCTATCTGAAGCTCGTCATCAAGCACCCCCTGCTCTTTTTAAGCCTGCTGGCCGCGATTACGGCCGGGCTCGGGCTCGGAATGCTCAATCTGCGGTTTGACCATTCCATAGAAGCCTTCATGCCCAAAAGCGATCCGGAGTACAGGCAGTACCAGAAAGCCAAGGACATGTTCGGTGACAACAGCCGCTTTCTCCTGCTGGCTGTAAGCAATGCCGGAAAAGACAAGCCCCTCTGGTCCCCGGCCTTTATGAAAGCCTTTGGCCGGCTGGTCGCAGATATTGAAGCATACAAGGATTCTCAGCCGGACAAGGCCGAAGGCCGGCTGCAGCGCTTAAATCGCCTGCTGGATCAACCGGAAATCACCTTTGATCAATTGACGGAAGCGTTTGCCAAGGACCCGGTCTTTGTGCGCCTGCTCAAGCGAAAGACCCCGTCCCGGGTTCAAGAAAAGGACCGGCTCTCCCCCGCAGACCGCGAGCGGCTCTTAAACCGGATCGGGCAGGATATGGCGCTCAAGCGCGCGGAAATGATCGATACCCTGCTCTCGCCCTTTACCGCAAACGACATCAGCGGAAAAAACGATGTGCTTGCCACCTACCCCCTGGTGGAAACCGACAGCCGGGGGGACCGCATGCTGCCCGAAACGCCCGAAGCCATTGCCGCCTTCAAGGCGCGCCTTAAAAAGAACCCCGCGTTTAAAGACGGCATCTATGCCTATGACGATGAAACGGGCAAAATAACGGATTTCGGCATTCTCGTCAAATTCACCGACGCTGACAACCGCCCGGCCATGGTCGAGGAAATCCTCGCGATCACGGATTTCCATGACGACCTGGAAATCTATGTCTCCGGCGTGCCCTATGTGAGCCGCCAGTTCAATCTCTACATGGAAAAAGACCTCTACCGCAGCACCCCCATCGTGCTCATGGTAGTGGTCCTGGTCTTCTTTATCAATTTCAAGTCCGTGCGCGGTGTGCTGCTGCCCTTTTCCACACTCGCCATGGCCGAGCTCTGGACCCTGGGCCTTTTGGGGCACCTGGGCTACCCCATTACCTCCATCGGCATTACCCTGCCGCCGCTTCTGATATCAGTGGGCAGTTCCTATGCCATCCACGTGCTGAACAAATACTATACGGATTTCAACCTGATTGACCCAAAGGATAAAAGCGCAAGCCTTCAATCCATAATGGGGCACATCAGTGTCACTGTTTTACTGGCGGGGCTGACCACGGCCGCGGCCTTTGCCACCCTGACCTCCAGCCAGATCTCGGCCATTCAGCAATGGGCGATTTTTGCCAGCCTCGGCATCCTTTTTGCCGTTTTGATCTCGCTGACACTCATCCCCGCAGTCCTGCGCCTGCTGCCCCACCATTATCCAAAACGGTTTTTCAGAAAAGACCGAAGCCCCGAAAAAACGCTGGTGGACCGGCTGCTGGCGGCCACGGCCCGCACGGCGGTCAACCATTACAAGGCGGTCTATATCATTGTCTTCATTGTTATCGCGGTTTCCATTGCCGGGATGCTGCGGCTGCGCGTAAACACGGAGTTTCTGCACCCGGTCATCGGGATTTCATCAAGGCTGAAAGCGTCATCCTCGCGCCCGATACCGATGGAGAGGGCGGCACCATGAGC
>JAWOFF010000109.1:0-2574 GCA_046482325.1 Desulfosalsimonadaceae bacterium
TGCCCATGACTGAAAATTTTTTGTGCAAGGTGGATAACTGGGCGCAGATAGATTCCACGGTTGGCGCTTTCAGGAATATATCCCGGGAGAAAGACGAAGTGTTGTCCGTGGTAAAGAGATGGCTGAACTCGGACAATGAATTTTTTGTCCGCGCCGGCTTGGTCATTCTTTTGACGCATTATGTTGAAAAACAAAACCTGGAGATGATATTTGATTTGTCCCAGCGTGTTTCTCATCCCGGATATTACGCGCACATGGCAAACGCCTGGCTCATCTCCGTGTGCATGGCCAGGTTCCCGCAACAAACCATCGGGTTTTTTAAAAGCAATCGCCTGGATAATAAAACGCATAACAAGGCCATTCAGAAGTCCCGGGAAAGTTACCGGGTTTCAAAAGAGGACAGGGATGTTATAAATAAGCTTAAAAGAAGGCAGTAAGCGGGCAGGTAAAGCAGAAATAAGAAATAATTGGTATGCTGTCCCCTGATTCAAAAGGAGGACATATGAGCTATGACAGTGACACCAACAGCCGGCTTGTATATTCCACGGGAAAAGGCCGCATGTGCCCGAAGTGCGGCAAGCCCTCTGACGATTGCCGGTGTTCGCAGAAACCGGCGGCATCCCCCGGCGACGGTATTGTGCGCATCAGCCGGGAGACCAAGGGCCGCAAAGGGAAGGGGGTAAGTCTGATTACCGGGACAAACCTTGATCCCGAGGCACTAAAACAGCTGGCCAGGCGGCTTAAAACCAGGTGCGGCAGCGGCGGAACAGTAAAAAACGGAGTGATCGAAATTCAGGGGGACCACAGAGACATGCTCGAAGAGGAACTCAGAAAAGAGGGTTTTACCGTAAAGCGCTCCGGCGGCTGAGCTAAAGTGGCCCGTTGTTGTTTGAACTTATTTTTCCGTTGGATGAGCAATGATGAAGAACGCAGCGAAGAGATTTCTGACGCTCTACTACAACAGATGGTGGCTGCCCTGCCTGCTGTTTTTGATCCTCCTGGGTGGTTTCACGGTCACAGCAACCCTGCACTGGAAGCCACTGGCCATTGTAGCCAAGGTATTATTTTGTATCGCCGGTGTTGCATTTTTGGGCGTCATTTCCGCATCCATATGGAATTTGATCAAGAAGCGATGGGCCAATGGTGTCATCAACTTACTTCTTGTCCCAGTGTGCTGCGCAGCCGCAATCTTTGCCTTTGCCTTTGTCTTTCTCATGACTGATCCAGTGTCCGGCCCGGGCGAGGACGGTTTTGCCGACGATCTTGAGATCCCCGCTGATGCAGAAATTGTTGAACCCGGCGAAAAATTGGACGCGCAATCAGGGGCAGAGCGGGATGAATTTCAGGCGCAGCTTCTTGCAGCACTGCAAGCGCCCGGAGGCAAGGACACCACAGTCTCAGGAAATATCTCGCCGTTGTTGCGGCTAAAAAATGATCACCCGGATATTCTGCGCCGCTATCTCGCATCTAGTCCGGCGTGGCGTGTATTTGAGGAGCGGGGCAACGATTTTGCCACGCGCAGATGGAAGTTCGGATCGCAATGGCGTTATAATCTTCACGGCTACTATACTCGACATGATGTCGCGGCCGGGCAAAAAAACGGAATCCCGGAGTTCCAAGTGCGCTTTACCATAGGTTTGTCAGGCAAGCCGTGGGGGCGCGACAATAAGGACACAACATGGTTGAATACAGGGGAGGCTGCAAAGGTCACTTTGTCGACAGGAAATCAGATGCATGAAAGTCACTGCGTCATATCAACTGATGCGGTGGTCGCGGAGGTGTTTGAGCAGTCCGGGGCGCGGGAGCGGCGCTTGACCAAAGCCGCGCTGGATTTCCTGCAGGCGGAGCTGCAACCCTTGGCCGAGAATCCTTCATGGGAGACAGCGCGCCGGATTCTGCCGCCTGACAGCATCAGAAAGGGAGAACCCTCGTTTGAGATAAGAAACGCCTCCCAGCCCGGAGTCTACGATTCCATGATCTGGGTGAATCCAGGCGAGCCGGGCACGGTCTACCTCAAGGCATTTGAGGTCACCAGAGGTACTCCGCTTTCTGTTGATCGACTGCAGGAGAAATCGAATGAAAGGATCGGCTGGTCCGGCGATCCTGAAGAACTTTTTTTCTCAAATACCCAATTTACCATCTATGAGGGAGAACCCGGCAAACCATATGCAGCAAGACTGGAAGTCTGGTTTGTCCCGGACTCCGGTGGCACGGAACGGAAACTCCTGGAAAAGGTTTTTAAGATCGAGGGATGGCAAAGATAGGATCGTTTCTACCTTAGCGCAGACCTTCGCAAATTCCAGGGACAGTATACTTATTTGATGAATAAGGCCGCGAAAATTCGGAGGTAAACCAGAAAAAGAAATAATTGGTATGCTGTCCCCTGATTCCCCTGATTCACCCCTGATTCACCCTGATTCAGGGGACGTCCTCTTTTTTCTTTAATCAGCGGCGGGAACGCCGCCCCTTTTTTCAGTCCAGTAGCCCGGGCGTTTTTCGATGATGATCCACCTGCCGGATTCCCAGTCGCCATGATGGTTGAAGCGGCCGGCCTTCCACGTGCGTTCGCAGACC
>JAWOFF010000012.1:0-3974 GCA_046482325.1 Desulfosalsimonadaceae bacterium
ATGCGCTTGGTCTTTACCTTGGTGGCCTTTTCAACGTCCGCAGGCAGCTTAAAATGCAGCCCGGGCTGGACTGTGCGGACATATCTGCCGAATCGCTGGACCACGCCGACTTCATTGACATCAACTGTAAACACCATGGAGGATCCGAAAAACAAAAGAACCAGAACGATCACCACGAGGATCCAGCCGCCCGAGAAGCGGTAATTCTTTAGCTTGTTCAGGATCTCATCCACCTGCGGAGGCTTGCCCCCGCCACTGCCGCCGGAGCCGGAGCCGGAACTCCGCTCGCGCTGGCGCTGCTGCAATTTTTCCCAATCCCAGGTCATAATTTTTTCCTGTTGTTAGTGCATTAATGGATTCTGCTGACAGAACAAAAGGTTCGCAATCAGGCCGGCAAGGCCGGCAGGCAGCCGGCATCTGAATATTATCCTCAAATAAATAATTGACATAAACAGCCAAGTCAATAAAAAATGGACGGCAAGACTTTTGTTGCAAGGCCCGTCCCCTGTATGCCGGGCGTATTGATACCTAAACCGAGTATTTAAATTTTTAAACCTTTATGGATCGCATATGGCTCCCTCAGGTCGGGACCCTTCGGAATTTACGCACATCAGCAGCATTATTGACACAGTTCTGCCCCGGGGGCGCCGGGAAGCCAATGCGCAGATGGCAGGAATACGTGAAATATGGAACCGGGTGCTTCCAGCGGAAGTCACGGAAAACGCACAGCCGGAAGCTTTAAAAAACGACGTTCTGCTGGTCCATGTAACAAGCTCGCCCGTAACCCAGCAACTCCGGTTTTTAACTGAGGAAATCAAACAGCACCTCAACGCCCCTTCAGGGGCACGCACGATCCGCGCCATCAAGTTCAAGGTCGGAAAGGTCAAGGGAGACAGATAAAGCCGTGGCGGCCGGCCTTCATATACAGCAGCCCCCCTCCGGCTACCGATTCTCCATTGACGCACTGATCCTTGCCTGGCATCTGGCCCCTGAACCCGGCGACAGGGTTGTGGATATAGGCACAGGCTGCGGCGTGATTGCACTGATCCTTGCCAGCCGTTGGCCCGGAATACAAATAACCGGCATTGAAATCCAAGAAGAACTGGCCGCGCTGGCTGCCGACAACGCAGAAAGAAACGGCCTCTCGGAGCGCATCAGGATTCTGAGACAAGACCTGCGGGATGTCTCCGCCCTGCAGGCAGGCCCGGCTGATCGCATTGTATGCAACCCCCCACACACAGCCAGGGCTTCCGGCCGCATAAACCCGAAATGGCAGTTGGCACTCGCAAGGCATGAAATTGCAATGACGGCTGCAGACCTGCTTGCAGCATCCAGCCGCCTGCTGAAACCGGGCGGCAGGCTCCTCACCATTTACCCTGCGGCCCGCAGAAACGAGTTGCTCGAATTTAGCCGCGATTTCATGTTCGCACCGCGAAAAGAGCGAATGCTTCATTTCAAGCCCGAGCAGCCGGCAGACCGTTTTTTGCTGGAAGTACAGAAACAGCCCGCTAAAGAGCAGTGCGAGAGCGTCCAGCCCCTTTTTCTGCAGGACTGTTACGGCTCATATACAAGAGAGGCGCGGGATATTCTCGATTTTGCGGGCGTGAAGGCTTTATAAGCCTGGGTTTTTTTTTCAGACCTAAACTGAGCGTTTCAAATTTTTAAACCTGCTTACTTCTGAATTATTTTAAGGTAGTTGAACCATTTTTAGCTTTAAAAATTTCAGCCGGACAGAACGCCGGGCAGGCAGGCAGTTGCCTGCCTGCCCGGCAATTTTCGTTTGACACAACCTGCCAAAACATATAAAATTATCCATTTAATAATACAGGAGGCTTGCTGCGGCACCATCGGATCGATTCGCGCGGAGAGGTGGCCGAGTGGCTGAAGGCGTCGGTCTCGAAAACCGGTGTCCCGTGTCCCGGGACCGTGGGTTCGAATCCCACCCTCTCCGCCAGTTAACTTACCGAAATTATTATATTATTTTTAAATAACAATAAAAATCAAAGTGCCAATTATAAGTATTTGTTTTTAAATATATATTATATTGGGACATGCTTACAAACAATTTGCAAACAGCTTGCAAACAACTCAAACCGTACGTAGACACAAAATTCTTGAAAAAAGGCCCCAATAGCCCCTAATTATCCTTACCACTCCCAAACAATGTTTTCTGGCTCCCATACTTCCATCCAAACCAAAATCCATCTAAAAATCGGGCTTTTTAGTATACTTTAACCCGGTCCCCGGCTGAGGGGGAACCTTATCCCAATAAAAACAACACATACAGAGCCATAAAACTGTAAATTCAGAATGTTATACTGAATTTAGACACACCTGTCCATCGCTTGACAAAAATTATGTACCTGAGTAGCTCTATGCTGCAAGCTTGGCCCTTGCAAGTACCCCGCCCCGCCCGCGGCCCGTGGAACCGAACCGGTCAGTAACTTCTGCGGCGCCGGGTTTTTCAATCATCCGGCATCCTTTCAATCAATGCCGTATTTTTCAAGCTTGTTATAAAGGGTGCGCCTGGTTATTCCAAGCAGGCGGGCGGCCTCGCTCTTGTTTCCCTCAGCCCTTTCAAGGGCCCGGACGATTGCGGATTTCTCGATTTCACCAAGCGATGCTCCCGCATCGCCCGTGCCGGTGTTTTCAGGGGCGGCAGCCCGAGGGGCCTGTTCATCGGTTCTTGAAATGTTTAAAGGAAGGTCCTTTTCCGTGATGTATTCGCCGGGAGACAGTATCACCGCGCGTTCCACCATGTTTTCCAGTTCCCGGACGTTGCCCGGCCAGGCGTGCTTCAGCAGCCGGTCCATGGCCTGGGGGGTAAAGCCCTTGATTTTTTTCCTGTTTTTTTCAGCATAAAGGTTTACGAAATGCTGGGCAAGCGCGGGTATGTCGTCGGTTCGTTCGCAAAGGGGCGGCACGTGGATGTTTACAACGTTTAAGCGGTAAAAAAGGTCTTCGCGGAAACCGCCTTGTGCCACCATTTGTGAAAGGTCCTTGTTGGTGGCGGCAATAATCCGCACGTCAACCGAAACCGGCGTTTCCCCGCCCACCCGCTGGATTTCGCCGTCCTGGAGCACGCGCAGAAGCTTTGCCTGCATTGCCATGGACATCTCGCCGACTTCGTCCAAAAACAGGGTGCCTTTGTCCGCCTGGACAAACCTTCCCTCCCGGCGCCTGTCCGCGCCTGTGAATGCCCCTTTTTCGTGGCCGAAAAGCTCGGATTCCAGAAGTGTTTCCGTCAAAGCGGCGCAGTTTACAGTCACCAGCTGTCCGCTGCTGCGGCTGCTGTTTGAGTGGATCGCCCTTGCGATGAGTTCCTTTCCGGTGCCGCTGGGGCCGGTGACAAGCACCGTGGCCTCTGAAGGGGCAATGGCTGCAACCATTTCCAGCAGGGATTTCATCTCCGGGCTTGTGGCAACGATCTGCCTGGTGTCGGAAAGCGTTTTGAGCTGGTCCTTTAGGCTTTTGTTTTCATCCCTTAACCTTGTATGCTCCAGCGCCCGCTCGATTGTGAGCTTTAGCTCGTCAAAGTCCAGTGGCTTGGTAAGATAATCGTATGCCCCGGCCTTCATGGCCTCCACCGCAGAGTCCACCGAGGAGTAGGCGGTCATTATGATAATCGGTATAGCCGGGTTGTAGGACTTTATTTCTATCAGGGCGTCTATGCCGTCCATTATCGCCATGCGGACATCCATCAGAATCAGGTCGAAAGGGGTGTTTTTTGCTATGTCAACCGCGGCCCGGCCGTCTTCTGCCTCGCTTATGCGGTAATTCCAGCTTTTGAGCACCGTCCTTAGCGTGGTGCGGTGCCCCGAGTCGTCATCCACCACGAGTATGCCGGGTTTTTGCCCTTCTTTCATTTTTTATTCCTATTTATCCGGTTGCTGCGCGGAGGCTGCCAGGTAAATGGAAAACACCGTCCCCCGCCCCGGCGTGCTGTTTGCCGTAATCCGTCCGCCGTGTTCTTC
>JAWOFF010000071.1:0-3225 GCA_046482325.1 Desulfosalsimonadaceae bacterium
CTGAATCTGGGCAATACCGATGTCATGGATTTCGCAAAGGGCTTGTTCGGCGACATCGTGTTCGTTTTGCACGTTTTGCAGTTCCGGGCCCTGAAATAACTGATTGCCGTCAATCAGATCTTTTAACTCCGCCTTGGTGGTATTAAAAAACTCCTTGATTTCCCGGGTCCGCTGTTCTTTTTTATAATGCACCCCGTTGGAATGGTTTTTATCCCCGCCTTCTCTGCTCCAGGCCATGGCCGGATAATGCAGAAAAGTGTCGAACCATGCACCCACCAGAGAGTTGCCGCATTTGATTTTATGCTTTAAAAACGTCATGGGCAGCTTGGGGTCAATGGTTTCAATCCACAGGGCCAGCCGGCAGAGTTCAACTGCCAGCGGGTCAAAATCCACACCATAAATGCAACGTTCCACCACGTAACGGCGCAGGACGGCCTTGGTCTGGGATTCAAAGCTGTCGTCATCCGGTCTGCAGGGGAGATCCTCATGGGACAGCAGGGCCTCGTTGTCCACATTGCAGATCAGCTCCAAAACGGATTTCTGGGCATACTCGCGCACCCGGTCATGCAGAATCAAAGATTCATAAAGCGCTTCTGTTAAAAAACGAAGCCCTGCCAGAAGAAATGTCCCTGACCCGCAGGCCGGATCACACACTTTTAAAGCCAGTATTTCTTCGGGTTTTTTGGGGATCCACCGATCTGGTGAAGCATCGGCCAGCCGGTGGCCTTCCGCATCTGTGGGGGGCTCATAAGCCAGCGGCATCAGCGTGCGATGTGCTGTGGGAATGGCCAGTTGCGGCCGGGTGTAAAAGGTGCCTGCGCCCTTACGGGTGCCCCCCCATCGAACCAGATACCACTCGCCGGGCAAAATCACCCGGCTGACCAGTTTTCGGGCTTTTTCAGTTATTGCCCGCTCATACTGCATCTGTTTTTCCGGGGTCATTTTTCCGCGGGGCTTTTTAACGAGCCCGCCAACCTGGCATGCCCTGCGGGCCCATTCCTCGGCACGGGCCTGCAGGGTCAAACGCCTGTCATCTGTTGATTCGGTTTCAGGCTCTTCATCCGGTTCCGGCAAATCCTCATCTACCGCATCCTCGCCGGAGAGATCCTCTGTGTCTGATTCAATGTCTTCTGCTTCCTCTGGGCCAGCTTGTTCTTCTGCGCTGTCTGTATCTGATGAGGTATCTTTTAATTTTTCAAGCAGGTTCTTGATCGCCTGATCATTCATTTCTTCAAGTGTTGTCAGCGGCAGGGCCGGATTATTTCCCACTGTCAAAAATACAACCGGTTCGTTTTCAGCGGCACAGCGGAGCTCAAAGTCAAGAAGCCCCTCATAGAGGATGCCGATGTATTCATTGCCCAGGCTGGAAAAATCAACAGGAGCAGTAACCCACATGCCTGCACGGCCCTGACGGAGCCTGATTCTGGTCTTGGTGAGCAGATCGAGAATCCTGCGCACATCCAAATCATTGATCAGGTCGGCATCAAAACAGGCGCTTTCAAATAAATACAAGGCCTGTATCATGCTGTCTTCGCTACCCGGATCACCCGGTGCAAACAGCGTTCCGCTGTATTCAGGCACCGGGAAAGCCTCGTGGCTTGAACCATGATAAATCAGACGGAACAGGGCCAGCAATCGTGGATAGGCATAATAGCTGTTTTCCAGCCGGTGACCGCTGATGCGGCCCAGTTGTTCCCGCAGGCCGCTCAGGCTGTATGCGCTTTGGTAAACCGGATGATCAGCCGGTAGTAGCTCTTCACGGCTTTCTGCAAACAAAACCACTACCATGCGCATAATTATGCGCACCGCGGCACGGTAAATATCCTGTGGGTTGGTAGGGGCCCGGCTGTTATTCAGTTGCGGAGCATGAGCCTGTATCAGAAGCTCGGCTGCCTGTCTGACGCGTTCGCCGAGCTCCACTGACAAATCGGCCTGGCCTTTTCTGGCCTCATTGATCTTTAATTCAAGAAGGCAGGGCTGCCCGGTATTCGATGTCTTCCACAGCTCAGGAGATAGGAGTCCCTTGAATCCAAGCAATTCAGGCAAAGGTCTTCCCTCGGCAAACCATTGCTCAACATCCCATTCGCACCAAGCTTCGTAATCCAGCCCGGCAAAAAGAATGCGCCATTGCCTGCCATTAGTGACGACCGCAAGATGCTGGTCTGTCTTACGGAGCCATTGCAGTGTCCTGGAGATAGAACGCTTCCCATGTCCAATTCCCAGCCGCTTGGCGGAATCAATAAAAACCGGAAGAACACCTCCTGAAGGGTCGATCCACAGATGATTCGGCCGGACCGCCTCGCCGACCATGTTATACCGGGTCCATCCGGTGGCCACATTGCTGCCGCGGTACCATTGGCCTGCGGAATTATTGAGTCCGCATATCTGTTCCAGCACCACGGCAACAAAATTGCCCGGTTTTGCATCAGGTTCATCATAGAACCGGTTTAACTCCTTGCGCAGTTTCTGGTGCTGGTTTTCTGAAAGACTCGGCAGGCCTTCCGGGAAGATGTGGTCTAAGCGTTTAAGATCCAGTAGCAGGCCGCTGTGCCTTAAGTTATTCCACCACAGAAGATGATCGGATTTCATTTGGCACCTCCTTGCGGCTTGGGCAGCCGGATTTCAACAGCCACCGGAAAAACCTGGGCATCGCCTTGCAGGCTGTATCTCTTGGGCAATAGATATTTTAAAATGCGCTCGCGTTCCTGGTTTAATTGCTTGCGTACCTCTTCATAGTGGTATTTTCTCCGTTCCAGTTCCTCTTCTTTCATTTGGATGGATCGATCCAGTTGATCCATGTAGCCTTCAGAGTCAAATAAAACCCCTTCTTTGCGTTCGGCTTTTAACAGGTTGATTTCCCGTTCGAGCTTTGCCAGTGTGTTTTCGGCAATCAAAGTGGAGACTTCCCCCTGCCGGCTTTGGTATCGCATTTCGGCTTCCTTGTGGGCCTTTTTGCCATCCGCGGAAAGTTTTTCGGTCAGGCGCTGGGTAAGAGCTTTTTTTCTTTTCTTGACGAAATCCTTTAATTCCTGCGTAAATTCGTCAAGCATATCTTTTGCTTTTTCAATATCTCTTGAATTCTGGCATGGAGTTGTCTGACGAAGCTCGACCGGTTTCTTTGCGGGCAATGGCGAGCCCAGATCGCTTCCGTATACCGGCAGCCGGATGGTTTCAACCCAGTGGTGGAAGGTTTCACGCAGGGCATTGATACCGACTTCTTCAAGG
>JAWOFF010000180.1:0-27343 GCA_046482325.1 Desulfosalsimonadaceae bacterium
GGGGGATGGACTTCTATGACTGCAGTCAGGGAGGACTGTGGCTGCGGCAGGGCTTTTTCGCCCGTATCAATCCGCGCGCAAGAGTGGAGCGCATTTATACGCCGTCACAGCCCCGTCCGGCGGAACTGCCGGAGCAGGTCTCCTGCGAGTGGCGCATCGTGCTTGAATGAATCAGGCTCCGGTGCAAAAAGCCGGCTGTCTGCAAGGGGAAAAAGTTGCTTCAGGCATCGCTGCGGCTTTCGTATGTTTCCAGTAAAAGCGGGATGAACCGGGTCAGATCCTCCACGATACAGAAGTCGGATTCATTAAAGATCGCCGCCCGCCCGTCCGTGTTGATGGAGATCACCAGCCCTGAGCCCTGCATACCCATCACGTGCTGCACAGCCCCGGATATGCCGCAGGCGATATAGAGATCCGGAGAAACGGTTGCACCGGTAACTCCCACCTGCTGATGGTATCCCAGCCAGCCCCTGTCGCAGACTGTGCGGGTGCCTGCAACAGCCGATTTCGCAAAGAGCCGGGCAAGGCTGTGGATCAGCTCCATGTTCTCCTCTTCGCCGAGACCGTTTCCGGCTGCAATAATCACCCGGGCTTCGGTGATGGCGGAGCTGTCCCCCGCGGCCGGCCGGATGCCGGAAATTCTGGTGTGCTCCATCGGGCAGGATACGGTTTTGGATGTTACCGGGCCCGGCCGCCTCTTTTCGGTATCCAGCCTGAAGGTCCCCGGCTGCAGGGTCAGCACGCAGCAGGCGGCAGGTGCCCTGACATTGGCTTTCACCTTGCCGCCGTAGGCCGGCTTCTGAAAAATCAGGCCGGAATCCTGCCTGCGCATCCCGGTAACTCCTGTAATACATGCGCTTTCCAGAGTTGCTGCAAGCGCCGGCGCAAAATCAAGCCCCTGGGAGTTGTTTGCCGCCAGGATATAGGCGGGCAGGTTGCCGCGGAACCTGTCGGCAAGTATGCGGCGGTAGACTTCGCCGCAGTATTGGCCAAGCTCCGGACAAGTTATGGCGTCCACTGCCTGCCCTGTTTTGCCGGCAATCTCGGCGGCTATGGCACCGGTTTCCGCGCCGAGTGCAAGTATGCGGACGGCGCCGTTTCGGTGTTTCTGCAGCTCCAGGGCAAAGGCCGCGACGTCGTAGGTTTCCGGCAGGATCCGGCCCCGGTCATGGGCCGCAATAACGGCAATGTCGGCATATGATTCCATAGCTCTCTATAACCTAAACTGGGCGTTTGAAATTTTTAAACCTGTTTATTTCTGAATTATTTTTAGGTATAATTATTCTATAAATGCTTTATCCCTGAGCAAGTTCAGGAGCTTCTCGGCCTTTTCGCGGGCCGGGCCGGTCAAAAATTTGCCAGCCCTTGATTTGCCGGGAATTTCAAAATCCAGCATTTCCATGCCGGGGCGGGCACGGCAAAGATTTTCCGCCTGTATTTGTTCCATTTGCTGCTTGCTTGCACGCAGCAGGTTGGACAGGGAGGGATAGCGCGGGGTGTTGGCCCCTGTCTGCAGGGCCAGCAGAGCGGGAAGGGACAGTTCCATTAGTTCCCGTCTGCCGCCTTCAATTTCGCGTTCCAGCGAAATCGAGGAAAGATCCCGGTCGAGTTCTGCGGCAATTACCTGGGTGGCGCAGGCAATACCCAGGTCTGCCGCCAGCATGGGGCCGACCTGAGCGTTCATGCCGTCTTCGGACATGCTGCCGCACAGCACCAGGTCATAGCCTTTTGGACCGGCATATGCTGCGATCCAGGCAGAAATTGCTGAAGGGCTTACCAGGTCGCCTGCCTCGCTCTTCAGATGGACGCCTTTGTCAGCGCCCATCCCGATCCCCCTTTTCAGGACTTCAGCCGCACGCCCGGCCCCAACGGTCAACACATCGACGCGGGCGCCCTCTGTGGCTTCCTTGATCCGCAGGGCTTCTTCCATGGCAAATTCATCGAAGCGATTGATTTTATAGCCCGGGAATTCGCCCAGTAGGGCAGCGCCCTCTCGGTCCCGGGTGATCTGGATGTGCTCGAATTCCGGCACCTGCTTGATGCAAACGAGTATATTCATGGTTGAAAAACTGGTTTTTTCAGTCCGTGAGGCCTCTTGGGCAGCTTTTGAAATTATCGGCAGTACGTTTGCCTTATTTTGTAAAGGAGAGAAGGGGAAATGTCAACAAAAAATAACGAACGTTCGTTATTTTTTGTTGACTCATGCGCCCCTTTTCGATATCAATGTTTTGATAGATTCGATCGGGAACTTTTTACAAAGCCATCACCCGTCAAGCCTAACAAAAGGAGCGATTGTGGATTTTCAGATTTCCGGAAAAATGCAGACAATACTGGGGATGATCAACGAGTTCGTGGAAAAGGAGCTGATTCCCCTGGAAAAGGATTTCCTTGCGGACAACATGGACAAGGTACTGCCCGAGCTGGAGAAAAAACGGGAGATGGTGCGTCAGATGGAGCTCTGGGCGCCGCTTCATCCGGAGGAATACGGCGGCATGGGGCTGGACCTGGTGGAGAGTGCACTGATGTTCGAGGCCCTGGGCCGCACCCCGCTGGGTGTTTATACTTTTGGCTGCATGGCACCGGATGCCGGCAACATTGAAATCCTGCATAAATATGCAAACGACGAACAGCGGGAGAAATACCTGCATCCCCTGGTGGAGGGAAGAATCCGGAGCTGCTTTGCCATGACCGAGGTCGAAATGCCGGGATCCAACCCATCCATGCTGGAGACCACGGCGGAAAAAGACGGTGATGGCTATGTGATAAACGGCCACAAGTGGTATACCACCGCTGCCGACGGATCGGAGTTCGCCATTGTCATGGCCGTTACCAACCCCGATGAGCCGCCGCACAAACAGGCAAGCATGATTATTGTGCCCACCGATACACCGGGTTATAATCTGGTGCGCAATATCCCGGTTATGGGCCATGCCGGTTCCGGTTATTTTAGCCATGCGGAAATTTTGTATCAGAACTGCCGGGTGCCGCAGAAAAATCTCCTCGGCCCCGAGGGCATGGGATTTTTAATCGCCCAGGAACGGCTGGGACCGGGGCGGATTCATCACTGCATGCGCTGGCTCGGCATCTGCAACCGGGCTTTTGACCTGATGTGCGCTTACGCCAGGGACCGTACCATAGCCCCGGGCCAGAAGCTGGCCTCCAAGGAGATTGTACAGGGGTGGATTGCGGAAAGCGCGGCAGAGATCCAGGCTGCGCGGCTTATGGTGCTTCATGCCGCCTGGCGGATCGACAATGAAGGCGCCAGGGCGGCCCGCCAGGATATCTCCATGATCAAGTTCGTGGTGGCCAATACCCTGCAGCGGGTGCTGGACCGGGCGCTCCAGGTCCATGGCGGGCTGGGAATGACAGATGATACCGTCATCGCCTTTTTCTTCCGCCACGAACGCGCAGCGCGGATTTATGACGGCGCCGACGAGGTGCACAAGGTCTCTGTATCCCGCCAGATCATGAAAGGCTACGAAAATAAAGTGGTGCGCTGATGCCGGGCGTATAACACCTGCTGCCTCAGCCGCCGGCCGCGTCTTTTAAGGGTCATGAGATGGCGGGGCTGTCGTCTTTCAAAGGTTTAAAATCCCGCATACCGGAGCCTGCCAGTCAAGCTGGCTGTCACGGCTGAGCCGGGCATCGAGCGCCTCCGCGATAGAAGGGGGAAACGGCGCGGATTTGCGTTGGCGCAGGTCCGCATGGGTTCCCAGGGCTTCAAAACAGGATGCCAGCTGAGCGGTGCTCTCGTTGATCATAAAATGCATGAAATGGAAGCGTTTGCCGGTGCGGCCAAGGACCCGGCTGCGGATCGCCACCGCCTGTCCCTCGTGGATCTCGCTGAAGTAGCTGAGGAAGTGTTTGAGGGCAAATGCACCGGCATGATGGTTCTTGAAATAATCCTGGTTCATGCCGATCGCTTCAAAGAAGTACCAGGTGGCCTGGTCGTAGAGGGCCATATACCATCGCACATTCATGTGCCCCATGGGGTCGATATACTCGGGCGGGATGGTTTCCCGGTAATAGCAGGGCAGGACCTCAAGCTGGGCCAGGGTGGCCATGGTTTCCTTTTCCTTGTTTTTCAGGGCGCTTTCCGCCCGGGGGGTATCAGACAAGGCTGCTCCTTTGTGGGTATATTGGTTGCGGATGGAGAAAATTCTATCGGAAAAATTTACTATTCCATCTGCCCGGGCAGTTGTCAAGCGCTGCCGGGCCTGGTGATAGAGCGGGGCCCGGACCGGCATACCGGCGCAAGCTTGACAGAACGGCTGGCAGGTGTAATCTCTTATACAATCCGGAAAACATTTTTGTGCAGCCATCAATATTGGAGATGTCATGGCAGAGGAAATCAGGGCACCGCTGGCCGGAAGGATTGCTGCCGTCCTGGTAAGCGAGGGCGAGGCAGTGGAGCAGGGAGAGGAGCTGCTGCTGCTGGAAGCGTTGAAAATGGAATCCTCCCTTTACGCACCGGCTGACGGAACGGTACGCGATATCCGGGTGAGGGCGGGCCAGTCGGTGGAGGAAGATGCGGTGCTGCTTGTTCTGGAATAGTCCGGCCGCTGGCTTCAGTTCCGGGGGCCGCCTTCGCAGAGGTTTTTATGCATAAATATTTCAAAAATATGGACCCCCTGGGCAAGGGGCTCAGGGAGAAATTCAAAAAGCGCACGACCGACAACCTGCACGCGATCCAACAGGAGGAGCAGGCCATCCGGGAGGCCAGGGAAGCGGTGAAGGAGTTTGGTCTGCCTGCGGAAAAGATCAACGCCCGGGGCCAGCTTACCATTTGGCAGCGCCTGGATCTGCTGGTTGACGAGGGTGCCTGGCGGCCCCTGCACATGCTCTACAATCCTGCGGGAAACGAGGAGTGCACCACCAATGTGGTGGACGGTCTGGCGCGGATTAACGGCAGATGGGCGGTTGTTATCGGTTTTGATAATAAGTACCTGGCAGGTGCCTGGGTCCCCGGCCAGCCCGAGAATATTTTGCGGGTAACGGATATGGCCGCGCGGCTGCACGTGCCCCTGATCTGGATCGTCAACTGCAGCGGTGTCAAGCTCCCGGAGCAGGAGAAGTTCTATGCCGGCCGGCGCTGCTCCGGAACTACATTTTTCCGCCATGCCGAGCTTGAACAGATGGGCATCCCCATCCTGGCCGGCGTCTACGGCACCAATCCCGCAGGCGGCGGCTACCAGGGGGCCAGCCCGATGGTTCTTTTTGCCCACAAAAATTGCAACATTGCCGTGGGAGGAGCGGGCATCGTGAGCGGCATGAGTCCGAAGGGCAGCTTTGACGCCGAAGCCGCAAGGGAGCTTGTGGAAGCAGCCAGGCAGAGCCAGTCGCAGCCGCCGGGCACCGTGGATATTCATTACGATGAAACCGGATTTTTCAGCTACGTCTTTGAAAAGGAAGAAGACGTGCTTGATGCCATGCGCGGCTATATGCTGAAGCTCCCGGCTTATGACCCTGAGGTTTTCCGCGTGGATGAGCCGAGTCCGCCCGCCCGGCCTGCGGAGGATCTCTACCATCTGCTCCCCTTAAACCCCAGGCGGACATATATTTTTGAGGATATACTGGCCCGGCTTGTTGATGGCAGCGAGCACATGGAGTTCCGCCCGGACTACGGCCCGGAGGTTTATACAGGTCTGGTCAAGATCGACGGGTTTTTGTTTGGATGTATAGGTAACCGCCAGGGGATTTTGCCGAAGGGATATCCGGAATACGGGGATTATCCGGGGATCGGAGGAAAACTCTACCGCCAGGGGCTTATCAAGATGAGCGAGTTCGTGACCCTGTGCGGCAGGGATCGGCTGCCTGTGATCTGGCTGCAGGACACGAGCGGGGTGGATGTGGGCAACCAGGCGGAAAAGGCCGAGCTTTTGGGCCTTGGTCAGAGCCTTGTGTATTCAATTCAGCATACGGATGTGCCCATGATGCTGGTAACACTTCGCAAAGGCTCTGCCGCCGCTCACTATCTTCTGGGCGGGCCCGCCGCCAACCGGCATAACGCTTTTACTCTGGGCACGGCGGCAACGGAAATCTACGTTATGCACGGCGAAACCGCAGCCGCAGCCGCCTATACGCGGCGCCTGATAAAAGATCAGGATGCCGGCAGACCCCTGGAGCCTACGGTGGAGAAAATGAATGCGCTGCTGGAGCAGTACCAAGCGGCTTCTCGTCCGCTCTACTGCGCCAAAAGCGGCATGGTCGATGAAATCGTGGATCTTTCCGAACTGCGCAGCTACCTGCAGGCTTTTGCCGCCGCGGCGTACCAGAATCCCGCCTCCGTCTGCCCGCAGCATCATTTGATTCTGCCCCGGATTATCAAAGGATAACGGGAAAAGAGCATTTGTGGCCGCGGCTTTTTTGGGCCGCTCAGTGCCGGCCGCGCAGCTCTTCAACGAACTCCCGGATTTTTTGGTTGACCAGCCCGGGTTTTTCCGCAAATACCATATGGCTCCCGCCGGCTATGATCTCCGCCCGGGCCTCCGGCATTTTTTCCGCCAGGAAATGGCTGAATTTGGGAGGCGTCATGTTGTCTTCCGAGCCCGCCAGGGCAAGGGTCGGCACCATGATTTCGCCCAGCCGGTCAATGATGTCGAAATGATCGCAGGCCCTCATATCGTTTAAGGCCGCTTCAGCTCCGTTTTCCATCGTTCGCTCCTGCAGCACCTGCCTGATTTCCGGATCCAGCCCTTCATAGAGAAACAGGAGGCCTTCCTTGAGTTTGGCGGGATCGGCAACAGCCTCTTCCAGGTACTGCAGAAACTGCGGATGCACCCGCAGTTTTGCGCCGGAGCCTATGGTGACGACGCCCGCAAGCTCCCGGGGATAATTCAGGGCATAAGACAGCGCAATGCCGCCGCCCAGGGAATGGCCGACAAGCAACGCATCCCTGTATCCGAGGGAGCGGACGTGCCCGCGGAGCCATTCGGCGTATTGTTCCACACTGCTGCAGAGCTCTCCGTCCGGGTGGCCGGGCAGGTTCACCGCCTCCGCATCAGGGAAGGCCTCCAGCTGGTAGCGCCATGCCTCCCGGCCGGCGCCGGATCCGTGAATAAAGACAAGCTTCATGGAATCGGTCCCTCCTCTTCTACGGATTCCGGGATAGTTCACTGTTTTCACAGCTCGTCAGAAGCGAGCTCCTTCGATCTGTTGCGGCGCCTGCAGGCAAGGAAACAGGCGCAGAACTGATTTCGGGAAAATCTGTCCTTTTATATTAGCCTGAGTTAATTTTGGCAAGGATGCAATTGCTTCTTTACGAAACTCATATTTTTGTTTAAATAGAATTCAAAACTATTTACATTGTTTTAATAAATTAAGGTCTGTTTAACTTTTCTGATTTGCAAAGGAGGCATAAATGACGTTTAGAAAGGTCCAGTCCACCCCCTCGGCCTATAACTACCAGCTCCTGATCAAGCATATCCTGGAAACGCCGCTCATTTATTTCCCGGAACGGGAAATCATCTATCGCGACCTCAAGCGCTATACCTACCGTGATTTAAACCGGCGGATCCACCAGCTGGCCAATATGCTTTCCGATCAGGGCGCAGGCCCGGGCAGCACCGTAGCTGTTATGGACTGGGACAGCCATCGCTACCTGGAATGTTTTTTTGCCGTTCCCATGATGGGAGCCGTGCTGCATACCGTCAACGTCCGCCTCTCTCCGGAGCAGCTCATCTACACCATCAACCACGCGGAAGATGACATCATTCTTGTCAACGAAGACTTCCTGCCCCTGCTGGAAGCGGTCAAGGACAAGTTCGAGACGGTGAAAAAGATCATCCTTCTGAACGATTCCGGCAAGACGCCGGATACGAGTTTACGCATTGACGGTGAATACGAGGGCCTGGTCGAGGGAGCCGCCAAAAGCTATGACTTCCCGGATTTTGAAGAAGACACCATGGCTACAACCTTCTATACCACGGGCACCACCGGCATGCCAAAGGGTGTCTATTTCAGCCACCGCCAGCTCGTCATGCATACATACGGGATGCTGACCAATCTCGCAGCCTATGAGGGCCAGTGCCAGATTACCTCCGGGGACGTTTATATGCCCATGACCCCCATGTTTCATGTTCATGCCTGGGGGGTGCCCTACGTAATGACGCTTCTGGGCGCCAAGCAGGTCTATCCCGGCCGTTATGAGCCGGAGATGCTGCTCAAGCTTCTTACCCGGGAAAAGGTGACATTTTCCCACTGCGTGCCCACCATCATGCACATGCTGGTGAGCAGCCCGGCCATTAAACAGTTCAATCTCAGCGGGTGGAAGGTGATCATCGGCGGTGCGGCCCTGCCGCGGGGCCTGTGCGAGGCGGCACTGCAACTGGGCATCAATATTTTTGCCGCCTACGGCATGTCCGAGACCTGCCCCCTGCTCACAATGGCCCTTTTAAGGCCCGAGATGATGGAATGGGAGGAAAAGGAGCAGGTCAAAATCCGCTGCCGCACCGGCCGGCCGAGCCCCTTTGTCTATCTGCGCATTTTTGATCCGGAGGGCAATGCCCTGCCCCATGACGGCAAAAGCACCGGCGAGGTAGTTGTCCGTTGTCCCTGGCTGACCCAGGGATATCTCAAGGATCCGGAAAAAAGCGAGGAGCTGTGGCAGGGCGGATGGCTCCATACCGGAGATATAGGCTATGTGGACGAATATGGGTATCTTCAGATCACGGACCGCTTAAAGGATGTGATAAAGTCCGGCGGGGAATGGATTTCTTCGCTTACGCTTGAGGATATAATCAGCCAGCATGAGGCGGTGAGCGAAGCCGCAGCCATAGGGGTTCCGGACGATAAATGGGGCGAGCGCCCTCTGGTGCTGGTGGTTTTAAAGGAGGACTATAAGGGCAAGGTAGAGGAAGAAGAGTTTAGGGAGTTTTTCCGGAAGTTTGTGGATTCCGGCGACATTCCCAAATACGGGGTGCCCAACCAGGTACAGGTGGTAGATGAGATTCCCAAGACCAGTGTAGGTAAAATCAATAAAAAGGATCTGCGCAGTAAGCTGAGCGGATAAAGGGTTCCCCTCCCCCCCCTGCGGCCTTTGCGGCCAAAAAGCCTTTCTGCGGCATCTCTGCCTCAGAAAGGCTTTGTTTTTTCACGGCAGCCTCCGCCGGAAATCCATCTTTGCACAGTTGCCTTTTTATTTAATCGAAATTATTATTAATTTAAACTGAGCGTTTCAAATTTTTAAACCTAGCGGAAAGGGCCGTTTACCCGCCGGGCGTGAAACGGGTTTTTTTCTTTCGACTGATTATTTATGGAGCGCTATTTCCGTATTTTTTGTATTTCTGTTCTTTCGGCTATACTGGCAGGCTCATTTGCCGTGTCTGCCGCAAGGGCCGGTGGCGCTTTTCGCTATTATACAAGTGTTACAGCAGAGGGCGCTGCTGCCGCGGCGGATGTCATCGGCTTCCGGCAGAGCAGGCGGCAGAGACGGCCCGCTCCGCAGCCGACAGGGCGGAATCCGCGGCAGCAGATGCGCAGAAGGCGGCCGAGAAGTCAGAGAAGATTTTTAAGAAGCAGATGATGAAATAGGCCTTGGATCCGCTGTCAGGCAAGCCGTATAAGGTGGAGGGGATCTGGCCCCTCCGCCTTATGGCTTTTATTTTGTATCAAGGCCCCGCCCCTGGAGACTGTCCAGGATTTTCCGGCCGGACTCCGCCAGGTATTGAGTCCAGTCCTTGTAATCTCCTGATGACTTCAGAAACCATGCCCTGCCTCAGGGACGCCGCCATGCCGCGTGGAAACCGCAAGGCACTCGGTTATGGATGCGCAGCAGCACAGTGACGGGGTTTTCAGGTGCCGGCGATTTTGCTGCGGAGCTTTTTGTAGCGAAGCAGGGCTCCAAGCGCTTTTGCCGCCCGGTTGGGACCGGGCAGAACCGGCGCGCCGGCCTCGTAAAGCCGCGTTATAAACCGGCTTTCCGGACCGTAGTAGGTAAATCCCACCAGGGGCTTGTCTGCACCGTGCATTTTATCGGCCAGACGGCTGGCCTGCTCATCAATGAATTTTTCCGTTTCTTTCTCGATTTCTTCTTTGGCAATTCCCATCTCTTCCATGCCCAGCTCGATGTTGCGCCTGGGCATCATCAGGTAGATCAGAAGTGCGTCCGTAGCCTCGTCCTCCTGGAGGATGGAGGGGATGTCGATAAAGTACTCCATCTGTTTTCTGCTGAAGGTCAAATCCACCGGGTTTTTCATGCTTGCGGTCCGGGGTACGTAATTGGTTAGCTTCTCTCTGGTGGTCTCCGTTAAACCGGGCAGGTCCAGACCGGCGCGGGCACAGGCATCCGCGGCAACCGCGCCCGGGCCTCCCGAATGGGTCTGTATGACAACCCGCTTGCCTTGAAGTTGCGGGCAGGAGCCCAGGCACCAGCAGAAGTCGAAAAGCTCTTCGATGGATTGGGCACGAATGACGCCGCTTTGGCGGAAAACGCCATCATAGACACGGTCTTCGCCGGCAAGTGCTCCGGTATGGGAAAGCCCGGCCCGCCGGCCCGCCTCGGTGCCGCCGGCGTAATAGGCCACAATGGGCTTGTGCGGAACAATATTGCGGGCCGCTTCGATAAAGGCCCGGCCCCTGCGGATGGTTTCAATATAAAGGCTGATCACCTTTGTATCCGGGCAGGCGGCCAGGTACTGCATGCATTCCACGATATCGATGTCAGCCTCGTTGCCAACGCTGAAGCCGGTGGAGAAGCCGAGCCCGAATCTTTGCAGATAGGCAAACATCTGGGTGATAAAACTCCCGCTCTGTGAGGCCATGCCGATAAAGCCCGGGGGGTGCTCGCAGGGGAGGAAGGTGGCGTTTAATTTCCGGTGGGTATTGACAACACCGATGCAGTTGGGGCCCAAAAAACGGATGCCGTAGGCTTTTGCTGCGGTTTTGAGCTTTTCTTCCAGGTTCGCTCCGTCTGCGCCCATTTCCTTGAAGCCGCCGGAAACCACCACAGCATGCTTGATGCCCTTGCGGCCGCAGGCTTCGATAACCTCGGGAACAAGGTGTGTGGGCAGCACAATAAATGCCAGATCCGGTGTTTCCGGCAAATCCAGGACGGATGCGTAAGCAGTGTGTCCAAGAATCGTCTTTTCCCTGGGATGGACCGGATATATGCCGCCTTCATAGCCCATCTGCTTAACTGAGCTGAGTATTGCCGTTCCCATGGCTGTGTAGCGGTTGGATGCGCCGAAAAAGGCTATGCTCTCCGGGTTTGCGATTTTATGAAGAGGTGAATTCTCAATTGTTTGTATCATTATCGGATTCCTTTAGCACGATCAGAGCGTCCACGGCTTTTACGCCGCCCTCGGGGGTTATGATCAGGGGGTTGATGTCAATCTCGGAAATTGCCGGCTGCTCCGCACCGAGGCGGCCGACAGCCGTTAAGCTGCGGCACAGGGTGTCCATTTCCGCTGCGGCCTCGCCCCTAAAGGGCTGAAAAATCTTGTACGCCCGCAGCTCCTCTGTCATGTCTCTGGCTTCTGTCTCGTCAAATGGGGCGATGCGGAATGCGGTATCATTGATGAGCTCGGTCAGCACGCCGCCTATGCCAAGCATGACGCAGGGGCCGAACTGGGGTTCGCGGTGCAGGCCGAGCACGAGCTCCCGTTTGCCGGAGACCATTTCCTGGACCAGCACCCCGGCAAACCTGTCGCCGAGCAGTTGTGCGATGCGGTCACAGGCGTCTTTGACTGCGGCTTCACTGTCTAAGTTGACAAAAACCACTCCGGACTCGCTTTTGTGCAAAAGCTCCGCCCCCGAGCCCTTGATTACTACCGGGTATCCGATTTCGGCGGCTGCCGCCAGGGCTTCTGTCTTATCCCGGGCAAGGGCTTCGCGTGTTATAGGGATGCCGTAATCAGCCAGGAGTTTTTTTGCTTCATGCTCGCCTAAGGCATGCTGGTTTGCTGCCAGTGCCTGTTGAATCATCTCCATGGGTCCTGTTCCTTTTTTTTGCTGATCAATTTTTGACTATAACGCTTTGGCGTAGGTTTCCGCAGGGCTATAGGTGATGACATAGGAATTGAGATATTTCAGCGGGCTTTTTGGCAGCGGAATGCTGAGTCGGTAAAGCCCGGGATATATTTCTTCCGGCATGGCGTCTCCCCTGGTTTCAATTAAAAATGAGCGAACATTCACTCGTTTTTATTATGCACATTGTACTATGTCAAAAGGATTTTTCAAGCAGGATTTCTTCATTTTTTGCCCCTGAAGCTGAAACGAGCGCAATTCGTGTGTTTTCAGCAGAACCCTTGTTGACATTTCCAAATTGATGGGGGCATAATCGATAAAAAAGAGGCGGTTTCAGAAAAACCGGTCAAGGAAGCAATCTATGGAAAACCATGAGTATGAGGTGCTGGAGTATCATCGGCTGCCGCGGCCGGGAAAAATCGAAGTAGTCCCAAGTAAACCCTGCATTTCCCAATCGGATCTCGGACTTGCTTATACGCCGGGGGTAAGCATTCCCTGCACGAAAATACAGGAGCAGCCCGGGCTTTCCTATGACTATACGGCAAAAAGCAATCTGGTGGGTGTTATTACAAACGGTACTGCGGTACTGGGGCTTGGCAATATAGGCGCCCTCGCCGGCAAGCCGGTTATGGAGGGCAAGGCGGTATTGTTTAAACGTTTTGCCGACCTGGATGTATTTGATATCGAGTTAAACGCCGAAGATCCGGAGGTTTTTATAGAGGTCGTCAAGCGTATGGAGCCTACCTTCGGCGGCATTAACCTGGAGGACATCAGGGCCCCGGATTGTTTCTATATCGAAGAGACGCTCCGAAGGGAGATGTGCATACCGATTTTCCATGATGATCAGCACGGCACCGCCATTATTTCCGGCGCGGCCCTGCTAAATGCCTGCAGGCTCACCGGCCGCAGGCCGGCGGATCTGCGGGTGGTTATCAACGGGGCGGGTGCTGCAGCAATTGCCACGGCCAATATGTATACGCTGCTGGGGGTAAAAAAAGAGGGGATTACCTTGGTGGACTCCCGCGGTGTGATCTACAAGGGAAGAGCCGAGGGAATGAATTCCTACAAGGCGCGCTATGCACGGGATACAAACAGGCGGAGTCTGGAGGACTCAGTCCGCGGCTCAGATGTTCTGGTGGGGCTGTCTGTGAAGGGGGCTTTTACTCCTGAGCTGCTGCAGCTCTTAAACCCGAGGCCCGTGATTTTCGCCCTGGCCAATCCGGAACCGGAGATCGGCTATAACGAAGCAAGAGCTGTGCGTCCGGATGCCATAGTGGCCACCGGCCGTTCAGATTATCCCAACCAGGTAAACAATGTACTGGGTTTTCCCTACATCTTCCGTGGAGCGCTCGATGTTCAGGCATCTGCCATAAACGAAGAAATGAAGCTGGCTGCGGTGTATGCCCTGGCGGAGCTGCCCCGCGAAGATGTGCCGGATTCTGTGATTCGGGCCTACGGAGGAGTACCGATAAGGTTCGGGCCGGAATATATTATTCCCAAACCTTTGGATTCCAGGGTGCTGTTAAAGGTAACCCCCGCTGTGGCCGAAGCGGCGGTTCGCACCGGCGTTGCACGTGTCGGTCTGGACAGCCGCTGCGCCTATATCCAGTCGCTGGAAGCCAGATTGGGCCCGGAGCGGGAAATCATGCGAAAAATCATAACCCGTGCCCAAAAAGACCCGAGGCGCATCGTGCTGCCTGAAGGGGACCATCCCGTGATCCTGCGTGCAGCCCAGCATATTGTGCGCGAAGGCATTGCACATCCTGTGCTCCTCGGCAGCAAGGACGCGATCGAGGACCTCGCCACCCGGCTTCGGCTTTCGCTTGACGGCGTTGAAATCCTGGATCACCGGCAGAGCGAGCTGTTTGACAGATACGCGGAAAAGCTGCACAGGATGCGGGCCAGAAAAGGCTGGAAGCCTTCGGAGACGCGGTGTCAGCTGGAAAACCGGTTTGTCTTCGGCGCCATGATGGTGCGGGAATCTCTTGTTGACGGGCAGGTCCACGGCATCAGCCGATCCTATCCTGATGCCATACGGCCGGTGCTGCAGGTAATTCCGCGGCAAAGTGGAGTCAACAAAGTCTCCGGTGTATATCTGATGATTTTTCGGGACCGGACCCTGCTTTTTGCCGATGCTACGGTAAATATTCATCCGGAATCCGAAGATCTGGCGGAAATTGCCCGTTTGGCGGCTGAAAAGGCCCGGTTCTTCGACCTTAATCCGCGGGTGGCTATGCTTTCGTTTTCCAATTTCGGCGATACGCGGCATCCGGACGCCAGGAGGGTGGAAAAGGCGGTGCGCATCGCGCGGCAACAGGAGCCCTCCCTTGTCATTGACGGAGAAATGCAGGCGGATACGGCAGTGATGCAGGGAATTTTAAACCGGGACTATCCTTTCAACCGACTCGGCGCCCCGGCCAATGTGCTGGTTTTTCCCGAGCTGGCCGCGGGAAACATTGCCTTCAAGCTGCTCGAGCGCCTGGGCGGGGCGAAAGCGGTGGGTCCCCTTTTGATGGGGATCAGCAGGCCGTTTAACGTGCTGCAGCGGGAGACGGACATGGAAAATGTGGTAAACGTGGCGGCCATTACCGTGGCCCAGGCCCAGATGCAGACCAGGGAGCACCCCGTTTGATCTGCTGCGCTGCGGATTGCTCTTTTCCCGACTCTTTGCTGAAAAAGATGCTCTCGTAAAAAGTCAGTTTGGGGTGGCCTTATAAAACAGACCATAGCTTTGCGTTACTTTCTGCAAAAATACCGTGCCAGCGGAATAAATTGCTTTTTACGAAGCCATCAGGTGTAATTGAGAAAAAAAGGAGCGTTTTTATGCAGAAGCATTCTTTCAGAGGTTGGGGTGGGGGCAGCTACATTGCCGCTTTGGCAGTGGTCCTTGTGCTGGCGGCTGCCGCCTGGTTCGGCTATGTGCAGGTAATGAAGTGGCATGAAAAAGAGCTGCGGCAGGCTGCGGCTGATGAGGAAAAGGCGGAGGAGAAAGCTGAGACATCCTCCAGGAGTATGCCTGTTTCCCTGGACAGACAGGAGCGGGAAAAAGAAGAACAAACCGGGGACGCCCAATCCGGGGCAGCTGCGGAGAAGATCCGTCAGGTTTTCGGCGAGACTGCTGCAGGCGATGGCTCAAAAACCATGGAGCCTGTCAGCGCTCCCGATTGTTTTCTGCTGGAGAAGCAGATCGATTCCTTTTTTTCCTATCTGGACCGTCAGGGATATGTTTCTGCCGCCTCCGTCGAAGCCGAAGGCGCCCGGGCGGTGTTTGAACAGATGCTGGCCGCTGCTGCCGAAAATCCGCCCCTGGTAATCGGCGAAACCCGGGATATCGTAAGCCTCATGCACAACCAGGCTCACTTTTTCCGCATTTTCAACAAAAAGCGCATCGAACTGGTCAAATACATTCTGAGTGCGGATACAGATGTGCTGGAACATGCCATGCGAAATTTCTACGCCTATTACGTGGAAAAGGGCGGCTGCGGCAAAAAGCAGGCGGAAGCGGCGTCTTTGGACACCTTCTACGAGTATGCCTGCTATTTCTTAAACACATTTGCCGGCAAAAGCTATCTAATGCGCAGAAATTCGGATATCCGCAGCCTGGTCCGCTACTACAGTGTACGGATTCTGGATGAAGCCAACAAGGAGACCATAAACAGCTACGGCATAGACATCCAGCCTCATATCCGTCTGGCCATCGACGATGTACGGCATCAGAACAGCCTTCTCTACCAGGAGGTCTATCTGGAGAAATTGTCCGAGCTGGAAAAAAAGTACGCGGCCGCACAGGGTTAGCGCTCCGGTTTCTGCATCATTTCCCGCCATTTTTCCAGCCGCTGCCGGATATACTGCTCGTAGCCCCGGTCCGCCGGCTGGTAGAACGTGCTGCCCCGAAGCCTGTCCGGGAGGTAGTCCTGATCTACAACCGCGCCTTCATGGTCATGGGGATATCTGTAGCCTTCCGCGTAGCCCTCCTCCTTCATCAGCCGCGTGGGAGCGTTGCGGATATGGTAGGGAACCGGCAGGGCACCGGTGCGGCGAACGGTTTCGCAAACCTTCGTGTAGGCGGCGTAGACGCGGTTGCTTTTGGGGGCGCAGGCCAGATAGACCGCGGCCTGGGCCAGATTCAGATCGCCTTCCGGGGATCCCAGCATCCTGTAGGCTTCAGCGGCATCCTTGGCGAGTGTCAGGGCACGGGGATCCGCGCAGCCCACATCTTCAGATGCAAAGCGCACCATTCGTCGGGCAATGTAGATGGCATCCTCGCCTGCCGCCATCATCCGTGCCAGCCAGTAAAGGGATGCATCCGGATCGCTGCCGCGCAGGCTCTTGTGAAATGCGGAGATCAGGTTGTAGTGCTCTTCCCCGTCTTTGTCATAGGCAAGGGCTTTTCGCTGCAGGGCGGTTTCCACGTCCTCGCGGCGGATTTCGCTGCTGCCGGCTGAAGCGGCGGTAAAGGCGGCAAGCTCAAGGGCATTCAGGGCCGCCCGGCCGTCGCCGTCCGAGATCGATATGATGTGGGCGGCGGCGGCTTCCGAAAGCGCCGGCCCGTCGCAGCCGATCCCCTTTTCCGTGTCGTTTGCCGCCCGCAGCAGCAGTTTGTGTAAATCCGCATCCGAGAGCGGGTAGAGGCTGATTACCTGGCAGCGCGACAGAAGGGCGCCGATGACCTCGAACGAGGAGTTCTCGGTAGTAGCCCCGATCAGCGTGATCAGGCCGCTTTCCACGTGATGGAGAAAGGCGTCCTGCTGGGATTTGTTGAAGCGATGGATTTCGTCTACAAACAGGATGGTGCGCTTGCCATGGAGCTGCTGCTGCTCCTGTGCTGCTGCAATGACACTGCGGATGTCTTTTACCCCGGAGAGCACGGCGGAGAAATGCACAAAATGGCAGCGGGTTTTTTCTGCAATGATGTGGGCAATAGTGGTTTTTCCCGAGCCGGGCGGACCCCAGAGGATCATGGAAAACAGCCGGGCGCGGGCAACTGCGTTCCAGATCAGGCTTTTCTCGCCAACGGCCTGCTGCTGGCCGATCACTTCGGCAAGGCTTTTGGGGCGCATGCGGTCGGCCAGGGGACGGGATGCGGCCCCTGCATCACGGCCATGCTGATCAAACAGTCCGGGCCCGGATTCGTCTTTTGAAGAAGCTGCCATAAGCCCTTATCGTGGTTTTTTTCTGCCCTGTTTTTTTTTCTGCCCAGTTTTGCCGATCCTGCGGGGCTTTTTCCCGCCGCGCGGTTCGGCTTCGCCGCGCTTGCGGAAGTACAGCTGCACCGGAACACGGTCGAGCCCCGTTTCCTCACGGATCTGGTTGATCAGGTAGCGCTTATAGGAAAAATGTACACCTTCCGGATAGTTGACAAAGCAGATAAATGTGGGGGGCCGGGTGGCCGCCTGTGTGGCATAGTAGAATTTCAGGCGCCTGCCCCGGAAAAGGGAGGGCTGGGTGCGCTCGGTGGCCTGCTCAATGATCCGGTTTAATGGGCCGGTGGCAATCCTGCGCGTATACTGGGCAAACACCGGATCCACCACGTCAAAAATTTTTTGGACCCGCTTTCCGGTGAGTGCGGATACGGCAACCACAGGTGCAAAACTTAAATACTTGGCCTCGTTTCGCAGCCAGGCCTGCATCCGCTGCATGGTCCGGGCGTCCTTTTCCAGCAGATCCCATTTGTTGAGCACGAAAATACAGGCCCGGCCCTTTTCAAATGCATAGCCGGCTATTTTGATATCCTGTTCCGTGATGCCCTCCTGGCTGTCGAGCAGTATGAGTACGACATCGCTTCTGTCAATGCTTTTTAAGGCCTTGATGATGCTGTATTTTTCAACTCGATCACGGACACGGTGTTTGCGGCGGATGCCTGCGGTGTCGATCAGTGTGTAGTTTTTTTCGTTTACGCTAAAACTGGTGTCGATAGAATCCCGGGTTGTGCCGGGCTCTCTGCTTACCATAACCCGGGATTCGCCCAGCATCCGGTTGATAAGTGAAGACTTGCCGACATTGGGGCGGCCGATGACAGCGATTTTTACCGCTTCTGACTCAGGTTCGGCGGGTGCCCGGGGAAACGCTGCTGCAAGCCGGTCGAGCAGTTCGCCTATCCCGTATCCATGCTCTGCGGAAATTGCAAACAGATCTGTTACGCCCAGCTCATAGAAAGGATAGCACAAATCCTCGCGGGTCTCGCCGTCTACCTTGTTGACCGCATAGAAAACGGGGCCGTCAAAGCTGCGTGCAAGCTCAAGGAGTTCGAGGTCATAGGGTGAAGGACCGGATTTGCCGTCCAGGAGAAAAATCGCGGCGTCTGCCTCCCGGATTGCCTGTTCCAGCTGCTGGCGGCTCAGGCTTGTAAATGCGTCCTCTGCTCCGGCAAATCCCCCCGTGTCAATAAGGGTAAAGGCGCTTTCATTCCACTTTGCATCTCCGTAGTGCCGGTCGCGGGTCAGGCCGGCCATGTCGTCTACGAGAGCATCGCTTGTTCTGGTGATGCGGTTGAACAGGGTGGATTTTCCGGCGTTGGGACGGCCGATAATTGCGACAACAGGTTTCATATATGAATCAATTGCGATTGCTTGTTACAGATGATCGGTTTACGGGTGCGGGCAGGCAGCATATGGCTGCTGGCGAAGAAGGCCCGTCCGGCGGCTGAATCGGATGGATTTATTGCGCACTCATCAAATCTTATAGATGATGCGCTCATCTGTGATTATAATGTCCACGCACTTGTCGTGCGATTCCAGGGGAACCAGCGGGGCGATCTGGTCTTCAAAGGCGACAGCAACCTTCCGGGTTGTTGCCGGCAGTTTGGGAATTATCCGATCATAGCGGCCGGCGCCGGTTCCCAGCCGCCCTGCTTTTTCGTCAAAAGCAATTCCGGGTATGATGGCAATATCCACATTCTCCATCTGTACCGGCTTGCACCGCTGCGGGTTGGGTTCCAGAGTGTCGCCTGCGGCTTTTCTGAGATCCGCCTGCGGCTCCTGTATTTTAAACAGCCTTGCGCTGCCGTTTTTTGCATCAAACAGTGGCAGTACGATATCTTTGTTGTTTCTCAGGCTCCGGTCAATTATATTGCTGCTGTCCACTTCATGCTGCTTGCTGATATAAAGCAGCGAGGTCTCAGCCTCAATAAAGTTGGCAAGCTCAAAAAGCTGCTCCTCTATGGCGGCAAGTTTTCTTTGGGTTTCTCCCTGGCTGAGAGCATCCAGTTTTTTTTCCACCTGCCTGCGCAGCTGCTGCTTTTTTTCTTTGACATCCTCCATTTAGCTTTTCTCCGTCCAGAAAAATAAATATGCTTTTTCTATCAGATTTTTTCGAAATTTTCAATAATTATTGACCAAGCCCCAAGTGGCTGCTAATTTATAATATTTTATATCTCTCCAATCTGTATAAGCCAAGAATATAGGGATTCTATGCTGGAAATCAAGTACGTGCGGGAAAATTTATCTGTAGTTGCAGAGGCCTTGGAGAAGCGGGGAGAGACCGCGGATCTCGAGGGTTTTAAGGATGCGGACGCCAGGCGCCGCCGGATACTCTCCGAAATTGAGGAACTGCGCCATCGCAGGAACGTGGCCTCGGACGAGATTGCCAGGAAAAAGAAAGACGGTGAGGCAGCCGAGCAGGAGGTAGAGGAGATGCGCTCTGTTTCCGGCAGGATCAAGCAGATGGAGCAGGAGCTTTCCGCCTGTGAACAAAGCCTCCGGGAAATTCTTATCCGCATTCCCAACATTCCCGAAGCCTCGGTCCCGACGGGCACTGACGATTCCGGGAATCGGCTGGTAAGGGAGGTTGGCGACAAGCCGGTGTTTGATTTTGCCCCGCCGGCCCATTTCGAGCTCGGTGAGAAACTGCAGATCCTGGATTTTGAAAGGGCGGCAAAAATTGCGGGTGCGCGTTTCCCCTTGTACTACGGAGCCGGGGCGGAGCTGGAGCGGGCATTGATTTCCTTTATGCTGGATGTACATACCAGGGAAAACGGCTATACCGAGGTTATGCCGCCGTTTATCGTAAACAGCAAAACCATGACAGGCACCGGTCAGCTCCCCAAGTTTGAAGCGGACCTGTTCAAGCTGGAGGGCTGGGATTATTATCTTATTCCCACTGCGGAAGTGCCGGTCACCAATATTTACCAGGACGAGATCCTCGACGAAGAACGACTGCCCGTTTATTATACCGCTTTTACACCCTGTTTCCGCTCCGAGGCGGGCTCGCATGGCAAAGATACCCGCGGGCTGATCCGTCAGCATCAGTTCAATAAAGTGGAGCTTGTTAAGTTTACAGCTCCCGAGAATTCCTACGAGGAGCTGGAAAAGCTCCTGGCGGATGCGGAGAAAATACTTTGCCGCCTGGAGCTGCCCTATCGGGTGGTGGTGCTCTGCACCGGCGATCTGGGCTTTTCTGCAGCCAAAACCTATGATATAGAAGTATGGATGCCGGCCCAGGAAAAATACCGAGAAATTTCCTCCTGTTCCAATTTTGAAGGCTTTCAGGCCCGGCGGGCCGGGATCCGGATGCGGCGCAGGGGCAGAAAAGGCACCGAACCGGTGCACACCCTAAACGGCTCCGGTTTGGCAGTGGGCCGGACACTGGCGGCCATTCTGGAAAACTATCAACAGCAGGACGGCTCCGTCCGGATCCCGGAGGTGCTGCGTTCATACATGGGCGGAAAGGAGTGGATCGCACCTTGAAGGCAGTTGATTTTCCGGAAGATATTCAGCCCCACCTGATACCCGCACCTGCGGGCAGTCTAATCTACCGCTGCCTGGGATGCGGCGCGGAGTACGGCATTGAGAAGCTCCTCTATACCTGCCCGGATTGCGGAGAGGTGCTTCTGCTCTATGATCCGCGTTTTGAGAGGTTAAAAGAGATTGCCGGGGCCACATGGCGCAGGATTTTCGACTACCGCAAAATGCTGAATATCCCCGCCCTGCAGGGTATTTACCGTTTTCACGAGTTTATCGGCCCAGTGCTGCCTCTCGATTCAGTGGTCTGTTTAGGCGAGGCCCACACTCCTGTCATTGAATCCAATGCACGGCTGCAGGAAAAGGCAGGTGCCAGGATATTTTTTAAAAATGACGGCCAGAACCCGAGCGCCTCGTTCAAGGACCGGGGCATGGCAAGCGCCCTCAGCTACATTCAGTATCTGCTCCGGCAGGGATATGCGGAAGATATTCTCGCGGTATGCGCCTCAACAGGGGATACATCCGCATCTGCAGCCCTGTATGCCAGTTTTCTGCAGCCGTACGTCAAGTCGGCCGTCCTGCTGCCGCACAAAAAGGTCACGCCGCAGCAGCTTTCCCAGCCCCTGGGCAGCGGTGCGGCGGTTTTTGAAATCCCCGGCGTATTTGACGACTGTATGAAGATAGTTGAGGCGCTATCCGAGAACTATCATGTGGCGCTTCTCAATTCCAAAAACGCCTGGCGGATTCTTGGCCAGGAATCCTATTCCTACGAGATCGCCCAGTATTTTGAATACGAACTTGCAGATACGGTAGTTGTTGTGCCCATAGGCAATGCCGGCAATATCACCGCTGTTATGAGCGGCTTTTTGAAATTCTACGAGACCGGCATCATTGATGCGCTGCCAAAGATCATAGGTGTGCAGTCCGAACATGCAAATCCGGTCTACCGGTATTATCTGGAGCCGGACCCGAAAAAACGCTGTTTTGAGCCTGTGCATGTAAAACCGAGCGCCGCTCAGGCGGCCATGATCGGCAACCCGGTTTCCATGCCCCGGGTGATCAGGCTGGTGGAAAAATACAATCAGGCGGCCGGATGTCAGCGCGTGTTTGTCTCAGAAGTTTCCGAGCAGCAGATTATGGATTGGTATCTGACTGCCAACAGGAACGGCCATGTAATCTGTACCCATGGCGGAGAGTGTCTGGCCGGTCTTGTTTTAGCCCGCAAACGGGGGCTGATTGATCCGCAGGAGCGGGTAATTCTCGATTCCACCGCGCATGCCCTCAAGTTTTCCGGTTTTCAGGAGATGTATTTTGAAAACCGTTTTCCCGAAGAATATGAGGTCTCCCCCGATCCGGAACTCATAAATGCCCCGGAGCTTGTCCGGCCGGCGGATCTTGAACAGGTGCCTGAGCCTGGGCGGCCGCTTTCCGGAGCCGCACTGGACGAATTTGTAAGCCGGATGTCGGCTGAAATCGCGGATATTCTGGATTTGAAGAAGGTGTTTTCTTAGAATATGAAAACCGGCAGCTGCTGCGCCCTTACTTCTTCTTTGCTCCTTTTATTTTGCTGCGGCTTTTTTCTTCTGCCCTCTGCTGCCCACGGCGTTTTTTTCAAAAAGGAATTCAGAGTCTGCAGGGACCAAGGGCTCGATATTCTGTGCGATCCTTATGTGCTGCAGGAAAACGATTACGTGATCAAGCTTTTTAAGCAGCGTGGAAAGATCGCAAGGGAGGATTTTCCGCGGTTTCTGGAGATATTTAAGCGGATCAATCCCGACATAGACGATATAGACAAAATTTATGCCGGGCAAAGAATCCTTATTCCACTGAAGGTTCTGCCTCCCGGCACCCTTATGGGACAGCAGTCGGGGGCTGTCAGCCTTCCGATTGTCATGATTTCCGATCTGCCCGAGCTTATGGAAAAAAAATCCTCGGTATACGAGGTCAGGGCCGGGGATACGGTATGGGACCTTATAGTAGAGCGCTTCGGCGGCCTGGACCAGCGGGAGTACCTGAAGTTAAAAGAGATGGTCAAGTTTATGAATCCGCAGCTCCCGGACATCAACCGTCTTGATATCGGAGACAGGATCCGGCTTCCGCTTTCTTCGGTACGAAATACCCTGTGGTATGATGCCATATTTGATAAATCCGGCGGCCTTCGCAGTCATTCACAGGCCAGGGCCTCTGCGGGCGGGGGGCCTTCCAGCAGGGAAAAGCCGGAAAAACCGGCGGCAAATTCAGCGTCGGGCTCAGACAGTCCGGAAAGAAGCGTAAGTCCCGGAAGCGGGCAGGCGGCAGAAGTTTCTCAGGATGCCGGACTGCCCGCACAAAGGCAGGGTGCGAATTCGCGGGGCTCAGAGCTCCGCTCCGTCTGCCGGAAGGCTGCCCGCGTGTTAAAAGCCGATCTTCTGGACCAGGGCGATTTTTTCTTTCCCCGCGACAACGGGCCGGATGTTCGGGTTCGCCTGGATAAGGCGCCGGTTCTGCAGCTTTCCGGCGGTGTGCGCCTGCTTTTTGACCATAGGGGCCTCATTTCGGAAGAGCAGGCCTCGGCAATCCGGAGACACTGGCCGGATTTCTCCCTTGTGCAGATAGACAGGGATGCCTCTTTGCGCGATGTTTTCGATACCATCTGTCCTTTTCTTGATAAGGACGGCTGTAAAAACCGTCTTGAGTTCTTTGACGGGGGCATGCATGTGACGGTGCGGGGCGAGTTTATTTTTGAGCGCCCGGGTGGCGGCGGCAAGATGTGTCTTACTTTTATTGAAGAGCAGCAGGAGCGGACGCCGCCGGAGATCTGCCGGTATCTGGCCCATCACTGGATCGGGGCGGCGGATTGGATCCACCGGCCGGAGCGGTTTGCACCTGCCTGTACACAGGTGGAGGATTCCATGATTGTGGAAAACGCAGCCACCATTGCCGCGGACTCTGCCTCCGGATTTGTCAGGCGTTTTGTAAAGCTTCTGGGCTACAATTACCATGAAAATGTAGATATTTCCTTTCCTTATGCAGGTTTTCAGGTGAAGGCAACTGTAGATTTGGTGTCCGCGGATTCGGAACATAATTTTCTTTTGGATTACGGGTGGCTGCAGGGCCATGCTGTGGAGTCCATTGAGACCACCGGCCTTCCGGTGATTCAGATCCGGAAGGAGGCAGACTTTTACCGGATTGCCAAAAAGCTGTTAAGCGAATTCCCGGTTCAGCAGAGCCGGCCGCAGCTTTTCTGGGCGGCAGACCGGCGGCGGATACACAATACCTCGATCCGCATTCCCGGCACAGTGATACATCTTCCGCAGAAGTCCGGCAAAGAGAAGAAAATTCTGCTCTCCAGTCGGGAGCTGCCCCCGGAGATTCAGTATTTTCTATGCGGGAAAGGAGTGAAGTTGATCCAGATACATCCCGAAACCTCTGAAAAAAGGTAACAAATGGCTATGAAGGCAAGAAAATGGCTTAATGGTGGATTCTGTTTATTGCTTGTGCTTATAGTGGGCGCATGCGCTACGGGGGAGATTGTCCGAAAGAAGGAACGCGCCCAGGCTTCGCGGGAGCTGGGAGAAGCCTATATGCGTCAGGATGCCTATACCCGGGCACTTCGCGAGTTTCTCAAGGCGGAAAAGATTTATCCGGAGGATCCTTTTCTCCACAATGATCTGGGACTGGCCTATATGGCGAAGGAGCGCTACAAAAAGGCGATCGGGCACTACAAAAAGGCCCTAAAGCTGGATCCGGAGTTCTCCCCCGCCAGAAACAATCTTGGTGTTGCCTACATGGAAAACGAAGACTGGGATGAGGCCATCGAATGCTTCAAGGCGGTAAAAGATGATCTTTTATACGCCACGCCGCATTTTGCGGCCACCAACCTGGGCTTTATCTGTTATCACAAGGGCGATTACAGCAGGGCGGAAGATTATTACAAGGAGGCCCTGGATCTGATGCCCAAGTTTTCCAAGGCCCTCTACGGCCTGGGGCAGGTGTATCTCGAGCAGAGCCGCTGCGATAAAGCGGTAAAACGTCTGGAAGAGGCTTCCGGGCAGGCGCCGCAAGAGGCCCGGATACTGCTGGATCTGGGCAAAGCCTACCGCTGCATCCATGAATACAACAAGGCTTATAAAACCTTTAAGAAGGCGGCTGCCATTGGAGCGGGCACGGATTTGGAAAAAAAGGCCAGGGAGATGGCCGAAGCGGTCTGGCGCTTTCAATAGGAACTCAGCAGCCGCGTAATCGATCCAAGATCCCGGCTGTTCTGCACCGCGAGATCCATAGAGGATCCCGCTTCCCCTGGCAGGGGCAGGAATTCGGTTGTGCCGTAGATCAAAAGGCTTATGCGGTCGATGCGGTCAATGGTGCGAAGGGCTGTATCCACGCAGACAGGAGAAATGTTGGTTCCCTGCATGATAAGTGCCTCCACCGTGTTTGCGGCAAGAGCTTCCCGGTTTTTCAGAGTTGCGTTAATGGCCTGGATCAGTCTTTTCTTGTGTTCCATGAGGGCCTGATATATATCCGCCTCCGGCTTGATATGCTCGAGCAGGTAGACTGCAAGTTCCAGTATTTCCCAGAACTCCTCCGACCCCCGGGGAAGGTTCCTGATAAGGGAGCAGAGAAAATTTTTGTGAGCAAAGGATTCGGGTATACGGGCGTTTTTCAGCCGAACCCGTATACGCAGGGCGTCATCGCGGCTCTCGCTGTTTTCCGTGATGGAGCGGCTTATTTCCGGGGCCAGGCAAACGGTAAGATTGAGACGGGAGACGAGCTGACAAACGGCAGCGTCGGGCACGGAAAGCGAGGCTTCCCCACGTCCGTCCGGCAGACGGAGGGATGCTGTGATCTTCTTTGCACACAGCCTCTCTGTAATATCGCAAATCGTTTTTTCGGAAAAATCCGTTTGTTCAGCGATTGGCTCGATTTTTTCCTGCAGGGCCGCGTCAGGGAAAAATATCAGTTCCACGGCGGTGTCTGCCTCGCAGTTATCCGGCGCAGTGAGTATATCCTTTAATTCCTCCGCCGAAACCGGTCCGAAAGTGGAGTCCAGGAAATGGACAACCCCGGGGGAAAGCTCCCATCCGCAGGAAAGCTCCCGGGCAAGCGTCTGGATGATTTCTTCTGCCGGCTCCATGAAAATCCTTTCTGCATTTGTTAGACCTAAATTGAAAATCCCGAAGGGTTTGAAATTTTTAAAGCTAAAAATGGCTTAAATACCTTAAAATAATTCAGAAATAAATAGTTTTAGAAATTTGAAACGCTCAGTTTAGGTTAGAAAAAATATAGCCACTCTAAGCGGAAAATGCAACAGGCCGGCAAAACAGGAGGCAAAGCAGGAGGCAAAGCAGGGGCAGCCCCGCATTTGGGGGCCATTAAGCCCTGTTAGCGGATTTTTGACCCGCGCCGTGGCAGGCAGGAAAACTGTGCGGCATTGATGCAAAAAAATTTTTCTATGCTCCTACAGATCACGAATGGTGTTTCCGAAAGGAGCTATAGAGTTTTCGTTTATATTTCAGAACGTTACAGTTTGAGGTAGCCGAGACTGCGCATTTAAAGCCGCCTTTGCAATAAAAATTTCTTCGGCTGTAGTTGACACGCGCTTCAAAATATCTTAGGGAAGTGGTTAACGGAAATAATCGGTGTTCCGGCATTTACAGGTTTGGATTTACCCGGAAAAAGGGAGTATTTGAGTAGAGTCTGTATTTTGTTTTTTGTATGCAGAAAAGCCTGCGATGGGCAGAAGATGCATGAAACGATAGTAGTCGCCGTAGTTTATATGAAGGCGGGTTTCGCTTTGCTCTCTAAAGCCTGCGAAGGCAGGAAAATGCCGGACCGCAGGAAAAATTGCGTAAATAAAATAAACGGCGGTTCATTTTGTAAACAGCGTTTTAGTAAAGGACCTGTCTTATTCAGCGCAGGTCTTATTCAGCGCAGGTCTTATTCAGCGCAGGCGTTTTATGCCGCAGGCCCTGGGCAGGTGCCTTTTTTTCATGCGTTTGCGGGGAAACAGTTATATCTGATCCATAATGGATCTGCCTTAGTTGGAAAGGAGGTGATAAGCCCGGCGTTGTATCCGGATGAAAGCGAAGGGATGCATGGAAGTCGAAACATTTTGATAAATCATATACTGAAGAAAAGGAGTTTGTGCCCATGAAAAAATTAAGGTGGCTTACAGGCGTTTTCTTTTTGAGCGCATTGTTATTTACGGCCGTTGCTGCTGCGGCGCAGGGGACCGACATTGCTGAGGACCCGCTCTCAGGGCCCGGCACCATCAGTGTTGAGACAAAGAGCAACATCATGCTGAGTTTCGGCAACAGAACCCGCATTATCCCCACCAGTGAAGGCGACTGGGACTTCGGGCTTGACGATGATTTCGAGGGGGCTCCGGGTCAGGGCTCGCTGTTTGAGGCACTGGGAACCGATCTTTTCAAAAAACACAAAAATGAATCCGGCTGGGTGGCGGAGGACTACATCCGCATAGAAGAGCAGCTGTATTTTAACGCCATGCCCAGAAGCCGCAGATGGAGTTTTCACGGTGCCCTCGAGTTTGACCGGCCGGTGGATACCTTAACTGTGGACGACCGCGGCGGATATGACGATGAAACGAGCGACTTCGGAATGGAGCGGCTTAACGGCTCCTACATGTTAAACGAGAACCTGCGGCTGCATGCCGGCTTTGACATCTGGTTCATGCCGGATCCGGCATGAACCAGATGTCAAAG
>JAWOFF010000025.1:0-8459 GCA_046482325.1 Desulfosalsimonadaceae bacterium
CAGGAACTCTCATCCTCTTTTTCTTTTTTGTTTTCTATCTGTTCAGTGTTCTGCTCGTCGTCGGTTGTGGCCTTTTTAAAGTTCCTGATCCCTTTGCCGATGCCGGAGCCGATTTCCGGGAGTTTGCCGGCTCCAAAGACAATGAGGATGATTACCAGAATAATAAGCAGTTCCGGCATGCCTATACCAAACATATGTCCTTCCTCCCCTGGATTGTTGCCAACATCAAAAGGTTGCGGCGCAATTTTTGATTTGTTCTTATAAGCCTACGCCAATTCCGGAATTCTGTCAATTCATTCCAATCACCGGAGATACACAGCAATACAAAAAGCTTGTCAAGCCGGAAAAAGGCCTGTAAAATAATATATTTTATCGTATTTGCTTTTATCAGCCCGGCCGGGGCTTTTCAACATCTGTAATCAGGGTTTTGTTTATTTTACAGGAGATGTCCTTCAGCTTTTTGCAGAGCCGGACACAGGCGGCTTACCCATTTTGAGGGCCGGGAAACAAAAAAGGCAGGAGGAGAAACTTATGAAAACCGACTTTACACCCAGTGCTCTTCCGGCGCTGATCGGCAGTCTGCCAATGGATGATCACAAGGAAGCTGTGCGGCTTATGTCGGAATATACGCCTGAGATTCCCCTGTGGATTCAGCTCCCCCGCTTTGCTGAAGAAGGCATGATGGCCCAGTTTTTGCCGGGTATGCCTGGGTTTGCAAGGGAAGGGGAGAAGCTCTATATAAACACCTCCTACAGCGGTTTTGAGGCAGAGCTTCTTGAGTTTTTTGAAGAGTATATGGCAGTAGCCGAGGGCGGAAAAGATATTGCGGACTCGCGTTTTGCATTGACCAAGGCAGCTGCGCCGGGGTTTTTTGAGTTCCTGCGCTATGTAAACGGCCGCCAAAAATCGCCGCAAGCCCTGAAAGCCCAGATTACAGGGCCTTTTACATTTGCAACAGGTGTGGTTGATGACGGGGGACGGGCCATATTCTATGACGACCATCTGCGGGATGCCGCTGTTAAACAGATTGCCATGAAAGCCCGCTGGCAGGCAAATCAGCTGAAGGCTTACGGCCTTCCTGTAATCGTCTTTCTCGACGAGCCCGGATTGGCGGGATTTGGATCATCGGCCTTTATCAGCATATCGCGCGGGGATGTGGACCAGTGCCTGGGTGAAGTGATTGCCTCTGTCCACGAAGAAGGAGCAATCGCGGGCATTCATGTCTGCGCTAATTCCGAATGGTCGATTGTTCTGGATTCAGAGGCAGATATTGTCAGCTTTGACGCCTATTCCTTTTTTGATAAGTTTATTCTGTATGCAGAGGCGGTGCAACACTTTCTCGCCTCCGGCGGCATCCTGGCCTGGGGCGTTGTTCCCACCAGTGACAAAGAGGCCATCGCGAATGAGACAGCAGCCTCTCTCAAGCAATTGTGGGAAAAAGAGATGAGCCAGGTGGAGGCGCTAGGTTTCGATCGCTCCGCAATTCTTGAAAAATCGCTTGTTACGCCCAGCTGCGGCACCGGTTCGCTCTCCTTTGCCGATGCAGAGAGGGTGCTGAAGCTGACCCGGGAGCTTTCAGATATGATACGGGAAGAAAAAAACAGCTAAGTGCCGGAGAGCACAAACCATCAAGATCCAGATAGAGAAAAACAGGGAGTATTATGAGTAAAAACGGAGATATCCAGGAATTTACCGGAGCCAGTCGGTATGTGCTGGACCAGGAGCTGGCCAGGATCGTAAATATTTCCATGGCCCTTGAGATGCCGCTGCTTTTAAAGGGAGAGCCCGGCACCGGCAAGACCATGCTGGCCCACGCCATTGCCGAGTCGCTTAACATGCCCTTGATTGTATTAAACGTGAAGTCCAACATGAAACTGATCGAAGCGCTCTACCAGTATGACACACTCACCCGCCTGAACGATTCACGCTTCGGCGACTCCACCAGGGATGTCAGCCGGATCGAGGACTATATCAAGATGGGCAAAATCGGGCAGGCCTTTGTGGCGGAGAGCAGGACGGTGCTGCTGATCGACGAGGTTGATAAAGCAGACACCGATTTCCAGGATGACATGCTTGATGTCCTGGATCAGATGGAGTTTGACATAATCGAAGTGGACAAAACCATCCGCGCCAGGCACCGCCCGGTAATCGTCATAACCTCAAACGCTAAAAAGGATCTGTCTGATCCTTTTCTGGGCCGCTGCAACTTCCATCACATCGCCTTTCCGGATCCCAAGATGATGAAAAAAATCGTCAGTGTTCACTTCCCCAACCTGGATGACGAAATCATGGATAACGCAATTGCCGCTTTCTACAAGCTCCGCGAAATCGACATGGTGGAGAAAAAGCCGGCAACCCGGGAGTTGATCAACTGGATCCGGGCCCTGCAGATGGATCCGGACTTCAAGCCCAAACAGCTGACAAAGGGCGATATTCCCTATCTTGGCGTGTTGTTTAAAAAGAGCCAGGATTATGTCAATGTGGGCAACTATATCAGCAGGCGCAAGCTGTTTTAAGGGGCGTTTATGTTCGTTGAGTTTTTTTACAAGCTGCGCGAAGCTGGCATACCTGCAACCCCCACGGCCTTTCTTACGCTGCAGAAGGCTCTTAGCAAGGGCTTGATCAATTCCCTGGAGGATTTTTATACCGCCTCCCGGGCCATACTGGTCAAAAGCGAACGCCATTTCGACCTCTTTGACCAGCTCTTTGCCCATTATTTTGAGGGCGCTGAGATGCCTGATACCGAGAGCCAGGAGCTGGATGAAACGGCCCGGGCCCTGCTCGATGAATGGCTCAAGAACCCGAAGGCAATTGCAGAGGCCTTTGGTGTGGATGAAAAGAGCCTGGAAAAGTACTCTCCAGAGGAGCTGCTGGAATACTTTAAAAAGAGGCTCGGGGAGCAGACCGAACGCCACGACGGGGGAAACCGCTGGATAGGCACAGGCGGGACGTCGCCTGTGGGCCATTCCGGCTACCATCCGGGAGGTATGCGTGTAGGCGGAGAGTCGCAAAACAAATCCGCCGTAAAAGTGGCTAATGAAAGACGGTATAAGGACTATTCACGCTCCGGCCCCCTCACCCATTCCTCTATGGGCGAGGCGCTTAAGCGGCTCCGCAATCTGGTGCCCTCCGGACCCAAGGACCAGATCAATGTGGAGGAGAGCATCTATCAAACCATGAAAAATGCCGGGGAGATCGAAATCGTATTTGACCGCAGCCTTAAAGACCGGCTGAAGGTAATCCTGATGATCGACAACGGCGGCTGGTCAATGGATCCCTACGTGCCGGTGGTGCAAACCCTGTTTAATTATGCAAAGAGCCAGTTTAAGGACTTGAAAACCTATTTCTTTCATAATACGGTCTATGATCGGGTGTGGGAGGATCCCAGCCGTTATAAAAAACCGTTCCGCGTGGAGGATTTCGCGCGAAAGGACCCGGATACAAGGCTTGTAATGGTGGGCGATGCCAGCATGGCCCCCTATGAACTCATGGCCCAGAACGGCTCCATTTATGCGACAGAAAGAAGCGGCATTCCGAGCATCGAGCGACTGCGCTTTTTGGCCAACAACTTTCCGCATAATGCCTGGCTCAATCCTGTGCCGGAGCGGATGTGGCCCTATACCCGCACCATTACAATGATCAATCAGATTTTTCCCATGTTTGAGCTGTCCATTGACGGCCTTGAAGGAGCGGTGAGCCAGTTGATGGCGGCTTGAGGACAAAGCACAACCGGAGGGCAAAATGAACCCTAAAGGCAAAATATGCTGCAGAACAGCAGTGCCGGTGTTGGTCTGGATTTTGCTGCTGGCAACGGCAGCCGCTGCTGCCGAGCGAATGGCGGTTTCCGTTTCCGTGGCCAACATTCGTTCCGGACCGGGCTCCGGCCATGAGGTTTTGTGGCAGGCGGAGAAGTACACTCCGGTTAAGGTGCTGGATCGGGACCAGTCAGGCGAATGGTGTTACTTTGAGGATTATGAAGGCACCAGGGCATGGCTGCATGAGAACCTTCTGCGGAAAATGGACACCGTGATAACGAAAACCGGGCTGTGCAATATCCGCTCCGGCCCCGGAACAGGGCAGGATGTGGTATTTCAGGCGCAGGAGGGCGTTCCCTTTAAGGTGCTTGATCGCAAGGGCGACTGGATTCGGATGCGGCACGCAGACGGGGATACCGGTTGGATCCACAAAAAACTGGTCTGGTAAAAAGCAGGCGGGCGCTATCAGGAATCAATCCGGCAAAGGAGATATATGAGCGGATTATCGTTTGAAAAAGACAAGCAGGTGATTGTTGGCGTGGGCTCGGCCCTGGTCGATATGCTGGCCCGGGAAGACGATGCGTTTTTGGAGAAATTAGGTGTTGAAAAAGGCGGCATGAATCTGGTGGAAAGCGATTATATCGAGGAATTGGTGGCACAGATTGAAAATCCCTCCGGCATTGTACCGGGAGGATCAGCCTGCAATACAGCCATAGGCGTCGGCATGCTGGGAGGCAGGGCCAGGTTTGTGGGTAAGCTGGGGCAGGACCAGCTGGGCACAATGTTTCGCGACGATTTAAAGAAAAATCATGTGGAGCCGGTACTTTTTTCCTCAGAGCTGCCCACAGGCCGCGTGCTTTCCGTTATCACGCCGGATGCCCAGCGGTCCATGTTTACTTATCTGGGAGCCGCATCCGAGCTTAAACCGGAAGAGGTGACGCCGGAGTGTTTTGAGCATGCGGCAATCGTCCACGTGGAGGGCTATCTTTTGTTTAACCGGGATCTTATGATAGCCACCATCAAGGCCGCCAAGGCCGCTGGCGCCAGGGTAAGCCTGGATCTTGCAAGCTTTAACGTGGTGGAGGAATCCAAGGATCTGCTGGACCAGATCATAGCCGGCTACATTGATATTTTAATTGCCAATGAGGACGAAGCAGAGGCCTATACCGGCTATAGGGATGAAGAAAAAGCCCTGGCTGCGCTGGCTAAAAATGTAGAAATGGCTGTTTTGAAAATAGGGCCCAGGGGCAGTCTGGTTGCCTGCGGAAACGAGAAGAAGATAATAGAGCCCCTGGTTTGCCCGAATGCCCTTGACAGCACAGGGGCAGGGGATTTATGGGCAGCAGGCTTTCTCTATGGTCTCGTGCAGGGCCTGCCCATTGAAAAGAGCGGAGAGCTGGCCTCTGCCTGTGGCTCCGAAGTATGTCAGGTGGTGGGCGCCAATATCCCGGAGAATGGATGGGAAAGAATCCGTCAGCTCAAATAACAATTTTTTACCAGCTGGAGATCCAATGGCTGAACATTCCGATAATAAACTTCATCTGCCGGAACAGGATGAGCTTGAGGCTTATGCCAGGCGCCTGCTTGAGTTTGTAAAAGCCAGGCAAAAGTTGCTTATAGCGGCGGCTGCGGCAGTCGTTCTGATAGCCGCGGCAGTAGCCGGCATGGTCTATTTTCAGAAAAAGGCGGAGGAAAGGGCCCAGACCCTTCTTGGCAGCGTTCTTGCCAAAATACAGGCTGCAAAGGAGGACAGCCAGAGCTCTGATGAGCAATACAGGCAGATTAAGGCGGAGCTGAAAAAAATTGTGGAGCAATACGGCTCCACATCAGCGGGTAAAGCAGCCATGCTCAAATATGCGGATCTCTCCTACCGGAGCGGAGAGTATGATACGGCAATCAAAATGTATCAGCGGGCTCTTGACGCATATGAAGATGATCCCGGTTTCTACACCCTTGTGGTAAACGGGCAGGCTTACTCCTATGAGGCCAAAGAAAATTATGAAAAGGCCGCTTCCTGTTTCCGGCGTATTGTGGAAAATGAATCCGCTGTTATGAAGGACCAGGCACTTTTCAACCTGGGCCGGATGTATGCGAAAACCGGTGAAACGGAAAAACAGCGCCAGGTCTATGAGCGCCTTGCATCCGAGCATCCGGATTCCATGTATGCGCAGCTGGCGGAAAAAATGCCCTCCGGCTGATGCCCCTGCCCGGAGTCCCCGGCTCGCGGAATCAGCCATAAGGGGGCAGCAATTGCCGGGCGGGTTTTAAACGGCTCTTTGCGTAATGGCGGAAAACAAATCCATGGCGGTCCATCTTTCCGGCCAGATTGAGAGGATCACGTACACAAACCCGGAAAACGGCTATACCGTGGCCCGCCTTAATGTTCAGGGCGGCCGGCAGGTGGTAACGGTGGTCGGCAATCTGGTGGATCCGGTTCCAGGCGAAATCCTCGAGCTTACCGGCCGCTGGCGGGCTCATCCAAGGTTCGGCGAGCAGTTTGAGGTTCATTCCTATCGCACCACAGCACCCTCCACAGTTGCCGGGATACAGAAATATCTGGGCTCCGGGCTGATCAAGGGCATCGGTCCGGGCATGGCCAGGCGCATTGTTACACAATTCGGAAAAGACACCCTGGACATAATAGAAAACGATGCGGAGCGGCTGGCCGAGATTGACGGCATCGGCAAAAAACGCGTTGCCATGATCAAGGCTGCCTGGGACGAGCAGAAGGAAATCCGGGACGTGATGGTATTTCTTCAGTCCTACAATGTCAGCTCCGGCTATGCCAGCAAAATATTCAAACAATACGGCAGCCGCTCCATTGAAGTGGTCTCCGGAAATCCCTATCAAATGGCCACGGACATCTACGGCATCGGTTTTTTAACCGCAGACCGTATTGCCGGAGAACTCGGTTTTGCTAAGGAATCCGAAGTCAGGCTAGAGGCGGGTATCCTTTATGTACTAAACCAGATGGCCGAAGGAGGTCATGTTTGTTATCCCTACCGGGATCTGCTGGAGAAAGCAGGCGAAATCCTCGAAGTAGAAGCTTATCTTGTTGCTGATGCCGTGCGGCGGAGCGCTGCTGCAAAACGCGTGGTGGTGGAATCCCTTGCTCCTGAATACACGGATACCGCTGTATACCTCGCACGCTACTATACCTGCGAAACCGGCGTTGCATCCATTATAAAACGCCTCTCTGCTACACCCAAGGCAATTCGGAGCATTGATACAGGCCGGGCCCTAAAGTGGGTGCAGAAAGAGCTCTGCTTTAGCCTGGCGGAAAAGCAGGCAGATGCTGTTGCTTCTGCGCTGAAAAACAAGCTTCTGGTGATAACCGGCGGCCCGGGCACCGGAAAAACCACTATCATCCGGGCGGTACTTCAAATCTTCGCCCGGCTCAGGGTCAATATTCTGCTTGCCGCTCCCACCGGCCGGGCCGCCAAACAGATGAGCGAGACCACGGGCTTCGCGGCCAGCACCATCCACCGGATGCTGTCTTTTAACGCCAAAAGCGGCGGATTTCAGAAAAACGAGCACAATCCTCTCGCCTGCGATCTGCTGATCGTGGACGAGGCGTCCATGATTGATACGGTTTTGATGTATAATCTTTTAAAGGCCGTGCCTAAAGAGGCCACCCTGATCCTGGTCGGGGACTGCAATCAGTTGCCATCGGTAGGGGCCGGCAATGTGCTCGAGGACATGATCGCTTCAAAAAAGGTGCCTGTCGTGCGCTTAAACGAAATTTTCAGACAGGCCAGAAAGAGCCGGATCATTGTCAATGCGCATCGCATCAATATGGGCTATATGCCTCAATTGGATGACAGACAGAAGGATGCGGACTTCTTTTTTATTGAGCAGCAGGAACCTGAGGATGCTGCCTCGCTTATCCTTTCTCTGGCTGCCCGCCGCATTCCGGATTCCTTCGGCCTTGACCCGGTCGAGGAAATCCAGGTCCTCTCCCCCATGCACAAGGGGATTGTGGGCACCTCGAATTTAAACACGGAGCTTCAGAAGCGTTTAAACCCGGGAAAAGACGGGGTGGCCGCCGGCAGCGCCATGTTTTGCCCCGGAGACAAAGTTATGCAGATTCGGAACAACTATGACAAAAGCGTCTTTAACGGCGATATCGGGCGTATCTGCCGGATAAACAGGGAGGATCGGGAACTGCAGATTGATTTCGAGGGCAGGCAGCTTGCCTACGATTTTACCGAACTCGATGAACTCGTGCTTGCCTATGCCGTTTCCGTGCACAAATCCCAGGGATCGGAATACCCGGTAGTTATTCTGCCGGTGCTTACCCAGCATTATATCATGCTTCAGCGCAATCTGTTGTATACCGCGGTTACTCGGGGCAGAAAGCTTGTCGTTGTTGTTGGAACCAAAAAGGCCCTGGCCATCGCCGTAAAAAATGATCGGACCCAGCACCGCCATACCCGTCTGGATCTGCGGCTTATGTGGCCTGCTGAACACTTTTGCAGGGAGCAGCAGGATTGAGAATTATTATTGTCGGCGCCGGCGAAGTAGGCTTTCATATTGCCAGTCGGCTGTCCCATGAAAACAAGGATGTCGTGGTTATCGATACCAGTACCGCGGCCATTGGCCGTGTATCGGAAAATATTGACGTGGAGACGGTTGTGGGCTCCGGCAGCAGCCCGGTGGTGCTTAAAGAGGCAGGTATCAGGGAGGCCGAGATCCTGCTGGCTG
>JAWOFF010000088.1:0-20136 GCA_046482325.1 Desulfosalsimonadaceae bacterium
CAATGGTGGAAAAAGGCCTTGTGCCGCCGGCTGTGAAGAAGTACCTGGAAAACGTGCAGCTCCACGGCAACCCGTGGGGGCTGGGGGCCAAAAAGCGGAGCCGGTGGATGGAAGGCCTGTCCGTGGAGCCCTATACGGACCAGGAGTTTCTCTATTTTGTGGGCTCCGAAGGCGCCTATGACTCCCGGGCCCAGCTTGCGGCAAGAGCAGCCGCCGAAATTTTCCGGCAGGCGGGCCTCTCCTTCGGCGTCCTGGGAAACGAGGAAACAGACGACGGCAACGAAGCGGAGCTTCTGGGCGAAGACGGGCTCGCCGAAATGCTTGCGGAGAAAAACATCTCCCGCTTCCGCGAGCTGGGGGTGCAGAAAATCATCACCCTCTCGCCCCACGCCTATAACGCACTGAAAAACATCTATCCGCGCTTCGGCGGCAATTTCGAGGTCTATCACTACACCCAGCTTCTGCCGGAACTGATCAAGGCGGGCAGGATCAAGCCGCCCCGGCTTCAAAACGCAACCATCACCTACCACGATCCCTGTTTTCTGGGCCGTTGGAACAACGAGTACAAAGCCCCCAGAAAAGCCCTTCAGGCCATTGGCGGGGCGCAGCTTGTCGAAATGTCGCGCAGCAAGAAAAGCGCCTTCTGCTGCGGCGGGGGCTCAGCGGGCTTTTATACGGACATACTGGGCGGCAGCGAAAACAGCCCGGCCCGCATACGGGCCCGGCAGGCCCGCGCCACGGGTGCGGATATCCTGGCCGTGGCCTGCCCCAACTGCCTGACCATGCTGGAAGACGCGGTCAAGGTCGAGGGGCTGGAAAAGGAGCTGATCGTAAAGGACATCAGCGAGCTGCTCTCCGGCTCCGGCGAAGCAGATGCCTAAGCTGCAGCGGTGCTGATCGCCCCGGGGCCGATCAGCACCCGGCCCTACACCACAGGGTTTTCCAGGGTTCCGATTTTTTCGATCCTTATGTCCACGACATCCCGGGGTTCAAGGTAAACCGGCGGGTTCCTGGTAAACCCGACGCCGCTAGGCGTGCCGGTAAGAATCACCGTGTCCGGAAGCAGGGTGGTGTCTTCGGAGAGGTATGCAATGAGCTGGCTTACGGAAAAAATCATATCCGAAGTATGACCCCTCTGCATGGTGCCTCCGTTTAAAATGCAGGTCAGCTCCAGGTTTGCCGGGTCCGGAATCTCCTCCGGAGTCACAAGAACCGGACCCAGGGGACAGAAGGTATCAAAGCTTTTGCCCCGCACCCACTGGCCCCCGCCGGCATGCTTCTGCCACGAGCGGGCGGACACATCGTTTCCCGCGGTATAGCCTTTCACATAATCCAGGGCAGTATCCACAGGGATATTCCAGGCCGGCTTTCCAATCACAACGGCAAGCTCTGCCTCATAATCCACCTGCGGCTTTTCCCTGCAGGACCGTGGCAGTACAATGGCCTCCCTGTGGCCGATGGCCGCAGCCGGGTTCTTCATAAACACCACGGGATATTCAGGCTCTTCAAGACCCGCTTCTTTTGCATGCTCCCGGTAGTTCAGACCGATACATATGATAGCCGCCGGGCGCACGGGCGGCAGGATGCGCCCCACCCTCAGCCGTCTGCCGGTATTTTCGTAGCTGCCCGGAGCGGTTTCCGCCACTTCCTCGGCCCAATCACCGGAGCTGGCAGTCCCAAGCCGGACCGTCCCCTGATCATCCTGAAAACGAAAAAACCTCATCATTTCCTCCTACTGCCGCAAACGGCGCCACAATGTGCTGATGCTGATCCCCAGAATTTCCGCCGCCCGGGTTTTATTGCCTCCGGTCTGCTCCAGGACATGATTGATGTAGCGGCGCTCAAGCTCTCTGCAGGTGGGAAGCTCGCCATCGGCCAGAAAGCCGGGACCGCCCTGCCCGCCTGCCTCTACACCGGGGAAATGCTCCGGCCGGATGCGCTCATCCGGGCCGGCCAGTATGGTAGCATACGCGATCCAGTTTTCAAGCTCGCGGACATTGCCCGGCCAGCTATAGGATTCCATCCTGCGCACGGCATCCGGGGAAAAGCCCCTGTTTTCAGGCCGCGCCCGGTCCAGAAAATACCTTGCCAGGGGCAGTATGTCTTCCCGGCGCCATTGAGATATCCGGCGGTTCCATGCGCATCTCCGGCGATGTCTATATCGGCACAATTCCGTAAACGCCGGCAGCCGCTCCGGCGGCATCCGTCAGATTTTGCTCACGGGAGCCATGTAGATGGTAAACTCCTCCTCGCCGTCCACGCCGAGAACGGAATCGGCAAACTCCTGGTCATAGGCGGCAATGGCACAGGTGCCGCATCCGGCGGCTTCACAGGCCAGGTACAGATTCTGGCATACGTGCCCCGCATCCAGTGCGATAACTTTATAGGAAGCGGAACCGTAGCGCCATTCCATCCGGTACGGCACGGTAGTCCAGAAAAAGGTGGCCGCGCTTTTGGCGACAAAGGACTGGCCCAGGGCCATCCTGGCCACCCTGTTCTCCAGGTCCGCAAAAACCGAAACCTCCACAAGCTGATGACTGAGCGGCAGATACCTGTATATCGCCTTTTCCAGACCGGCAACCCGGAATGCCGCGATATAGGTTTCAAAGGAATGGCGGCAGCCTGCCGATGGCACCGTGCGCAGGGCATGATACAGGCCCTCTCGTTTCCGTATCCCCTGGGTGGCCCACAAAAGAAACGAGAGTTCGGAGAGCTTAAGATCGCCTCTCGTTGGCGCTCTGCTGGACTTTCTGCCGGCAATGGCTTCGACCACCGAGACCGGCTTGATGGTCTCCCACTCCTGGCTGCCGGGAAGTTTTATTGTCCTGGCGTTTTCCGGGCAAGGCTTCTCCAGCGGCGGCGGCGCCAGCCGCCTCGACTGATCGGTGCGGGAGAAGTCCACCCTCTTGCGAATCGAATCCTTTAAAAAATATTTGAAATCTTGCATAATACAATATCCACCGTTTCCCTGGGGTTGTTATGGTATTGTCGCTCTAATGTATAACCTTGTTTGCGGGAAAGGCAAAGAAAGGGGAGTCCGCTTGGCTGCAACTGAAAAAAATTGCAGAGAGCTGAGCGAAAAGGCCCGCGAGCTGGGCGCGACAGATGCAGCGCTGATTTCGGCAGACCGGATCGTCGTGGAAGACCACCTTGCAGAAAAATGCCGGCAGCCCCGCTGTCCCCATTACGGCCTTGCCAAAAGCTGCCCGCCGCATGTCGCCGGGCCTTCGGCCTTCCGCGAACAGCTGAAGGACTTCGCCCAGGCCATTTTCTTTGTCATCGAACGGCCCTCCGAAGATTTGTTCTCCAAGAGAAGACGCGAACTGTTTCAACTGCTGCACGAAGTCGCTGCCGGTACCGAGCATGCAGCGGTCCGGATGGGATATACTGCTGCGCAGGCCTATGCGGGCGGCTCCTGCAAGGACATTTTCTGCAGGAATTACCCGGACTGCCCGGCGCTGTCGGCAGTCGGCAAGTGCAGGTTCCCCCGGCAGGCAAGACCCTCCATCTCAGGTTTCGGTATTAATGCGGCGAAGCTCTATGAGGCGGCGGGATGGCAGATGGAAAATCCCGGTGCAGAAAACATGACAAGCATCTGCGGACTGGTATTGATCTGTTGATAAACCCCCTTATTTTCTTCCGCCCCGTTTGATCCGCGTGCGGTCCAGCGGGGTACCCTCCCGGGCATGCTCCAGGACCATCAGGGCATCATCGGGCAGAAACTCCTCCGGATTGTAGAGCCGTGCGCCGTCTTCCATAATTTTTTCGGCGATTTCAGGCAAAACCAGGCGGGGCACCAGCCGGGCGCCCTCCCGGTCCCGGATTTCCTTTAAAAACCGGGGATGCCGCCCGCCCGTGGCATCATGGAGATCCTGGTTGAACTGCCTGCTTATGGCAATCACCTTCTCCGGCCGTTCCGATTTCTTTGTGGCGGCGTAGACCTCCGGCCCGGCCAGAGGAAAAAGCAGTTCGCCGATGGTTTCCGCCCTGCGGTGCAGGTTGTACTCCAGCCCGTAGGGCAGCAGCACGGCCATGCAGGTACCGTGGCCGACTCCGCAGACTGCGCCGGCCACATGCCCCATGTTATGCACCATGCCCACCATGGAGTTGGAAAAAGCGGCCCCCGCCAGGGCGGAAGCATTGGCCAGGGCAAGCCGGGCCTCGGAATCGTCCGGGTTTTTTATCACATGAAGCAGATTTTTGCTGATCATTTGAATCGCCCGGATGGCAAAGGCATCGCTTAAAGGGTTCTTCTCAATGCAGTAATAGGCTTCGCAGGCATGCACCATAGCATCCATGGCGGTTGCAGCGGTGATGGTATCCGGAAGGGTTTGGGTCAGCCGGGGATCCAGTACAGCCAGATCCGGAAGCAGAAAATAGGAAAGAAAGAGCATTTTCACGTGCTTTTCCGGGTCCGCGATAACCGCTACGAGCGTCATTTCCGAGCCTGTCCCGGCCGTTGTCGGCAGAATGGCCAGGGGGTTGAGCTTTTGTCGGACCGTACCGGCGCCCTGAAACTCCAGCAGGGAATTGCCGCCAAGGGAGACGACGATATTCACGCCCTTGGCCGTATCAATCACCGAACCGCCGCCAACCGCGATTATGGAATCGCATTCATTCTGCCGGTACACACCGGCGATTTCGTCCACAACCCGACAGTCCGAATCGACCGGAACCTGGTTATAGACAGCCCCTATGTCCAATTGCCCGCCCAGTGCCGCCTTTACAATGTCCACCAGTCCGGCTCCGGCAACGCCCCTGTCCGTTATAATAAGAGGGCGTTTTGCATTCAGTCCGGCAAGCAAAGGCGGGATCCTTTCCAGGGCGTTTTCTCCGGAAACGACTTTCGCCCGGCAGCAAAAATCATAGAAATCTGGCATTCGCATTAGGACCCTCTAGATTTAGATATTCTTATAGATCACCTTCAGCATACCGGGTGACAAAGCCTTCAAATAGATGCGGATCCGGTTTATATGTTTTGTAACAGGGGACAACTCCGACCATTTGGGATAGCGTTTTACTGCAAGCCTGGCAATCGGCTTGGGAAGGAGATAGACTTCTACGATATCCAGCACCCGCACGATTTTAAGGGCCTGGGGGAGATTGCCCTCTACCATAAAGCGGTCATAGCTGTAGGCCCTGGCAGTTGATTCCTGAAAGGTAAAAACTCTGATGGCCGACTCGATATTTTTGATCGCAAGGCATAGATGGATCTTTCTGCCCTGGCGTCTCCAGCCCAGATACCGCACCCTGCCCTCTTTGTTTTTTTCCGCAAGCATCCACGGCCCTGCCGGAGAAATGCCGAGGCAGAAGACAAATCCGGCCGGAAGATCGGCCAACAGTTTTTTCACCGAAGGATCCACCGCAGCGGCCGCCTCTATCCCCCGGCCCACGATCAGAAGCATCACGAAGGCGTAGGATTTTTTGAAAATCTTGCTTTTCGGCGCAAGCTCGGGGTACCTGCTCAGATTCATCATCTTTTCGGAAGTTCTTAAATGGCGGCTCATTTTGTGCCCCCTTTTTCCGACAGCTCGAGCACGTCCATAAACTGATCCCGCGCAAACCTTGCATCCGGCCTGGCTGACGCATTTTCAGAGGCTTTCTCCAATCTGTAGAAAGGAATGGAAAGCTCGTCAAGACTTGCCGGCAGCTCCTTTTTCGTTTCCCGGAGAAAAGCGCAAACAGCTTCAACTCCTCTTTCTGAACGCCTCTCCGGAGGCGTTTTCGCATAAACCTCCATGCCGGCAGCCGCCAGCAAAAGCTCATCCCTTATCCGACTATTTTGCTGCTGCGTGCGGTTGAGGAGAGCAGGGAGCAAAATGCCCGCGAACACAGCCCGGGAAATCTTTGTTTCCTTCTCCAGCTCCTCGGACAGCATCCGCACCAGCCCGGGGCTTGCGTTTGCGGCTGCAACGGCAGCAAAAACCCCGGCGCTCACCATGGCATGGCTGTGTTTTCTGCTTACCGGCCGCCTCACATACTCGCTCAGGCTGGATGAGATAAAACGCAGACTGGCATGGACGAAGGCATCCTTCATGGGGGCTGGTTCTTCGTCCAAAAGTGCTGCAAGCGCATTGTCAATGGCAAGCACTGCGGATTCAGCCGCAGACCTGCGCGAAGGTGCCGGCGTCATGCGCTTGTCGATAACAATCAGGTCAGGGTATAAAAATTCAGAGCCAAGCCGCCTGTTGTCTATGGTAATGGTTCCGCCCGCTTCGGTGCCGTCCACATGGCAGGCGGGTATCCAGAAAAACGGCTTAAGCCTCCGGGGAAGATCCCCCCCCTGCAAAATACTGAAAAAGATCCTCCGTGTTTTCCGACACCAGTATGTTTGCCGCCCGGGCAACCTCCACTGCAGCTCCGCCGCCAAGCGCAATTATGGCATCACAGTTCCGCTGCTCAAACAGCTCCGCTGCCTGGCGAACAATACCGATGCCTGCATAATCCAGAACCTCATCGTAGATGCCGCCCAGCAGACAGCCGGAATCTGCAAAAGCCCGCACAAGGGTTTTGCCCAGCCCCCGCCGGCTGGCTTCCCGGGACGTTATCACCAGGGGCTTGCCGGCATCATTGCATGCCAGTTCTGCAGGAATGCTTTCAAGGGAACAGGTGCCTGAGGCGATTTTGGGATGGCTCAAAAACTCATACTCAAGCTGCTTCATTCCTTATCTCCCTGAAGTAATGAATGCGGCGGGTTCAGCAAAGTAGGAAAATTTTGCCGCTGTCTTTCTACTTATACTTTACATAGGATAAACTATCCCATAAAATCAATCAAAAGTAAATATTTTGCAGCAAAGCAAACAGCTTCTAATCTCCGTAATTCAGCCGAACCTGATTTTACTAAGGAGTCTGTCATGCAGGAAATTTCCGGGACGAGCAACAAGGTACTGGAAGTCGATCTCTCCAGCCGCAGTTTTTTCGTCTCTGACATCCCGGATAAAGACCGCCGGCTGTATCTGGGCGGCAAGGGCATGGGCCTTAAACTGCTCTACGACCGCCTGACTCCAGGCATTTATCCGTTAGGAAAAAAAAATATATTTGTCCTGGCCATGGGGGTTTTCATGGGAACGGGCGCGCCCTGCTCCGGACGCTTTGAGGCAATTACCAAATCGCCACTTACGGGCCTGATGATCTCAAGCTCCTGCGGGGGACCTTTCGGAATGGCCTTTAAAACTTCCGGATGGGATGCCATGATCATCAAAGGCCGTGCCTCCTCGCCGGTTTATCTGCGGGTGGACGCCAGCGGCGTGCAGTTTCTGCCGGCAGATGAAATCTGGGGAAAAGGCACTGCTGATACTGAAAAAACGCTGCTTAAAGAGGGCTCAGGCGCCCTGTGTATCGGGCAGGCGGGAGAAAACCGGGTGCTTTTTGCAAACATTCGCTCCGGGCACCGGTTCCTTGGCAGGGGAGGCATGGGAGCGGTGCTTGGTTCCAAAAATGTTAAGGGCATTGTGGCCAAAGGCAGGGAATACAAGATTGTGCCGGTCGACAAAAAGCGCTTTGCCAAAGCCAACCGCCTGCTTTTGCACTACATCCAAAACAATTCCATTACTGCGGGGGCCTTCCGCGACTACGGCACCAACTCCAACCTCAATACCGGCAATGCCGCAGGCATTCTTCCGGTGCGCAACTTTACCGGCGGCAATCACGGCGGAGCCCGCAAAATCTCGGGAGAGGCCATGGCGGAAAGATTCGACACCAGCCACGACACCTGCAAGCCCTGCGCCATTCTATGCGGACACAGGGGAAACATACGTGGAGAGCAGCGCCACATCCCGGAGTATGAGACCATGACTCTGATGGGGGCAAACCTGGAGATTTTCGACCCGGAGCGTGTATCCGACTGGAATGAGCTATGTTCCGAGTACGGAATGGACACGATATCCACCGGCGGCACCCTGGCCTGGTCAATGGAAGCCACGGAGAAGGGGCTGCTGGAAACGGGGCTTAGGTTCGGCTCGCCCGCTGGGGTCGCGGAAATGATTACGGACATCGCCTTTCGCCGGGGTCCGGGCAAAGATCTGGCACTTGGCTCAAGGGAGGCATCCAAAAAATACGGGGGCGAGGATTTCGCCATCCACGTCAAAGGCATGGAACTGCCCGGCTACGATCCCCGGGGCTGCTATGGCCAGGGCCTGTCCTATGCAACCGCCAACCGGGGCGGCTGCCACCTGTCCTCCTATCTGGTTGGCCTGGAGGTCATCCTGGGTATGGCAGATCCCCATGCCCTCCGGTGGAAACCCTATATGGTAAAATTCATGGAAAACGCTTTTGCCGCCCTGAACTCGCTGCACATATGCCTGTTCACCTCTTTTGCGGTATTTCTGGAGCCGCCCCTTATCCGATTCTCCCCGAGCTTCATCATTAAACTGCTAAACCAGAATTTATCCCGGCTTGCGCTGAACCTGATGGATGTGAGCCTCTACCCTGAACTCTGGCACGCCATACTGGGCAAAAAATATACTCCCTATCTCAGCATGCTTGACTTCTACAAAGCAGGCGAACGCGTCCATGTACTGGAGCGCTACATGAATACCCGGGAAGGGATATCGAAAAAAGACGACACCCTGCCCCGCCGCCTGCTAACGGAGGGCCGCACATGCGACGCCGGCGAGCACACTGTGCCCCTGGAGCCGATGCTGCAGAAATATTACAGAATGCGCGGATACGACAAAAACGGCATCCCCAGGGAAAAAACCCTTCGCCGGCTTGGCATTGCCGTGCACTGATCAGCATCAAAAGCGCCCATGGGCCGCCGCTACCGAAACAGATCCTTTAGCCTGCGCGTTTTCTCCGGAGGCCACTGTGTGCAGTAAGCGGGCTTTCCCTGCATCACCAGCTGCATGCAGACATCGCCGCAATCCGGGTCACAGGCGACAATCTCGTCCTCGCGGCCGTTTTTGACTTTCTCAGGCCATTCGGGATCGGCCCACAAAACCCTTGCCAGCCCCACCAGGTCGGCTTTGCCTGCGGCAAGAATGTCTTCCGCTGTGCGGCCGCTGGAAATGCGGCCGGCGGCTGTTACCGGCACCCGTACATGCTTGCGGATTTCTCCGGCCAGATCGGCCATGTAGCCTTCAGCACGGGAGTTTTCGATGATCTCAGGCCGCGTAAAGGACTCGTAAGTACCTCCCATCACGGAAATATAGGCCGTTCCCGCCTCCGAGAGGGCGGCGGCAACTTTTTTCGACTCCTGCAGGCCAAGCCCGTCCGGCAGATACTCATCGGCCAGCAGACGGCATCCCACCGGCATATCGCCTGCCTCCTTTTTCGCTGCGGCAAGAACCTCCAGAAAAAACTGCATCCGGTTCTCAAGCGAGCCTCCGTAGGCGTCATCCCTTTTGTTGGTCCGGGGCGAGAGAAACTGGGACAGCAAATAACCGGTACCGCCGTGGAGCTCCACCATATCAAAACCGGCGGATTTGGCACGTGCGGCTGCCGAAGCAAACTTTTCCCGGAGCCGGGAAATCTCCTCCACAGTAAGAGCCCTGGGCATCCGGCCGAACGTATCCACGGCGGACGGCGCAACAGGCTCCTCTGCCCCGGCAAACCGGCCGGCATGATTGATCTGGATGCAGGCGAGCGCCCCCTGCTGCTTTATGGTGCCTGCCAGCTCACGCAGGCCGCTAAGGTTCTCATCCGTGTCAATCCGGATGGTCCGGTTGGAGCCGGAGCCTTCAGGATGATCCACGGTGGCGTTTTCCACAGTGATCATGGCTGCCCCGCTTTCGGCCATCATGCGGTAGTGCTCCAGAAGCAGTGGGCTCACTGTTCCCCCTTCACCTGCATAGCCAAGATACAGAGGCACCATAACTATCCGGTTGGCAAGCTGCCTGCCTCCCACATCAATTCCGGAAAAAAGACGGCTATACATGCAAACCTCCCTTGCTCAAGTGATTCATTGACGGCATCCACAATAATTATATTATCAAAAGTATCTGTGGCAAACTTGAAAATCGCTTAATTTAGGATAGAATAAGGCAATTTCCGTATTATCACAGGTTTTTTTACAAAAGCGCTGATATCTGGCTTTTTGATTTGCCATCAGATATTTCTTACGGCAATTATGCAGACATCCATACTGGCAGTCCTTCTTTCAGCCCTGTTTATCGCCTTGGTTGGCATCGGGATTATTGCCCCGGTAATGCCCATTTACGCAACTGACCTGGGGGCGACCGGCTTTACCCTGGGACTCATCGTGGCGGGCTTTTCCCTGAGCCGCGGCATCCTGCAGCCTTTTGTGGGAAACCTTGCGGACAAACACGGCAGAAAGCGCTTTCTTACATGCGGCCTTTTTATCTATGCCGCAGCCGGCTACACGTACACGCTGGCCTACACCGTGAGCCACCTTGTTGCCATCCGAATCTTTCACGGGATGGGCTCTGCCATGATCATTCCCATGGCCATGGCATACATTGGAGACATGTCACCGCAGGGCGAAGAAGGCAAATACATGGGCATGCTAAACATCGCCCTTTTTGCAGGGATAGGCGGCGGTCCCGTGCTGGGCGGCTTTTTCCTCGATATCTGGGGACAGAACTCCGCCTTTTACGCCATGGCCGGCTTAAGCCTTGTATCCCTGCTGCTGGTTGCCGCTCTTCTGCCCGGCCGAAGCAAATCGCAGCAAATATTGACAAGCGGGCCCATGTTTACCATTTTCCAGCGGATGATGCGCAGCAAAAGGGTAATGGGCATGCTGCTATCCCGCATGGCCACCATGATCATCATGATACCATCTATTGCTTTTCTGCCGCTTCTCATGCAGGAATTCATGGATGCCACGGGCACAGAGATCGGTCTGGTGGTGGCCAGCAGGACCCTGGTAAACGCGGTCCTGCAGACCCCATTTGGCAGATGGGCGGACCTGTGGGACAAAAGCCGGATTATTTTTATCGGCAGCACCATCATCAGCTTCGGTATTTTTGTGGTCCCCTTTGCCGGCGGCCTGTGGCAGCTCATGGCGCTATTCGCCCTGGTGGGCCTGGGAGAAGCCCTTGTATGGCCGGCTCTCGGAGCTCTTGCCACTGAAGAAGGCCGCAGCTACGGTCAGGGTTCCATGATGGGAGTGTTTAACATGTCCATGAGCGCAGGGCTTTTCGTTGGTTCCATGGGCGTGGGGGTCCTGGTGGACATCATCGGCATTGCATGGTCGTTTTATATCGTCGCCGTGTTGCTCTTTGTCTGTACACTCGCTGCCGTACCCCTGATCGGGCCTTCCCCGACCATTGATGCAAACGCCTCCACAACCTGAGGATCAAAGTGCATGCCGGAATTTTGCAGTATAAAATCAAAAACCTCTTCCTGCTTCCAGCCGCTGCGGTAGGGCCGGTCTGATATCAAGGCGTCAAATACGTCTGCAATAGTCATGATTCGGGCTTCAAGAACGATATCCTCGCCCGAAACACCGTCAGGGTAACCCTTGCCGTCATAACGTTCATGATGCTGCAGCACCACGGGAACGATATCTTTATACACCTTTATCGGATCCAGAATGCGGACGCCCATGCGGGGATGCTCTTTTATGACGGCATACTCCTCATCGGTCAGTGGGCCCGGTTTATCCAGAATGGCACTGGAGATCCCTATCTTGCCGATATCGTGCAGAAGCGCCGCCCGGTGCAGAATATTCAGCCGCGGCTTTTCAAGTCCCATAAAACGGCCAATATTCCACGCCATTGCGCTAACCCGCTCCGAATGGCCGGCAGTCCAGGGAGACTTGGCATCCACGGTTCGTGCAAGCGCCGTAAGAGCCCCTTCGCTTAAATCATCCAACTCGCGCACCAGCTTGGAATTGGCGAGGGCAACCCCCATCTGGTCCGCCAATTGAGTGGCATACTGCAGATCCCGGGAGAAATCCGCTGCATCCTCCGGGTAATCAAGGTTTACAGTGGCAGCCACCCGGTCCCGGACAAACACCGGCAGCACAAGGCACTGAGCGGCATCTCCGGAAAAGGAAACAGGACATGCTGCTACATTTTCGCCCTTTTTCACATGAAGATAACTTCTCCCCCGCAGGCTTTCACCAACCGCCAGGGGATCAAAATCCACTGGCCTTCTTTCGCCCGCGCCTGAACCGCCCATGGCCTGTTTATAGCATGTCGCCAACCTCCGATTGTACGGATCCGCCAGAATAACGGCAACATGACTGCAGGAAAGCAGCTTCTGCATTCCTGAGAGCATTTTGTTGATGATAACTTCCGGCTCCAGTGAGGAAAGAATGGCCCGGTCCACCTCGTTGATTGTTTCCATTGCCCGAAACTGCCTGCCCAACTGGGATGCCATATCGTTTAGGGCATCGGCAACCACCTCGAATTCATCATGGCTTTTTACCCTGATGGGGCTTGCAAAATTCTGTCCGGAAATCCGCTGAATACCGAGCTTCAATTTTTCCAGGGGGTCCAGGATCAGGCGGATGTTGATCATGCTAAGCAGAACAACGATAAAAAAGGCCATAAGCAGGATCATGGGGAATATGCGTTGAAAGGCATCGACAGAGGCAAAAAGGTTCTCTTTTGACCGGCTTAAAAAAACCATCCAGTTTCCGCCTGAAAAGCGGGACTCCATAAAAACCTTCCAGCAGCGGGCCAGGCATTCTCCCTGCTTTCCGGACCATTCAAACTGACGATTCCCGGACTTATCGATATCTGCCGGGATCTGGGACATAAAGGCCGACGGATCTTCCAGGGAGCTGATAATCACGTTTCCCCGCTGGTCCACAACGCAGAGGTCCGTGCGGTGAGGCAGGATATTAATTGACCCAATTTTCCATAAAAAAGAGGTGTTTATCCTGCCCACAAGAGCGGAATTGCCGCTTCCGCCGCCTCCGGTCCGCCGGACCATGTAGATCAGGGAACGGGGCAGATCCTTTTCCACTAGAAGGGCGGTTTTTCCGGGCCGGACATCCAGGGCAGCGTTTCTGATCCTTTGCGGAACAGAGGCGTCCCCCTGCAGAAGCTTTCTGTCAGGGCCATCCTCTTCCACACAGGTGATGGAGACAAACCGCTTCTCAACACCATCGCCCAGTTCCGGCCGCTCCTGACGGGATGCCTGCATCACTGAACCAACCCGGTCCAACTCGCTTTTTAAAAGAACCATGCGCTCATAAATCGTCATGCCCATGGCCTTTGTACTTTCCTGCAGATTGGACAGACCCTGCTGCTCAAGCTGCGCTCTGACCTGGGAGAAGGCGACCGCGGCCGTTATAACCAGCGGCACAAGCGAGCAGAAACAAAAAACAGCAAACAGACGTCTGCCCAGCTTGGAACTAAAAAGATTCCCCTGAATGCGGTCCTGCCCGCCCATATTTAGTAACCTTCTACCAGACCGAAGTAATCCCCGTTGTTTGCCCGAACCACATCATCTCTGCTGCTTTTTGCCGTGAAAGGAGCCCGGCTTTTCCCGTCTCTGCCGGGACTGTATAAATCAAAATCCGTGTTTACCGGCACAAGGAATTTATCTTTCCGCAGCTTGCCCTTGGGCACTGAGTCAACCGGAACGTAAACGTATGAATTGCCCCAGGGGTCTGCGGCATCTGCCCATCCCACCTCTTTAAGACTGGGGGGAAGACCGCCGTTATCCATATTGTAGCTGATAACATCCATTTCTATAGATTTTAATTCGCATACGGTATTAGCCACCCTTGCCTTGTAGAGATAGTCAAAAAGGGCGGGGACCGCAATGGCTGCGAGAATACCAAGGATTGCCATCACAATGGAGAATTCAATCAGGGTAAAACCCCGGCGATGCGACAGAACACTACTGCTTCCCCGGCAAGACCGGGAATTGGACCCCTGAAATTCGCGGTCAAGGTCAGAGGTCTGCCCCTGCGTCAGGTTTTTGTCACGTCGCAGGCTATATCCACCAAAAATTTGACTCAACGCAAAATACCGAATATTTTTATAGAGAATAAAACAATTCTGCTGCAACCACCAGACCTTATACAAACTGCACAGATTAACATGCAAGGTCTCTGCCAAAAGGCTTTCGGCACTAACCTTTAGCCTGAGCAAAAAAGTTCAGTTTGTTAAGCAGGATTTAAACTCCGGATGCGGAATTTTTTATGAACCTAAATTGAGTGATTTTCAAGTTTGCTGCAGATACAAGGAAGATGGAATTTGAAGTTATAGGCGGTTATGTGGAATATCATCCGGCTCAGCCCTCCCACCTACGGATAAATTCGCGCTGGATGCCGGCCTCGGGAGAAGGAAGGTGGGCCAGCGGCTCATTTGACCGAAGCCGGGTAATCTGCTCCAGCACATCTTCGGCGTGGGCCATGCCGCGGCGGAGCAAAAAACAGCCCACGACTGTGCCGGTGCGCCCGAGCCCGCCAAGACAATGCACATAAACCGGAATCTGCCGCGCCAGACGGGAATCAATTGTATCTAATATCTGCCTCATCTTTCCCGGCCCGGGAGTGCGCATGTCCGGTATTGAAAAGCGCCTCACTCCTGCGGATATATTTCTCTGCCGGGCAAGCTCATGCAATATATCCTCATAAGGCACAAAGACATTGCCGCTAAAATTGGTTTCATGGGGCTCCATCAGGTTGATGATTTGACGGACCCCCGCATCCAGCAGCCTGCCGAGCTTCTCCCGCGCGGCTTCCGGCTGCGCTGCACCTGGATATTCCCCCGCCAGAAAAAGCCCGGGTATAACCCAGTAGGAACGGGAGAAAGGGACCTGCTCTGCTCTGGCCTGGATGCTCATTGTTGCTTTTTCCCGCTGCGGGCCGCCGCGTTGTCCAGAATCTCCTGAATTTCCTGACGAACCCCGTCGGAGATCTTGCCGGCTGGCCCTTCATGTTCTCTTATAAGCTCCTGGGTCCGCTCCACGACCCGCTCCGGCATGCAGGCAAGTGAGGGGGCCCCGGCCTGCCTTCTCTCCGGGTTCAGCAATTGAGGGGAAGTCTCCGGACACACCTGTTGCTCCCGCAGGGTGGAGACCTTCCGATAGTCGCCCCCCGGGCCCGCGGCCTGAATTTCCTTTCTGGCAAGGGTCTCCTCATTTACCAGAACCCCCCTGGCTATAAACTCACTGTTGGAAATCACCTCGTCTGCCAGGACCAGCTGAAAAACAGAGCCGCACATGCCGGACTCCATGAAGCCGACATCGTGGACCAGATTCGGACCGCTCAGCATGGCCGAATGAAGCGAAAGGGTGCCTTCAATGGAAGCCTGGGCATCCATTACCTTGGAGTCGCTGCATCCGCCTGCGGAAAATACCGGAAGCCCCATATATTCCAACATCTCCGTAAGGCCTGCCTCCAGGCTGGACAATTCCGGTGCTCCGTAGGCAAACACCATATCCCGCATGTCCAGTATGGACTGGGTGCCGCCTATGACGATGGACGCGCCTGGATTTACCACCTGAGAGACCACAACGCCGATCAGGGATTCGGCAAGAGTCACCGCTATATGCGCAGCATGGGTGGCCGGTACGGTTCCGCCGCCTGTGCTGGCCGGCGCGAAAACCTGGGGGATATTTTCCCGGGCGCAGTAGATAACCTTGTCAATAGCGTTATAATCGGAGAGCAGCGGGGATATCGGTTCGTTATAGAATAAATAATTGGGCCGCTGACGGAATTTTTCCGGCCCTCCTGCGAGGGCAATTCCGATTCTGTGAATGTCCTTGCAGTGCTCCAGCGTAAAACACCAGGCTATGGGAGGCTTGGAAGAATTCTGGATCATCTCCGCGAATTCATAAAGACCTTCCATGCCGTATGGAGCGTCTTTTACCAGCCCAAGCGACATGACAAACCCTATTCCCGGCAGTGCATCGCACAGGCGCGCCACCATGCGGGCGTCCTTTCTATTGTAGGATCGTCGCTCAAAGGTAAAGGGATCAATGAAGCTGGGACAGGTCGGCCCTGGGCCGAAATAGGTGTGGCCGTGCTCAAGCCGCAGGCTTACCCGGCCTTCCAGGTTGTAGATATTGCTGATCGGAGGCACGGTCCTGAGGGCCCTGTTGACCACGTGGGCGGGCATGAATACGTGCTGGCCGTCCACCCTGCATCCGTTTTCCGCCAGCATCTGGCAGGCAACGTCATGTTTTACCCGTACGCCGGTGTATTGCAGGATTTCCAGGACCTCGTTAAATATCATCCGCTTCTGCCCGTCGGACAGAAAGGAAAACCGTACATACTGTTCTTCGGTAAGATTGGTTCTGGTGCTCATCGTATACAGCCTCCTTAGCCCTGGGATGCTGCCAGGCTGCGCAGCTCCTCTATCAGTTTCGGATCCATCTCTTCCGGGACGTGCTCATCAAGAATCTGCCGCCGCTTTTCCAGGGCCCTGTCCCGCAATGTTTTTTTGCCGGCTGCCTCCCAGCTGTCATAGAGGGTCCTGTCGATCAAACGGGGGAGGAACCACTCCTGCCAATGCTCGAAGGTATGATCCTGGGTCAGGTACTCTCCTCCGGGACCCACAGATTCAATAAGCTCCAGAGCCAGGTACTCCGGTTCTGTACTGATGCCCTTGCCGATCTGCTTTATCATGTCGATAATTTCATTGCACATGACCATGCTGTCCATCGAAGCCGACCGGCCGCTGTCCACCAGTCCTGATCCGTAAATCATGTCTGCGCCGGACAAAAACCCGTAATATAAAGTAGTAGTGCAATCCGTGCCTGCCATCTGCCCGACCTGCTGATCGTTGGTAATGCCGCCAGGAAACAACATGCCAAGACCCAGCCACTTGGAAACATCCGTGTTTGCGGCCTCGCTCAGGGGAAGTTCCGGTGCGCTGTAGCAGGCAAGATCCTCGCATGGCTGAGGAATCGTCGTCAATCCGCCACGAATAAGCGGCATGCCGGGTTTTTTCAGGTAGGAAATCACAGAAGCCAGCATGGTTTCAGCCAGGGTCACCACCAGCATACCGGCAATGGTCGAGGGGGCGGTAATCCCTGCAATCGCATGGGAAGCACACACGCATGGAATCCCCTTTTCCGCGCAAAACAGAAGTTTTTCAGCCTCCACCGCGGAAAGGGTGAGCGGCGTGTCTATCTGAACGTAATGAGCAAAAAGCGGGCTCAGACAAAATTCTTTTTCCCCTCCGCATACAAGCGTTGCCATCTGCCACAGAAGCGAAAGCTCTTCTCTATCCCGGCTTCCAAGCAATAAGGGCTTTTTGCAGCCATCCATCATTGCAACCACTTTATCCGGAGAAAACCCGGCATCGTCCTGCCCGGAACGTAGTAAAGGGCCGGTGATAAAATCATAATTGGAAAGATTATCCACCAGCCGGGCAGTGTCATAAACAGCTTCATATGCTGACTTTCCCGATAAATCTTCCTTGTCAAAGGGTGCCAGGGGATAGATCGGACCCGCGCCGAAAGCCAGCTCGTCTTTCTGTAGGCGCACGGAGCGCTCCCCGTTTCTGCCGGAAACAGTCAATTTCCTGGGGTGCCAGCGCAGCGCTGTTTCCACCAGTCTTGTGGGAATTCGTACGAGGTCGGTATCGGTTACCAGCGCATCGCTGTCTTTAAGCAGATCCAGTGCCGGCTGGCTGTACACCCGGGCGCCGTCGCTTTCGATAATTCCCAGCGCGTCGAAATAGATGCGCTCAATCTCATCCTCGGATAACACCTGAAAGTTGGGTGTCGTTTGTACTATTTCCCTGATTTTCATATTGCCGCCCCGTCTTTCTCCGTAATTGCGTTGCCGTAGACTCAGCCTCTGAACAAGTGGTTCAGTGCTTTTCCCCAACCTGAACCAAGCAATTTACACCTAAACTGAGCGTTTCAAATTTTTAAAACTATTTATTTCTGAATTATTTTAAGGTTCGCAGGGGTTCTGGTATTCGCATCCCCGCTTGCTTTCCGAAAAAACCGGCTTCCCTAGTTTTCAAGCCAGTCCGTAACTTTTTCCGGATGCCCCCGCACCCATTGCACGGCGCTTTCACAGGATTTTCCGCTTTTCTGGATCCGGTCCATTACCTCGTGGATGTCCTCCGGATGCCAGTAAAAATTATCGAGAAAACGATACAGGTCCGGCTTATCCTGTTTCAGATGTTTCCTGACCACCGTGTGAATGGATTCCTCTCCGCCGTACACATTTTTGGGGTCCCTTAAGTATTTCAGATCCCACCTGGCGAATTTCCAGTGCGGTGTCCAGCCGGTTATGACAACCCACTCATGCTTTTCGATTTTGCTGGCCAGGGTTTTGGTCATGGAAGCGCCGCTTCCTTCGACAAGCTCCATATGCTCCATGTCGTAGGCCTTGATCGCCTCCCTGGTAAAGCTCATAATGCCCGCGCCCGGATCCACCCCGATGATTTGCCCGCTGAACTTTGATGCATGCTCCTCCAATTGGGCAATAGAGTCTATCGGCACGTAGTCCGGAACCACTAGTCCCACCTTTGTGCCTGTCAGATTGGGCCCCATATCCACCACATTGTTCTCCACCTTTCCGTAGTAGTGCTGGTGGAGACTCGGCAGCCATGCACAGACAAATCCGTCCACGTCCCCGCTCGCGGTGGCAAGCCACATGGCCTCGGCGCCCATCGGCATCAGCCTGCACACGTATCCCGTTTTTTCCTCCAGCACGGCCTTGACCACGTGGGATGCGGCTTCCGCGCATGACCACCTGGCATAGGCGATGGTGGCGCTCTTTGGTCCGGCAGAGGCTGCAGTACTGCAGAAGGTGATCAACAAAGCGCCGGCCAAAATACAATAAAACAGTTTTGCGGCGGTTTTCATCTCTTGCAAATCCCTGCGTACGCCATGGAAGCACCTTATAAAATATACCATAGCTTTACATTACTTTCTGCAAAAATACCGCCGCGGCGGCATTAATCGCTTTTTAAGAGCCTGCAGCCGGTTCGTGAATGCCCATGAATTTCTCATTGCCCCGGATCATCTGGCGTACGGTCTTTACGTACTGCATGCCTATTTCGGAGTAGCTTTCCAGGCCGCCCGCCATCAGGTGAGGATCCGGCTGCAGGCCTGCAAGGCGCATGCGATAGCGCTTCATGCGCATTTCCTTGTATGCCGGGTGGGAATTTAAATTCCGGATGTAGGCGCGAACCGATCCTGAAACATCGGCAAATTTCCGGACTTCATAGCTCGCCCCCTCCGGGCGCCGTCTGGGAACAATGCCGCATCCGCCCTGAAAGCACCACTGCCCGAACAGGTTGTTGCCCTTTCTGGCGAAATAGGAGGTGCCCCAGGCTGATTCCTTCGCCGCCTGGATAAGCGCCAGCGACACGGGAATTTTATCAATATGGATCAGCATCTCCCGAAAAAAGCCGGTGCCATCCGAATACCCGGCATCCACGCGGTATTTTTCGGCAAGCCGTCGCAGATACTGTACTTCCAGCTCCGAGAGTTCTTCCCCTTTGCGGAACCGCTGCCACTTGAGAAGCACATAGGCCCGCTCTTTTAACACCTCCCGGTTTTCCTTGCGGACGATGGGGCGCAGAAAATTAAAAAATGCGGTCTTTTTCTCCCGGACGTCATCATAGCGGGAAAAATCGGGCAATTCGGTATCGATATCCGCTGGCAAAGGCTTGATCGCGGAACCACTCTCCCGCGTTCGCCGGACGGTTGCAACCTTTTTAATTCCGCCGGCGCTGTTTTCGGCGGAATCTTCCAAATCAGGCAGGGCTACGTGGCCGATGACTTCTTCGAGCTTGATTTTTGTGTATTTGTTTTCCTGTTGGCATGCCTGCAGAAGCCCTGCTGCTAAAAAAAACAGCAGAATCGCCGGGGCTGCAAGCCGCTTTTTACTGTAAAACATTGCTTCTCCGCTAAAAAAATATCCGCTTTCTGTATTTAACAGAACCTTTGAAGTTGGTAAAGTATGTATGCTATAGAATATAACATGTATCCCCGTAAAATCCCGCATACTAAACCCCACCCCCCCGGTTCGGAAAGAAAAAAGCGCAGGATGAAGAAAATGCTGTTTCTTGCTGCCGCTCTTGTGATGTCCATGTCGGCTTGTACGGTAATCGACTACGCGGTCCGCGACACAGTGCACCCGGATACCGGCTCCGCGATGTTACCGGACTTGACCGAAGATGCTGCAATACGGCGCGACAAACTGGGCATACCGGTTGTGGAGGCCCAAAACAGGCACGACCTGAGTTATACGGCCGGCTATACAATGGCTGCGGACCGGTTGGCCCAGATGGTCAGTTTTTC
>JAWOFF010000096.1:0-3077 GCA_046482325.1 Desulfosalsimonadaceae bacterium
CGCCGGACTTGTTTTCAAGGGCAATGTTTAAGCTGCGGGAAATATTCAAGGCCTCGTCATATGGAAACTCTGCAAGGCGGAATATACCGAACAGGGTCACTGCCATGGCCGCCTCAGGGACCAAGTCGGCAACATTTAAGCGGCCGCCTGTAATCCGTCTGATCTGGTTTTCAGAAACCACCCGGCTGGCCTCGTTCATGGCGCGGATTGGGCCGACTTCCTCGTCTCCGTCAATAACCGGCCATTGATCAGAGAGAACCCGCAGCGCACGACCGTAGGATGCGACCATCTCGTCTACAGGGTTGAGCTTTAAAGACCGAAACTCCTCAAGTCCTTCGGCAACAGCTTTTTGAATCCGCTGCTGGACGCCTGTGCCGCCGAATCCGGTCCAGGGGGCGGGTTCTGTGGATTGGGAGGTGCGCTTGCGGCATGAGATAAAAATAGAGCTGACCGTGGCGGCCATTTCTTTATGGTGTATGTCTACAGAGGATTCTGATTCAACAGGAAAAGCAGCCGTTATTATCCAGCCGCTTGTAATAATCGATTTCGTAAGCGCCTCCCAAGCTTCCTGGCTTTTATGATTAAACATCAACGTCATTAACCCATCAGGTTTAAGCATCCTAAAAGATTCTTGGAAAATCTCGCCCATCATTTCTTCATAAGTTTGCTTCGCCTTTTTGGCGTTTCCGTCACGGTCAGGATTTGCAACAGCTTCGTCATTTTTATTGGTAAGGCGTCTTGAAAAGTACTCGGGATATAAATCTTTTAATGTTCGTTTCATCCACACATAAAAATAATCTGATAATTCAGCGTACTGGACATTATTATAGTACGGGGGATCGATACAGACCAAATCGACGGCACTGTCTTCCACGGATTTTATATGTGCAGCCGTTGAGTTTGTTATTGATATGTTTGGTTCGGAATTATGTTTGTGAGCCAGTTGGGCTAAATTTGATACAGCATCAATAATTTGGTCAATCCCCCATGCAAACCCCGAATTGGGTCCTGTAAGGACCATTTCACCAAAAGTCCATTTAAATGAATAATCATGACGGGTAAACGTATGGGCGATAACCCCGCGACTTGCGTGCCATAGAGTTTGCCTGCTGTTATAATCAAGAACTTTGTCAATGGCAAACTGCAGATACGTCACCACCGCCTTGCCCTTGTCTTCTCCCAGTTCGGAAAGGATCTGCGGTTTCAGACGGTTGAGCTCTTCTACCAGTGTCAGGTGGCCCAGAAGCTGGCGGGGGGTGAACATGTCGCACCAGCGGTTCATGCCTACCCGCAGCGGCTCCTTGGTCTTGTGGGCAAGGGGAATTTTTTCTGTAGGGATCAACCCCTGGGAGTCCCAACGATCCCAATTTTCATGCAGGCGTTTTTCAGCCTCCTTCAATGCATCCAGATCCTGCCTGTTTGGCGGGCGGAAAAACCGGACTTTTTCCGTCTTGATCTCTCCTTTTTTATCGCCGCTTTTATATCGCTGCAGTTTCCCGTTTTTATCCAGTTTCGGCTGGTGGCGGACAGCCACCACGCAGTAGAGCCGGTCTTCCCACCGGCCGTGGGGCGACTCGCCCCTGGCCTGGGCCTTGATTTCTTTGGTATCAATTGCCTGCCTGCAGTGCACGCAGGAGCCGATGCCTCTTTTTACAGTCGCAAAATCCGGATCTTCACCGCCGGGCCCCTTGCCTCTGACTGCTCTGTAGGTTTCAAACCGCACATTGCCGTTTTGCTGCCTGCCGTCCTGGATGATTTTGACGCCCCATTGATCCTCGGCTACTTTACTCAGCCAGCAGGTATTCAGCAGTGGCGCCTTCCCGCCGCAGTTCGGACAGGTAACCTGGCGGCAGTAAAGGTAATCCATTATGTTTTCGCTGTTGAATGTCTTTGTATATTCGGGAAAGGCTGAAAAAGATTTTTTCAAGGCCTGACTTTCATTATCAGGTAGGCTTTGTTTGTCCGGAAAGACTTGGTACAAGCCTTTCTCTGCTCGTTGCAGCAGTAAATTTCCCCATTTTTTTATTTCAACGATCAGGTCATGGCCATATTTGGCGGGGTATTCAAGGGTTCCATGCAATATCACAGCAGCAACAGGATTAAGTTCGTTAGCGATCACCTTGTAGCCTAAACGTATAGCTTCAAAAGGTATGGATCCGCCCCCGGCAGTAGGATCAAGAACCACTTTGTTTTCGGTGACCGAGGCTGTTGGAGCCATTTGAAATGCACGTGAATAACCATATGGATCCCCGGGAAACCATTTCCCTGAGGCCTTGCCCAATGCCTTTTTTTCGTTGGCCCAAGCCGGATCAGCCGGCTCACGAATAACCTCTAGTTTCATTCCTATTGAAGCGCCGGTTAAGGGTTTTGTTTCTTCCAGCCATTTTTCAATAACGTTTTGGAAACTAAACAGGTTCTCGTCATGCCGGCACTGACGTAAATACTGGTGCAGGTTCGCCCTGATTTTGTTTTCATTTTCAATGGCTCTTATGACCTTGTCATCTACTTCTAAGACCTCTTTTCCATCGACTTTCTTTATCTTTTTTAGCAGATCCCCGGTCAGGGTCCACTGCACGCCGTTGATCTCCGCCACCCGCTTTTCAATGCCGAGCTGGCGCAGGAACCAGTTTGGGTCAGTGTCTGCAGGAAGCAAGGATGCAAGTATTGCCGCACGGCTGGGGGTCAGGGGGCGACGCGCCCACCAGACATGAAGAAAATACAAAGGCGGCAGGGCCGAACTGGCACCCCTTTCCCGCTGGGTTTCAGCCCCCACCTGGTGGCAGGGAAAGCCTGCCTCGATTAGCCGCAAGTCGTCTTTCCATGGCTCGGTCATATTTCTTTTTTTCTCCGTAAAGATTGTCAGGCGCGAAGACGGAGCTCTGACAGCATTTTTTCAATGTTGGGGTCTTTGGGATGCCCGGCCAGCATGATCTTCATTCCGGCCATGGCCCACCGGTTTGCCGCATCTCCGTAGGTGGTTATCCGGGAATGCCAGTATCCGGCCTCCTCCCGGGTAAAACGGTCCACACGGCGAGCGATCAGCTCTATGCGGTCGAGTTCCCGGATTCGTTCCTGGA
>JAWOFF010000115.1:0-3531 GCA_046482325.1 Desulfosalsimonadaceae bacterium
CGCAACAAAAAGGCGCGAACTGCGGCAGAACACACAACAATCGATGGGCTGAAGCAGAATTCGAAGCGCTTTCCGCCCAAATTCACTTCTTGACAATTTCATTCCATGTCAGTAATTTGACTCTTGCCTGCAAAAATACCGCTGCGGCGCAATAGAGAGCTTTTTACGAGCCCATCAACTTTTAATCTACCGGAATAAAAATGCTAAACGAAATCAATATCCTGGTTGCAGAGCCGGGAAAACCCGAAGAAGGCTCCCTGGCCTCGCTTTTGCGGAGAATGACCGAAGCCTCTGTATCCCATGCCAAAGATCCGACAGAAGCTCTGGACCAAATCCACAAAAACCACAGGATGGAGCTGCTGTTTACCGACTTGTTCTTCCCGGACAAGGCAGGGCTGGAACTCATTGATAAAGCAGTAGGCGCAAATCCCGCCCTTGTACCCGTCGCAATCATGCCGCCCGGCAACCGCGGCCATATAGTGGAGTCGCTGCAGGCGGGAGCGTTTTTCTACATTAATATGCCCCCTGACCAGCAGGAGATACTGGAAGTCATCAAAGTGGCCCTGCAATACCAGAAACTGCTGCGCATGAGCCTGGAACAGCAGCCCAGGCTGCGCAAAGACGACGGATTCTCCGGCATCATCGGCCGGTCCAGGCCCATGAAGCAGCTTTTTCAGACCATCGAGCGAATAGCTGCAAGCGGCCAGGGCAATGTCCTGCTAAAGGGCGAATCCGGCACCGGCAAAGAACTTGTGGCACGCGCCATCCACGACATGACACCGAAACGCAGCCATTACAATTTCGTACCGGTCAACTGTGCGGCCATCCCGGAGGAACTTTTGGAAAGCGAGCTGTTCGGTTATGAAAAAGGGGCTTTTACCGGCGCCAACCGCACCAAAAGAGGAAGGCTGCAGCATGCGGACAAGGGCACGCTTTTCCTGGATGAAATCGGGGACATGAAGCCGTCCCTGCAGGCCAAGCTTTTGCGGGTGCTGCAGGAACAGTCCTTTGAACCGATCGGATCTGTCAAATCAATAGAAATTGATGTGCGCGTCATCCCCGCCACAAACAGAGATCTTGAGCAAGCGGTTGCGGACGGTGTCTTCCGGGAAGACCTGTTCTACAGGCTCAGCGTGGTGCCCATTACGCTGCCTCCTCTGCGGGAGCGGCCGGAGGACATTGAGCAACTGGTGGAAAAATTTCTGCTCCTCTACAACAGGGGACGACAAAACGTGCCCCTGGGCTTTACAAAGCAGGCGCTGGAGAAGCTGAAAGCCCACGACTGGCCGGGCAATGTGCGGGAATTGCAGAATTTGGTCCAGCGGATGTGCATCCTGCACAGCGGCGACACGGTGGATGTGTCCGCACTGCCGCAAAAATTTCAGGCTCTGGGAGAAACGGCTGAAGAGACGCATCAGAAAATGGGAGAGAAATCCGAACCCCTGGATTTTCACACCATGACAAACGAATTCGAAAACCGCCTGATTCTAAAGGCGCTCTACAGTACGGACTGGAACAAAAAAGAGGCGGCCCTTATGCTGAATATGAAACGCACCACCCTTCTGGAAAAAATCAAAAAACGCGGGCTGGACGAGCACAAAATCAACTAAAGGTAAATGGCTTCTCAGTTGCGGGGCAAATCCTGCCGGCTTATAAGTTCTTCCGTGTCCGCCCGGGTCTTCGGCGGAGAAAAATAGAAGCCCTGTCCGAAGCCGCACTTCATCTGTCTGAGCTTCTCGAGCTGATCAGGCTCCTCAATTCCCTCGGCCATGACCCGGAGGTTTAACTTTTGGCACAACTCCAGCATCGATGCCACAATATTGAAATTTGTCTCATCTTCCAGGATGTTGCTGATTAACAGCTTATCTATCTTCACGTGGTCGATTGCGAACTGTTTCAGATATTTCAGGCTGGCATAGCCCGTGCCGAAATCATCAATGGATATTGAGATCCCAAGCTTCTTTAAGCGGTTGATGGTTTCAATGACAGGCGCCGTATCCTCAATAAAAACGCTTTCCGTAATCTCCAGGGTCAGATGGCTAAGCGGCATGCCGGCGGCCTCTGCAATCTGCTGTATGTCTTCCGCAAGCCCCTGTTTGACCAGTTGCCTGACAGAGATGTTAATGTTTAAATACAGGTCTTTTGCCTGAGGGTAAAGCTCCCGCCACACGGCAAAATCCGTCATGGCAAGCTCCAGGATTTTGCGGCCCAGCGGAATGATAAGACCCGTCTCTTCGGCTATGGGGATAAAGTTTACAGGTCCGATCAGCCCCAGCTCGGGATGCTCCCATCGCACCAGAGCCTCCACGCCGTAAAGACGGTCTTGCGAAAGATCCATAAGGGGCTGATAAGCGATATAGAACTCGCCTTTCTGAATAGCCTTCTGCAGATGGCTTTCCAGGTGCAGTTTCTCCTCGATCTCCTTTTCCGCGATTTCATGGGCGTATACCACCCTGTTGCGGCCCAGCTTTTTGGCCTCATACATGCTCATGTCCGCAAGGCGTACCACATCAGTCTGTTCTACCGCCTGGCGGCCGCCCAGAAGCACGCCTATACTGAGCCTTAGCATTATCTCGTGGCCCCAGATATGCACGGGCTCGGCAAACCGGTCGAGAATCCGCTGTGTTACCGCTTCGCAGGCAGACTGATCCGGAATGTTTTCCAGGAGGATCAAAAACTCATCTCCACCGTAGCGGGCAACAGTGTCAACCTCCCGAACCGCGTCGGAAATGCGCCTGGCTGTCTGCATCAGAAGCTGGTCGCCTACGTTGTGGCCCAGGGTATCGTTTATACTTTTAAAGCGGTCCAGATCGATAAACAAAACAGCAAAGTTGTAGCCGCTGTAGCGCTTCTTTTTTTTAATCGCCTGGGCAAGCCGGTCCTGGAAAAGCACGCGATTGGGCAGATGGGTCAGCGGGTCGTGGAAGGCCTGGAACTCAAGCTGTTTTTCCGCCTCTTTAATGGCGGTGACATCATTTAGGGAAACAATGTACTGGTTCTCCACTTCCAGCGGGGAGATTTTCAGGAACACGGTTCTGTGCTCGCCATGCATATTCTCGAAAATAAACTCGTCAGGCTCGCCTAAATCGTCATTTCCGGACTTTGCAAGCAGTTCGGCGAAATCAACGCTGCCCGGGCCTGTGATAAAATCCGCAAGGTTTTTCCGCCTGGCGAGATCGGCTCGCTCGCAGCCCGAATATGCCGCAAACTGGCTGTTGCAATAGGTGAGAAGGCCGTCTGCATCGGTTATAACCGTGGGATTGCCGGTATTTTCAAAGGTGTTGCGATAGAGAAGCTCCGAGCGGGACAGCTGACGGTTTTTCTCCGTAAGGGCCGCATTCTTCTGATCTATCTGCTGATAAAGGTCAAAATTTTCCAGGGCGTAGCATGTGGATTTGCAGATAATGGTGGTCATCTTGTCCACGATGCGCCACTCCAGCGGCTTTTTTTCCAGAAAGCAGAAAAAGATGCCGTAAGGCCGGGAAGTGGTGGAAAGGACGTGGATCAGCAGATGATAGCCGCGGTCGTAGG